>CAJXVT010000019.1 GCA_913062575.1 uncultured Flavobacteriaceae bacterium | reverse complement strand
CCTCCTGCTAAGTGATTTTTTAACATTGCACCTTTGTAAGATAAAATTGCTCTCGCAGTATCTGTAGGTTGTGCTCCTTTTTGTAACCAACTTACAGCTCCATCGATATCTAATTCAATGATTGCTGGGTTAACGTTAGGATTATAAGTTCCTAATTTTTCTAAGAACTTACCATCTCTTTTAGAACGAGCATCTGCTGCTACGATTGAGTAAAATGGTTTTCCTTTTTTACCGTGTCTTTGTAATCTAATTTTTACTGACATTTTTTGTTAATTTTTTAAGGTTCTCGACCTTGATTATTAATATTCCTAGCATCTCGTGCTAAGTGGGCGCAAATGTACAACTTTTTATCATAACTAAAATGATAAAAACCAATGATTTAAAATCCCCCCAAACAACATCCTAATTGTTGATAAAACCCAACAACTCTCTTTGTTTTTTATAGGGATAAATATGTATTTTTACTCTTCCTAATCCACAGCAAAAAAAACCACATTTATGTACTTAATTTTTGACACTGAAACTACCGGTTTACCGAAGAGTTGGAATGCTCCAATTACAGATATAGATAACTGGCCAAGGTGTATACAAATTGCATGGCAACTGCATGATGAGTTAGGAAATATTGTAGAGCATAACGATTTTTTAATTCAGCCAGACGGATTTAACATCCCGTATGATGCAGAAAGAATTCACGGAATCTCAACAGATTTAGCACAAGAACAAGGTATACAACTTGAAGAAGGATTATCCCTTTTTAATGAAGCATTAGGAAAAACGAAATTTATTGTTGGTCAAAATTTAAATTTCGATCTTAATATTATGGGTTGTGAATTCCATAGATTAGGCGTTGAGAGCAAACTTTCTTCACTCCCAATTTTAGATACCTGTACTGAGAAAACGGCATTAATGTGTCAAATTCCTGGTGGACGATATGGGAAATTCAAGCTCCCAACCTTAACTGAATTACACAAACATTTATTTGGGTCTGGCTTTGGAGAAGCGCATAATGCAACTGCAGATGTTGAGGCTACAACTCGTTGTTTCTTAGAATTGATTCGTTTACGAGAATTCACCAAAGAACAATTAGATGTTGATGAGAGTTATTTTAAAAATTTCTCAGAAGCAAACCCTAAACCAGTTCAAGTACTTGGCCTAAAGCATATCAACCTAAAAAGGGAAAGTGAAAAAATTAGACAACGATTAGAAAAGCTAAAAGATGCTGCATCAACAGTGGTAACGAATCAATCTATTGAAGCTTTAAAAGATGTTCAATTTGCACATTTACACAATCACACACAGTATTCGGTACTACAATCTACCATTCAAATTGGTAATATTGTTAAAGCTGCAGCCAAAGATAATCAGTCAGCAATTGCTCTAACTGATACTGGAAACATGATGGCAGCCTTTCATTTTGTAAGTGCCGTTTTAAATCATAATAAAGGTGCAAAGGCCACCAATGATGATCTCATAGACAAAGGAGAACAACCTACAGAAACGATTATAAAACCAATTGTTGGATGTGAATTTAATGTCTGTACAGATCACCTTGATAAAACGAAAAAAGACAATGGATATCAAGTAGTAATACTTGCAAAAAACAAAAAAGGATATCACAATTTAGCAAAAATGTCTTCAATTGCCTTTGTTGATGGTTTCTATTATATTCCTAGAATTGATAGAGAAATCATCAAAAAATATAAAGAAGATTTGATTGTTTTAACAGGGAATTTATACGGAGAAGTTCCTAGTAAAATTTTAAACATTGGAGAAAAGCAAGCTGAAGAAGCATTGCTTTGGTGGAAAGAACAATTTCAAGACGATTTTTATATCGAATTGATGCGTCATGGACAAGAGGATGAAAAAATTGTAAACGAAACTTTGTTGAAATTTTCGACAGAACACAACATTAAAACAGTTGCGACTAACAATACATTTTATCTAAACAAAGAAGATGCCAACGCCCATGATATTTTATTGTGTGTAAAAGATGGCGAAAAACAAGCCACTCCAAAAGGAAGAGGACGCGGTTATAGATATGGATTACCAAACGACGAATATTATTTCAAGTCTTCAGATGAAATGAAACAATTGTTTGTTGATTTGCCAGAAGCAATTACCAACATTCAAGAAGTTGTTGACAAAACGGAGCCATATACATTAGCACGTGATGTTTTATTACCAGCATTTGATATTCCAGATGAATTTCAAGATGTAAAAGACCAAGAAGATAAAGGCAAACGTGGTGAGAATAATTACTTACGACACCTAACATACGAAGGCGCTAAGAAAAGATACGGAGAAATCACCGAACTTATTGGTGAGCGTTTAGACTTTGAACTAGAAGTAATTGAAAAAACTGGATATCCAGGTTATTTTTTGATTGTAGAAGACTTTATACGAGAAGCCAGAAACATGGATGTTTCTGTTGGTCCTGGGCGTGGATCTGCAGCTGGGTCAGTAGTTGCCTATTGTTTATGGATTACCAATCTAGACCCGATTAAATACGATTTACTTTTTGAGCGTTTCTTAAATCCAGAACGTGTATCAATGCCAGATATTGATATTGATTTTGATGATGAAGGACGTGGAAGAGTCATGGATTATGTAATTGACAAATATGGTGCAAATCAAGTAGCACAGATTATCACTTACGGAACGATGGCTGCAAAATCTTCTATTAGAGATACTGCCAGGGTATTAGATTTACCTCTTTTTGAGGCCGATAGAATTGCCAAGTTAATTCCTGGAATGAAACTAAAGAAAATGTTCTCTTTAGATGAAAAAGGATTAAAAGAGAAGCTACGTTCTGAAGAAATTGAACTGGTAAATGAATTAAAAAGACTTTCAGAAGGGAATGACTTAAGTGCCGAGACTATTAACAAAGCACGGATTTTAGAAGGCTCAGTAAGAAACACCGGAATTCATGCGTGTGGAGTGATTATTACACCTTCTGACATCACCAATTATGTACCAGTTACAGTTGCCAAAGATTCTGACATGTATGTAACTCAGTTTGACAATTCTGTTGTTGAAAGTGCTGGATTACTAAAAATGGATTTCTTGGGATTAAAGACGTTAACCCTAATTAAGCATACAGTAAAAATTGTAAAAGCAAGACATGGTGTCGAATTAGATCCAGAGAGTTTCCCGTTGGATGATGAGAAAACATACGAATTATTTCAGCGCGGAGAAACCGTAGGGATATTCCAATATGAATCTCCAGGGATGCAAAAACACATGCGTGCTTTAAAGCCTACAGTTTTTGCAGATTTAATTGCCATGAACGCATTGTATAGACCTGGACCAATGGAATACATTCCGTCGTTTATTAATCGTAAACATGGAACGGAAGATATTGAGTATGATTTACCAGCAATGGAAGAATACCTTGCTGAAACCTACGGAATTACAGTCTACCAAGAGCAGGTAATGTTACTTTCTCAGAAGCTAGCAAATTTCACCAAAGGTGAAGCCGATGTTTTACGTAAGGCAATGGGTAAAAAGCAAATTTCTGTTCTTGCTAAAATGAAACCTAAATTCATTGAGCAAGCAATTAAAAATGATCATGATGCTAAAAAACTAGAGAAAATCTGGAAGGATTGGGAAGCATTTGCAAGTTATGCCTTTAACAAATCTCACTCTACTTGTTATGCTTGGATTGCCTATCAAACTGCGTATTTAAAAGCACACTACCCATCAGAATACATGGCTTCTGTGTTATCAAATAACATGAACGATATTAAAGCAGTTTCTTTCTTTATGGAAGAATGTAAGCGCTCTGGAATTACAGTTTTAGGACCAGATGTTAATGAATCGTATTCAAAGTTCTCTGTAAATAACGAAGGAAATATTCGTTTTGGAATGGCAGCAATTAAAGGGGTTGGGAGCTCTGCTGTAAAAGCTATTATTGACGAACGAAAAGAAAATGGAAACTTTGCTTCTATTTTTGACATTGCCAAACGTGTAGATTTACGTGTTGCCAATAAAAAAGCATTTGATGGATTGATTTTAGCGGGCGGATTTGATTCTTTTACCGATACGCATAGAGCTCAATACTATGTAACTGATGAGAAAGGTTCCACATTTCTAGAGAAGGCCTTAAAATATGGGAACAAATATCAAGATGGTGAAAACTCATCTCAGGTTTCATTGTTTGGAGAAGCATCAGATATTCAACTTCCTGAGCCAATTATCCCAGAATGTGAAACTTGGGGAACTATGGAAACACTTGGAAAAGAAAAAGAAGTGGTAGGCATCTATATTTCTGCACACCCTTTAGATGATTTTAAAAATGAACTGAAGTTTTGCAACGCAAACTTATCATACTTTAAAGAAGATTTAGCAAAAGTTGCAGGCATGAGCCTATCTTTTGCCGGGATTGTTACCGATGTACAACACAGAGTTTCGAAAGCAGGGAAAGGCTGGGCAACATTTATTATTGAAGATTACAAAGAAAGCAATGAGTTTAGAATGTTTGGTGAAGAATACATGAAATTCAGACACTTCTTGGTACCAACTTCTTTCTTATATGTAAAAACAATTGTAAAACCTGGTTGGGTAAATAAAGATACCGGAATTGCAGGAGAACCAAGAATACAGTTTACCGATTTTAAACTACTACATGACATCATGGATGAAATGTGTAAAAAAATCACCTTCAAACTATCTCTTGATGAAGTTACTGAAGATAAAATAAGAGGATTACAACATTTATGTGTAACTAATGGAGGAAAACAAAATGTTCATTTTACCATTTGGGATGCTAAAGAGAAAATTGAATTGAATCTACCAAGTAGAAATACCAAGGTAAAAATCACCAACGAATTACTAACTACATTAGAAAAAGAACAGATTGCTTTTAAATTGAATTAATATGCTATTTTCTTACAATGGACGAAAGGCAAAAAGCTATGAATCACTGGCAAGCGGATGCTCTATATTTATAGCTATTGCTGCAATAATTGGGATTATTTCCGTCAATGGTTTATCAAACCTCTCAGAAAACTCAACAGAACTCATTATTCTATTCCTTATGACAGGAATGCTTATGTATGGACTATTCAAAAAAAAAGGAAAAACACATCAGCAGTTCATTAAAATAGAAAAGAATTTCCTTTTAATAGACCAATATAAAATCTCACTTAAAGACATCCATTTTGACATCTATACCACTTCTGAAAATGAATTTTCTAGATATCATATCTGGGATATTAAAGGTGTTTGCTCATTCTACTCTGTTTTTGATGATGATCTATCAAAACATCTAAAAACTACGGAAGTTGAACAAAGTACACTCAAAGAAAACTCCTCAAAACATTCAGATCAACATATAACTGTATTTACAGAAAACCGTAAGTTATACTACAATTTAGAGACTGGCTTTTATAAAATAACCGAAGAGAAAACAATCATAAAAGAGGTAACTCCTACTGTATATTGTTTTGATGGTAAATTCTCTCTAACTAATTAAGCCTGCCAACAAAGCTAAACCACCGACCATAAATAAGGAAAGCATTGCAATGATAAAATAGATTACCATTAATAGTAATGTTCCTTTTGCCCAATTCTTTTTCTGTAAATCAGTATCACTGCCAAAAGCTCAAATTAACACCAGAATAAATCCAATTATTGGTAAAGAAGCTAAGAAAATTGTTAACGCCCATTCTTATTGCATATTACTTTATAATAATTATATTTACAAAAAAAAATTGCTAGAGACCTTTCCCATGAGATTTTTAGTCCATTCTGTCATCTATTCTCAATGAATAGATGATGAAAATTTTGCGCGAAAATTATTATGAAAAAACATTCCTATATCTTATTGCTATTTTCTATAGCAATTCTTTTCTCGAAGTGTGAATATGAATTTGCTAATGATTATTATAAAGAAATTGAAATAACTCAACCGACTGTTAGCCTTAGCCTAATTAATTTAAACGAAAATGACACTTTAATTAAGCCTCGAAAAATCGAATATAATTATAGCGCCCCAGACAAGAACTTACTATATCAGATTAATTTTTATGTTGATAATAATGCTATTTATCATCATTCAAATAAAACTGGTAATTTCACTTTAGAAATTAAAAATTTATCTAACGGAAATCACATTCTAAGAATCGAATACATTTTTAGACTTGGCTCTGAAAGCTTAGCAGATTTAGCCGGCTACGAACTATATAAAAAAGAAGAAAACATCTCTTTTAATGTAAATAATAATTTACCTCTAGAAATTGAAAAAGTAGAAATAGTTAATGGCTCAATAAAAATTCATTTTAAACCATACGCGCTTGAAAATGAATTATTTAAGTCAATAACACCAACCTTAATAGTAGAGTCTGAGTATGGTACTCGCCAATATATTATGCATGACTATTTTTACATTGATGGAGTTTACTCAGATAGATATAGTTTTGCTTCAAAACTCACATATTCTACCAAAGTAAAAAATTCACACACACAAACCATAAGTAAAAAGAAAGTTTTTAACTTCCCTAACACTTTTAAAGTAGACTTAGAAATTAAAAACAATGAAACTAATATAAAGTGGACTAAACATCCTCTTTATAATAATATCAAACCTCATATTAGGTTTAAAAACTATAATATAGCTCTTGATGCTAGAGGAGGTGAAAGAACTATTTTCTTTGTTGGTGGTTTTGGTGAAATCGTTAATTACAAAGTAAATAGTAACTCAATTTTCCAAAACAGTGATTCTCCTGTGATTATTGAAGGAAGTGCAACAATGGGATCTAGATTTGACGCTCCTAAAAATGGTTTCTTAAAAATCATCTATTCTAAACATAATGATATGTTTTATGCATTATCAATTGAACCTAACAATCAAAACTCTTCTGCAAATAATGTATATATATCTGAATTAGAACCTCAAGAATTAAAAACGGTTAAAAAAACAAAAATTACATCTTCAACTAATATTTATGGTAATTTAATTAAGAATTCAGATAATAACCTAGTTATTGATTTAAATTCAAAATCTATAGTTTTAGATATTAATTCACTTTCCATAATATCAGAATATAATATTTCGGAATATGCATCTCAAAAAAACGGGAGTATTATAAGGTTTAGAGAAGGCACTCTATTTATCGATAACACAAACAAAAATCAAACAATAGAAGTTTTTGAGACAGTGTCAAAAAAGAAAATTATCACTTTAAAAAAAGAAAACTATTTTGGCGTTACCAATAATGGAATGTATTTTTTTGCTAAACATAAAATTTACAAAAACAAAAATTCAATTATTACAGAAGTATTAGAAACACCATCAATCTATATAATTAAAGGAATAGACTTTAATCTTAAAGCAAAAAAACTCTATTATAATAGAGGACAAACGAATTTTCTAGACAATAATCTTTTTGAGTATGATATAAACACTAAAGCAACCACAATAGCTACTTCATTACCTTCGTACATACATCGTTTTTACTTTTCACCTGAAGAAGAAAAAATTATATGCATCCAGAATATTTATTCTGACCAAGCTATATACATTTTTGACATTAATAATAATCAGAAAAAATTCATAAAAGCATCTACATTAAATGAAGTCTTTTTTATTAATAACAGATTAATTTCTGTAAACGGATCTTATTTAGATAATTTTTTTTAACATGAAAAATATTTTAGTTTTAATTATACTATTTGCCTCATCAAATGCATTCTCCCAAAAAGGAAAAATATTTCTTGAAACAAATTACAATTCATTTTCTCACTCTTCTTTATCAAATTTTCAACAAGAATTTAAAGCAGATTTAACACCAATCCCTTTAAAAACTACAGATGATTTTCCTGCAAATATTGGTTTTACTATTGGCTATGAAATTATAGATTCTAATGTTGCTATTTTTTTAGGATATAATTCTACAGGTGGTAAATTATCATATTCAGATTATTCAGGAGTAATTAGATTAGAAGAATCTTTAAATGCAATTACTTTTGGGGGAATTTATTATTTAAATCTTTCTCCTGAAAAGAAGAATTTCAGAATAGGTTTTAAAGCTTTTTCTATGTTTTCTAGTTTAACTATTGATAGTTATTCTAAAATCAATTCAGCTGTCAATCAAGAAATGATTAAATTTCAATCTATAGATTTTGGCGCTGGAATTCAATTAAATTATGAGTATCCATTCTCTTTCTTGATTTTAAAAGCTAATCTTGGTCTAGACCTTGTTTTTGGTGGTAAATTAAAACTCAAAGAGAATAACGAAGCTCATTTAATTAACAACTCAAACCAAGAAGTAAATACAGGTTGGTCTGGTTTAAGAACTGGTCTAGGAATTGCAATTCCACTCTAACTACCTAAGCCCATTAACAAAGCCAAACCACCGAACATAAATAAGAAAAGCATCGCTATAATGAAATAAATTACCATTAACAGCAATGTTCCTTTTGCCCAATTCTTTTTCTGTAAATCAGTATTACTATCAAAAGCCCAAATCAAAACCAGAATAAATCCAATTATTGGTAATGACGCTAAAAAAATTGTTAATGCCCATTCTTTAGGCGTCATTATTTTAGAATCGTGTTGTGCAGATAAATTCTCCATGTATAGTATTTTTTTAATAGTTAAACTCAAATATACAACATTAAGCACTCAATATCAATTACTTAATTTTTCGTGTATTTAGTAGCGTTTTATCAAAAACAACCATAGCAAGAACTCGATTTAAAACCACAACCATTAATTATTAAATATTTAGCAGACTGGCATGCTTCTTGAATAGCCATTGATCTTTTATAAAACTTAATTTATTACAACAATAAACACTAAATAAAAACAATATGAAACTGACAAAAACAACCTTATTTATCTTTGCATTTATTTTATCAATCATTAGTTGCACTAAAAATGATGATACAATTCTTGATGTTGACCCAACAACTTATATTGGTAACCTTATGTTTATAAATCAAGTAGAAATTGATGATTTTGAAAAAGAAGGCTATACAACTATCATAGGAGATTTAACAATCAACTCTTATACTTCAACATCTTCAGATAAAATTACCAATTTAGACGGGTTAAAAAATCTAAAAACCATTGAAGGTGATTTAAGCATACACTCTAATGAAATACTATCTAATATAGATGGTTTAAATAACCTTACTTCTGTTAATCATTTAGACATTTCAGAAAACAACACTTTAACAAACATTAACTTAAACAACTTAACTTCAGCAAATAAAGGACTATTTATTACTGACAACGCTGCATTAATAAATATAGATGGGCTTGCTAAACTTCTCCATGTAAAAAAACAAATATGGATTTCTAATAATGATACTTTAACCAATATTGACGGGCTAAAAAACATAACTACCTTTGAAGGGGAAATAAGAATTTCTCTAAATAAAAATCTAACAAACCTTAATGGACTCAGTAACTTAATTTCTGTTTCACAAAATCTTTCAATTGGATTTAACAAATCACTAACAAATATTGATGGGTTAAGTAATTTAACTAGTGTTGGAGAAGATCTTTCAATATCTTTCTGTAATGCCTTAACAAATATTGACGCCTTAGCTAATTTTTCTTCAGCTGATAGAGTTTTCATAGGATCAAACAATAATTTAGTTAATATTGATGGATTAAAAAACTTAACTGCTGCCTTTGAAGGAGAAATAACAATCAATGCTAATCAAAAACTAACAAATCTTAATGGACTTAGTAACTTAACCTCTGTCTCAAAAGGCTTCGATTTAAGTTCAAATAATTCGTTAACAAATATTGACGGACTAAACAATTTAACTAGCGTTGGAGGGCATTTTTCAGTATTTGGAAATAATTCTTTAAAAAACCTCGATGCTTTAAGCAACCTTTTATCAGTTGAATCTTTTATGATCGCTTATAATGACAGTTTAACAAGTTTTTGTGGTATTAATTCTTTAATTAATAACATGAATTTAACTTTTATTAATAACAATTGGTTTAGCAGCGCGGAACATAAGAGTAATATTTTTGAAAATGCTCTCAATCTAACCTTAGAAGACTTTAATAATGGTAATTGCAGTCAGTAAATTATCCAAATAAACTAAATAAGTTGTCCTTCATTTTTAAATGAAGTTAGAAGCATCTAAAATAAATAACCCCCGAGGGAAGCCTCGGGGAATTAAAACACAACAACAAATGAGCAAGACCACTCTAACACTTGCGTTATGTGTTTTATTTCAGTTGTCGTTACCTGCACAATCAAATTCGTTTAGCGTTTTTGAACAAGAACAACTTGTTAGTTCTGGAACCAGCGTTACTATTGGCAAACCTTTAAGTGCCTTTGAGATTGAACAAGTAACTAGTATAAATCCAAATTTAGTTACTGTAAATACGAACGGTTTTAGTGCATTTGATATTCAACAATTTATTAGTGCTGGAGCTAAATTTTTAATAAAACAATATAACGACTAACAAAACCGAAACTGCTTTAACACACAATTTAACCAAGCTGTTAGCAGCACACATTAAAAGAAGAGCAAATCGCTTTTAAGTTGAATTAGAACAATTTACATATTACAACAGAAGAAATTATGACTAAACAGCTCATTTAATCCTCTCTTCAAATAAAAAACAGTCAAAGTCCATTACTTCGATGAAATCACAACGACTTCTTATTGTTTAGGTAAATCTTCCATGTATTATTATTTTTTAATAGTTAAACTCAAATACATATTTTTTAGACTCACTACCAGTTATTTAACTTTCTGTATCTTTACAAAAGTAAAATTAAAACAACTATACCATGAACTCATCTTTAAGAAATACCTTAGTCGTAATTGCAGGATTAATAGCAGGAGGAATTGTAAATATGGGAATTATTATGATCAGTGGGTCAATTATTCCAGCACCAAATGGAGTTGATGTCACCACCATGGAAGGCTTAAAAGAAACGATGCACCTATTTGAACCAAAACACTTTCTATTTCCTTTTTTAGCTCATGCTTTTGGGACTTTAGTAGGTGCTATTATTGCAGGTAAATTTGCTGCTACAAACCAAAAAACGATGGCTTTAATCGTTGGTTTTGTCTTTTTAATTGGAGGGACAATCAATGTGTATTTATTACCATCTCCAATGTGGTTTAATGCTGTCGATTTAATTGGAGCGTATATACCAATGGCACTCATTGGATGGAAGTTAACTGACTCTAAAAATTAAACAACTCTTTGTCTACCAAACAAACCTATTTAGGTTATTAAAGTTCTATATTTAAATAGTATTCAGATTTTATTATGAAAAAACTAACAAGCATCATTTTACTTCTTTTTTGTATGCATTTATATGCACAAAAGAACACAAAAATATCTACAATTGATTTTGTTCAGGTTCTAAACAACAATAAAAAAGAAGTTGTTTTTTATTATAAAAACAATTGGGAAGTTTTACGTAAAATGGCAATTAAAAAGAAATACATTCATTCTTATAAACTACTAGAAACCACACCAACAGATAATGCTCAATTTAGTTTTATGCTGGTTACCACTTATAAAAACAAACAACAATTTGACCAGAGAGAAAAACACTTTGAAGAGTTGATAAAAAGAAAAGGGAATCTAAGATTACTTAATGACAAAAAACCAGGAGAATTTAGAAAGACTATTTTCGGAAAAGAGGTAAATCATAGAGAGTAATCACAATTAATTTGTGCTTTCTCTAAAAAGATTTTCCAAGTTTTGATTATGTGTATTCAAGCCTAAAATCTTGAGTCCATTTTCTTGCGCAAAATCAAAGACCACCGCACGCATATCTTCTGAAGTATCAAAGGTTAAAAACCAAGTTGTATCGTAATTATTTTTGTAGGATTTTAAATCAGGTAATCGCTTTATAAACTGCTCTTCTATTTTATAATCAAAAGTAACTTCTATAACCTGACTTTGATTAATTCTAATGTCATTAAGCTTTTTATCTACTACTATTTCACCTTTCTTAATGATGATAACTCGATCACAAACCGCTTCTACTTCTTGCATAATGTGTGTAGAAAACAAAACCGTTTTATCTTTACCTATTTCTTTAATTAACGCTCTAATTTCTACCAACTGATTTGGATCCAAACCTGTAGTTGGTTCATCTAAAATTAACACCTCTGGGTTGTGTAATAGCGCTGCAGCTAAACCAACTCTTTGCTGGTAACCTTTTGATAACTGACCAACTTTTTTATGAGCTTCTGGAGTTAAACCAACTTTTTCAATAATTGCAGCAACATTGCTTTTATCTACTTTGTAAATAGCTGCCTGAAACTGTAAATATTCTTTTACATACATGTCTGTATATAACGGATTATGCTCTGGCAAATAGCCAATGTTTTTTTGTGCTTCAATCGGGTTTTCTAACACGTTAATTTCATTTACAAAAACGGTTCCTTCTGATGGATTTATATAGCCCGTTAATATTTTCATCATAGTAGATTTACCAGCTCCATTTGGACCTAAAAACCCAACTACAGAGCCTTTATCAACAGAAAAACTAAGATTGTTCAACGCTTTTTGAGAATCGTATACTTTTGTAACTGAAGAAACTTCTATTGACATAAATTAAAGTAGATTGAATTTAAAATGATAACGGACAAATATATCTTTTAGTTTGCGTACTCTAGCAATTAATCAATCAAGATTTTTTTAGAAATTCTATGTTGCCCATTTTCAACTTTTAAGATATACAATCCTTTCGCAATAGATTGATAGTTTAACTCTTTTTGAAACTGAGTAGAGGAAACTTGATATACTTTTTGATCTACTTCTCTTCCTCTAATATCAAACAATTTTATGATAACATCATCAGAAGAAACAACAACAAAACTCACCGTAATTTTTCCATTTGTTGGATTTGGATATACATTAAAATCCGAAAAGAATTCATCATCAACTCCAGCGACTTTATCAATAGAGAAATTTGTAGTATTTACCGCATAAAAGATATTATCAGCTGCTTCAACCATTATTCTAGCTAAACTTGTAGTTACATTATTTAAAGAAACTTCTTCTGTTCCATCATTTGGAGTATTTGATACTAACGTATGAGGGTAAGTCAAACCACCATCGGTAGACAATAAAATATTTACGTTTGCACTACTTACTGGAGCAGCTGTAGTATTAGCCACATCCCAGGTAATAGTTTGTGTAGAATTTCCTTGTAAAGTAGTAGATGTAGTTTGTGAGGTTACCACAAAAGGACCGGATGCTCCATTTACTGTAATAACCATATTATCTCTATGTGTTGCGGCTCCATTAACTACATTGTCTCTAACTGTTAACGCAAAATTCATATTTCTTGCTACAGACGGAACCACCTCCCAAGTAGTAGAAGTATTCCCTGCTAAAACAGTTTCAATAGCCGGCATATATCTATCTGCAGAAGCTAATGGCGAAAGTGATCTAAACATTGGCCCCAATGTATTTGTAGCTACAGGTGGCATAGTTGCAATTGCATTATCCGTTTGCTCCCAACTATACGTTAATGAATTTCCTGTATCTGCATCTGTTGCAGACCCTTTTAAAACAAAGGGTGTAGAGTTAGGAATTGTATAATTATTTCCTGCGTTTGCGATTGGAGTTGCATTGTTTGTTACTGTTTCTACAGCACAAGTTGTAGAGGTAATAAAACTCCACATTTCTGCAATACTCACCGCATGAAAAAAGGCATCACTATTATTTTGAACATTAGGAGCACACCAACCTGCATAGGCCATAATTGTTGTTCCACTACCTACTTCAATTGCAGTCGCACTATTTCTATTATCATTACATGAACTATTAAAAGTATGATTTGCTCCAAATTGATGTCCCATTTCATGGGCAACCACATCAATATCAAAACCATCTCCAATCGGAGAATCTAAAACAGAAGCTCCTTCTGCTTTCTCTGATGTTGAACACACTACTTCAAATGCTGCCAATCCACCAGCATTACTATTTTTCCCAAAAGCATGGCCAATATCGTAATTAGCATCACCAATAATAGCATCACACTTGACTTGAGATTCAGATAACAATGCAGATACATCTCCATCCGTTAACCCATCTGTTCCAGCATCTAAAAAAATTAAATTCTCATTATTCGAAACCAATTGCATGGTTATACTTAAATCTCTTTCAAAAACACCATTTATCCTTGTCATTGTGGTATTTAATGCTGCCAAAACAGCGGCTTTTTTTGTTGCATCTGTTTCTCCAGCTCCAACTCCTTGATTCGTTAGATGAAATTGAGAATACGCTCCCGTAGCAATCAATGCCAACTTATAAGTTCTTAATTTTCCATCACTAGCATTTGAAGTTTTTTGTAATTCTCTTACTGGAGCAACACTTTCTTCTACCAGACATTCAAATTTACTTTTAAGAGAATTCTTTTTATAGTAAGCAATTGCGGTATTCTTATCTTTTGTATACGGGTCAATCAGATACATTGGATACTTACCTGAAGTAATCATTGCATGCAAACCAACTTGAGATTTACTAAAACGAACTCTTGCTGTTGGATCATCTATCCCTACTCCAACATAAGCTTTAATTGAAGGGTGTTTTGCCGCCAATTCATCAGACAAAACAGAAGCTTCATTTATTTTGAATCGCTGTAAACCTAATGGTGTTGGTAATTCAATTATATTCTGTTCTATAGTAGATTTTTTTAGTTTCTGGGTAATTAAAAGATTGTCTAAGGTATACAACTCAAATGATGTTGGCTTAGACGCTCTGTATTCTAATTCTTGTAAGATGATGTTGGATTTGTTTTGACGTTTTTTCCAAATACCTTGCGAGAACAAAGAACTAGAAACTAAAAACAGCAATAGTATTGACAGTAACTTGTGTTTTTTCATACCTAAAATTATTAGAGGACTAATAGTAAATAACCCTAACAAATATAATTAAATAATTACCTTTGTAACCTAGAATTATGAATAAAAACATACTACTCAAAAACTTAGGCTCTAAAGATTACCAAGAAACTTGGGATTATCAAACTGAACTATTGCAAGAAATTGTTGATGTGAAAATTGACAATAGAAGGAATGATAAAAACCAGTTAACAAAAAATTATTTTCTTTTTGTAGAGCACCCACACGTGTATACATTAGGAAAAAGTGGCGATTTTTCTAATCTACTATTAAATGAAAAGCAACTAAAAGAAAAAGGTGCTACTTTTTACAAGATTAATCGCGGCGGAGATATTACTTATCACGGACCTGGGCAGATAGTTGGGTATCCAATTTTAGACTTAGAGAATTTCTTTACAGATATTCATAAATATTTACGTTTTCTGGAAGATGTTATAATTCTAACACTTGCGGAATATGGGATTAAAGGTGAACGTAGTGATGGAGAAACCGGTGTCTGGATAGATGTTGGAACTCCTTTTGCTCGTAAAATATGTGCAATGGGAATTAGATCTAGTCGTTGGGTAACCATGCACGGTTTTGCATTAAATGTTTCACCTAACTTAGGTTATTTCGATAATATTATTCCGTGTGGAATTAGAGGAAAAGCTGTTGCTTCTATGGAAGTTGAATTGGGCAGAAAAGTTCCATTAGAAGAAGTACAAGAAAAAATTCTAAAACACTTTAAGGTTTTATTTGAGGTTGATGAGTTCCTAATTTAAAAGATTTCTCGACTGCGCTCGAAATGACAATAAATAAGATTCCTGCTTTCGCAAGAATGACATTCATTTTATTTCTCTTCGTTGAAATACACTTTATAAAACTTCATTTTCTTTTCTTCATCATACCCTCTTTCTAAATATTCTGAAGCAGCATCTGGCGCATCTACGTCTAATTTAATTTCGATATTGGTATCTAATTTAATGATGCTTTTAATTTTTTTCTTCTCCTTTTTTAAGACCACATCAGACACTTCAAAATTATTACGAATCAAGACATCGTTTAGCGTTTCGAAATGCTTTTTATAATCTTCAAACATATCTTTTTGCTTCTCTTCTTCAAACATTTCTTCTTTAAATGCATGATAATCTACAGATTCATTTTCTTTAAAAAAGTCTACTGTATTTGCTAAAAACTGACTCTGTTCTTGCTTTCCAAATTCGGGTTTAATAATTTCTTCAGAAAACTCTTTACACAATTCTAAATAACTTTGTGTATGTTGATTTCTATCATCGGCATATTTTACAGATAAAAAATTCTTAATCCAATATTGCGCATCGTATTGATTATTATCTACACTCAACACAACTGTCCCTTCAGTATCTGTGGTGTTTAAAATTAGACAACCTTTGTCTATTTTTTTAGTACTGATTCCTTGTTGAACAGCAACATCAAAACTATCAGCATCTAGATAGGTTTGAAAAAAATCGAGTTTGTTTTCAACCTTAAAAACGCCAATCGCTTCTGTTAATATATCTTGATACTCAATTCCTTCAATCAATACGACAATAACATCTCCTTTTTTAATTTGAGCAGAATTTGATTGCTCATATAAATGATTGACAATATTTTTAGAATTTTCTATAAACGTTTCTTCATCTTTAAAAACGTTGGTTGCATAATTATTCATTTCATTTAAACGAATATCTGCATGATGGCTAAAACGAAAACTCTGCGTTAAGTTTCCAAATGGCTTTAATAAAAAAGGTACCATTAAATTATAGCTCTCTTCATCAAAACGAATTGCTGCTTCAGAAAAAGAGTTCTGTCCGCTATTGTATTTATTAGCTACTTTATGAATTATGCATTTGGTAATTTCTGCTCGTGTTCTTTTAATCATCATCTAAAAATTGGAGTCGCTAAAATAGTTGAAGTTTTTTGAAAATTGAGGTAATTTCTATAAGATTCTTCGCTTTACTCAGAATGACATTATATATCCAATTTTAATTGGTCGGGCAGCAATCGAAATGTTTTTCTATGATATGTTGTGATTCCAAATTCTCTTATAGCATTCCTATGCTGTTTGGTTGGATATCCTTTGTTTTGTTTCCAATTATACATTGGGAATTCTTGATGAATTTTCTCCATAAATTCATCTCGATATGTTTTTGCTAATACAGAAGCAGCAGCAATACTTAAAAATTTTGCATCACCTTTTACAATAGTTGTATGCGGAATCTCTTTAAATGGTTTGAACTTATTCCCATCGACAATAATATATTCTGGTAGTGGATCTAATTGCTCAATAGAACGATGCATTCCAGTAATAGAAGCTTGCAATACATTTATTTTATCAACCTCCTTTTCATCAACAAAAGAAACACCGAAACACAAAGCATTTTCTTCTATAAATGGTCTTAATTCGTTGCGCTGTTTCTCAGTTAATTGCTTAGAATCATTTAATAAAGGATGTTCAAAATCTGCTGGTAAAATTACCGCAGCAGCAACTACTGGCCCGCACAAACAACCTCTACCAGCTTCATCGGTTCCTGCTTCTAAAATAGCTCCGCTATAATTTATTTTTAACATCACTACAAATAAACAGTTTTAGAAGAAATTATTCATATTTAATTCCGTTTAAATATTTTACATTTGTTGAATTAATCGTTTTAGATGAAAAACAGTTTTTTTATTGTCATAATAGCATTGCTTTTTAGCAATCAGTTTTTGCATTCTCAGGTGAATCCTATCAATGGAATTAACAGCTACAATCAAGTAGATTCTACTTTTTTAAATAAAGAAACCACCATTATTAAATTAAGTGGTAAAACAAAATACACAGATTACAAAATTATTTCTTTTCTAAAAGACACAACTTATATTGACACTACCTTAACTATTTTAAAAGAATACAAAAACAACTTTTTACGTAAAGATAATTTTGAATTGCTGGCATTTCATAATCAAGGGCAAACTTTTAATCGATTAGGATATAATTTCAGCAATCAATCTAGGTTACCATCAATAGGTATGAATGCCAAGCATTTTAATTACCTCACTAAAGAAGATATAGACTATTACGAAGTTCCAACGCCAACTACAGAGATTTTATACAGAACAGGCTTACAACAAGGTCAAGTTTTAGAAAGTTTATTTACCTTAAATTTTTCTAAAAGATTAAACGTTGCAATTGCCTACAAAGGATTGCGCTCTTTAGGAAATTATAGAAATTCTTTAGCTTCTCACGGAAATTTCAGATCACTTTTTAGCTACAATACTGAAAACAATAGGTATTTTTTAAGGGCTCATATTATTACTCAAGATTTAACAAATGAAGAAAATGGAGGTTTAACTCCAACTTCTCTGGATCTATTTATGAGTGATGATCCAAATTTTTCTGACCGAGGAAGATTAGATGTGAATTTAGAAGGAACAGAAACTAAATTACAAGGAAATCGTTTTTATCTAGAACACGATTATAAATTGTTTTCTAGCAAAGATAGTACGCAACAAAATTTCTCCAACTTAAAAGTTGGACATGGATTTACGCACGAAATAAAAACATACGAATTTACTCAATCAACATTAAATACGTCTGTTTATGGAAACACAAGTGTAAACTCAAATTTTATTGATGAAGTTGAAAACAAATACATAAACAATCAATTCTTTCTAGAATTTAACTCAAAATATATTTTAGGAACGTTTAGAGTAAAAACAGATCTTACAAGCTACAATTACGGTTATGACTCTATAGTAAACACAACTCTTAATGCTGTTTCTACACCCAAAATTAAAGGTTCAGCTTTTTCTTTTGGAGGAAATTGGTATGCTAAAATTAAAAACTTTCAATTAAATTCTGATGTAAGTATTACTCCAGGCTCTGGTAGGGTTTCTGGAAGCAATCTCTATAGTGAAGCGATTTATAAAAAAGATAGTTTATATACTCTAAAAGGAAGTATCTCTATCAATTCGAAATCGCCAAACTTTAATACCACCTTATATCAAAGCGCCTACGACGATTACAATTGGCAAAACGATACTTTCAAAAACATAAATACTAGAAATATTTCTTTTGGAATTAACACCAAATGGATTAACGCCAAAGCTTCTCTTAGCAATATAGAAAACTACACCTATTTTGATGAGGATTCTAAACCTAAACAATCAGGAGAAAATGTTACTTATTTAAAAGTAAAAGCAAGTAATGAATTTAAGTTTGGAAAATTCGCATTGAACAACACCGTTCTTTTTCAACAAGTAAGTAGTGGTCAAGATGTTTTTAGAGTACCTAGTTTGGTCACAAGAAATACATTCTATTATTCTGATTTTTTATTTGAAGGTGATCCGTTATTTTTACAAACAGGAATTACTTTTAAGTACTTTTCTAAATACAAAGCGAATGCATTTAATCCATTATTAAATGAGTTTAGAATTCAGAATACTACGGAGATTGGTTATCCCACTTTTGATGTATTTATCAATGCACAAATTAGAAGAACTCGCATTTATTTAAAGGCCGACAATTTGAGTTCTAATTTCTTAAAGAAGAACTATTTCTCTGCTCCTAATCATCCATACAGAGATTTTGTAATTCGTTTTGGATTGGTATGGAATTGGTTTATTTAAATTATGAAAAACATCCTACGAAAAAACTGGAAACTGTTTTTACTTGCAAGTTTAACACTAGGGTTAGCTCCTTTTAATCCGCCACATATTTGGGGTAAAATTCAATGGATTTTAGGAGGAAATGCTTTTTCTGGAGAACACACCATGCAACCTATGGATTGGTTTGATGTTTTCTTACACGGTTCTCCTTGGTTACTACTTATCATTTCTTCTGTTCTGATAATCACAAAGAAGAAATAACTACCTATTTTCTGGAAAAGCTATTTCCATTTCTGGCAAAAAACGTCCTGGAATAGAACTTTCTGTTTGACACATAGTTTTGAATCCATGTTTTGCATAAAAACTCTCTGCATTTGGGTCTGACAGCACATTTAAGACCTCACAACTATTGGTTCTACAACTTACAATAACATGTTCTATTAATTGCTTACCGATCTTCTTTCCAATAAATTTTGGTTTGACAAATAGAAATTCTAAATTACAAGTTCTAACATTTACTCTATTCAAAAGGTAAAAACCTGCAATCTCCTCATCAATCATAAATTTTGAACCTCTCCAAGAGTCAAAAGTTTCCGGTAGTATTGTTAAGTCTTCTGTCCAACTCTCTATTTGTTCTTTTGTATAACCCCAATATGCTTTAGATTCTAGAGCTATTTCTGTTAAGACTTTTGCATCGGAAGGTGTTGCGGGAACAATCATATTCTAAAATAAAAAAACCTCGTAAATTTTACGAGGTTTAAATATAAATAAAGTTTTTATTATTTTTTTACTAATTGCTTAATCTTGATGTTAAAGGCAGCAAATATCAAGGTCATTATCGGGCTTAACCAGTTAAATATTGCAAAGAAGAAATATTCAGATACTCCAACTCCTAAAACTCCAGATTGATACGCTCCACAGGTATTCCATGGAATTAACACTGAAGTAACTGTTCCTGCATCTTCTAATGTTCTACTTAAATTTTCTGGCGCTAAACCTTTTTCTTCATAGGCTTTTTTAAACATTTTTCCAGGAACAACAATAGCTAAATACTGATCAGAAGCTGTAACATTTAATGCTAAACAACTAGCAACTGTACTTGCAAATAATCCGAAGACAGAAGAAGCTAAACTTAACAACGCTTTACTAATTCTTGCCAAAGCACCAATTGCGTCCATCACACCTCCAAAAACCATTGCGCAAATAATTAACCAAATAGTTCCGAGCATTCCACTCATTCCTTTAGCAGTAAATAAATCGTTTAATTCTACACTTGACGTTTCTACAGAAGAGTTAACAGTCATTGCATTCATTACACCCTTATAAGCAGAGTTAAACGTTAACGAATCTGCACCTGCAACTTTAGCAACAATATCTGGCTGGGCAATTATTGCAACAACTCCACCTAGCAATGTACCTACTAATAAAGCGACTAAAGGTTGGGTTTTTTTAATAATCATAATAATCACAACACCAGGTACAAGAAATAACCAAGGCGAAATATTAAAAGCTCCGTCTATCGCGACTAATTGATCTGTAATATCTGGTGACCCTGTTGTATCAATAGTTAAACCTATGATGATGAAAACAACTAGTGTAACCAAAATTGTTGGTATTGTTGTAAGTGTCATGTATTTTATATGTGCAAACAATTCTCCACCAGCCATCGTTGGTGCTAAGTTTGTAGTATCTGAAAGCGGTGATAATTTATCTCCAAAATAAGCTCCAGATAAAACCGCCCCTGCAGTCATTCCGGCAGAAATACCAAGTGTATTACCAATACCAACCAACGCAATTCCAACAGTTGCAGAAGTTGTCCAAGAACTACCTGTAGCAATTGAAATAATTGCACAAATAATAACCGATGCCGCTAAAAATATCGTTGGGTTTAAAATTTGTAATCCATAATAAATCATAGATGGTATCACTCCACTAATTAACCAAGTTCCCGCTAAAGAACCTACCATTAATAAAATTAATAAAGCACCTGTTGTAGATTTTACATTTACTGCAACTTCCTCCATCATTTGTTTGTAAGTAACCTTATTCCTAAAACCAACAATTGCAGCAACAGCAGCTCCCATTAATAAAATAAATTGATTACTACCACTCAATGCATCATCTCCATACACAAAAAACACATTATAAAATAACATTCCTACTAAAACAAAAATCGGAATTAATGCTTCCCAAATGTTCAATTCTTTATTTTCAATTATTGGATCATCTTGAGGCTGAGTAGGCGTAATATTTTGGCTTTCCATGTATCTAAAATTTAAGTGGTGTAATGTTACGATTTTAAGCAGTTGTATGCAAATCAAATTCTTTGGTATATTTGCGGCTATGGATTCATTAACTCAGATTGTTTTAGGTGCTGCTTGTGGAGAAATTGCACTTGGTAAAAAGATAGGAAATAAAGCATTACTTTTTGGAGCAATTGGTGGAACAATTCCTGATTTAGATGTATTCATTGGTCGTCTTTTTCACTCAAACTCAATTGATCTACTCGTTTTTCATAGAGGATTTATGCACTCGCTCTTTTTTCCTTTTATCGCTTCCTTTATTCTTGGGTGGCTTATTTTTAAACTTTACAATTCTGGAAATCGTTTTAATACAACTACTCAAAAAGATTGGACATGGTTGTTCTTTTTATCCATTTTCACACATCCTATTTTAGATAGTTTTACGCCTTACGGAACTCAATTATTCCTCCCTTTTTCTGATTATAGAGTTGCTTTTAATAATATCTCTGTTGCCGATCCAACTTATACATTGCCCTTTTTAATTTGTATGGTGGTTGTTCTATTTTTTAAACGTACAAACCCGAAAAGAAAGAAATGGACAAAAGCCGGAATATACATCAGTTCTTTTTACATGCTTTTTACGATTGGAAATAAAATCTATATCGACTCCGTTTTTAAAAAATCATTTGAAAAAGCTGATATTTCATATGTAAGGTTTAGAACCCAACCAACAATTTTAAATAATATGTTGTGGTATGGAATTGCAGAAACTGAAACTGAATATAAACTAGCCTATTATTCTTTATTTGACAAAAGCTCAACAGCTGATAATATTATTTCTATACCAAAAAATACATCATTATTAAGTATGAGCCAACCAGACTTAGCAAGATTAGCTTGGTTTAGTGACCATTATTATTTGGTTGAAAAGAAAGAAAACCCTTCCCGAGTTATTTATAATGATTTACGGTACGTAATGTCTACTTCTAATGATTCTATTGAGGCCATGATGAATTTTGAGATTGTAAAAAAAGGGCCTCGTTTTGAAACGAAACCCTCAAGAAATTTTAGCCCTCCAAAAGACTTTATTAGTCGTTTTTGGAATCGTATTAAAGGAATCTAACCTATAACACTCCCACTTCTTTCATACAGTCATTCATCATGTTGTATGTTCTTTCTATATCATCATCTAAACCAATAGAAAAACGAATTAAGCCATCAGTTAATCCCATTTCTTTTTGTTCATCTTCTGGAATTTCTGAAGAAGTTGATGTCCCTGGAGCAGAAAATAATGTTTTATAAAACCCTAAACTCACTGCTAAATATCCTAAATTTTTTTCTTGCATTAATTCCATCAATGCATTTGCTTTATCTAAAGAACCAGTGTCTATTGTCAACATTCCTCCATAACCATATTCTACATTCATCATTGCCGTAAATATTTTATGTGAAGGATGTGATGTTAATCCTGGGTACACTGGTTTTAATCCATCAGCTTCAAATTTCTCTGCTAAAAATGCTGCATTTTTACTGTGCTGTTTCATTCTGATATGTAGTGTTCTCATGTTTTTCAAAATTGATGAAGAACGCAAACTATCCATAGAAGCTCCTAATAACATGCTCGCTCCGTCAATCACACTTTTTAATGAATTTACAAATTCTGCAGTTCCACAAACTACGCCTCCCATGGTATCTGAAGATCCATTGATGAATTTTGTTAAACTATGTATTACTACATCTGCTCCTAATTGTGCAGGTGATATTGATAAAGGTGAGAATGTATTATCAACCACTAATTTTAAATTATATTTTTTCGCTAAAGCGGATAAGCCTTTAATATCTGCTACTTCTAATAGTGGGTTACTTACCGACTCACAATACAATACTTTTGTGTTTTTAGCAATGGCTGCTTCAACTACATCTAGTTTTGTAATATCTACAAATGATGTTTGAATACCCAATCTTGGTGTAAAATTTTTCAAAAACGCATAAGTACCTCCATAAATGGTTCTACTTGAAACAATATGATCTCCATTACCACACAATTGCAATAATGTTGGTGTAATTGCCCCCATTCCAGAACCTGCTACATTCGCAGTTTCAGTCCCTTCCATTGCCGCTAGCGCCTCTCCTAAATATAAATTACTTGGTGATGTATGACGAGAATATAAATAACATCCATCTGCGTTACCTTCAAAACTATCGAACATTGTTTTTGCTGATAAAAACGTATAGGTTGATGAATCTGAGATTGATGGATTTACTCCTCCAAATTCTCCGAAATATTGTAAATCTTGAATATTATTTGCTGGCTTGAATTTCATTTTAGTTCATTTTTATCTCACGAAATAACAATATAATAGATTATTAATCAATCACTCACCTATAATATAGTTTTATTATCTATATTTGACTCTTTATTTAGGTTATTTTTAATTAATTATTCAGAATCTATTGATCGAATAGAATTTTTTTCAGATGCGACTAGACACAATTGACAAAAAGCTCATCAACTTATTACAAAACGACAGTAAACAAACCACCAAACAGCTTTCTTTACAGTTAAATTTATCTGTTACTGCTGTTTATGAACGTGTCAAAAAATTAGAAAAAGAGAACGTTATTAAGCAATATGTAGCCATTATTAATAAAAATAAAGTTGGAAAATCGTTTTTAGTTTTTTGCCATATTAAATTGACTCAACACTCTAAAGAATATGTAACTAATTTTGAAAAAGATGTCTTAAAACTTCCAGAAGTTGCAGAATGTTTTCATGTAAGTGGAGATTATGATTATATTTTAAAAATCTATGTAGAAGACATGGAGTCGTATAGAGATTTTATGATTACCAAATTAACAGCGATTAAACATATTGGTAGTACACATAGTATTTTTATGATTGGTGAAGTAAAAAATTCTACTGCTATTACTATATAAAAAATCCCAAAACTTTCGTTTTGGGATTTTAATGCTATTACTTTACTAAGACAATTTTCTCTAATTGTTTTTTAACCATTAGATTGTAAAACTCTTTCAATTCTTTGTAAAACTCAGGAGTAATTACAGGAGAATTAATTTGCAACTGAGAAATCACATTAATCTTTTTGCCTTTAGACACAATTTTATATCTAAAAACTGCCATATTATCGCTGATACTAACTGCAGCTGACTCAGGCAAAGTTTCTACCTTATATCCTTCTGGAATTTGTATTGATACAGTGTTTTTTTCTTTAAAAGGCACTCCAAAATCTACAGGAAACTTTCTATCTACTAATTTAAAAGGGTTTACCGCTTTTGTTAAAAATAATAAAGGAGATATATAAACCTTGTTATTTATAACCTCGAGCATTTCATCTCCAACAAACTTTATGTTTTGTGATACTGGCTTACCTAGAATAGCTTTATTTACAACTTTATAATCATCTATTTCAATTTTATACTTGTCTTCAAGCTTCCCAATCAATTCCTCATCTTTTAAATGGTTTTTACTTTTTCTAAAGTTCAACGCTAAAAGGTTGGTATTTCTCGTTCTTAACATTCCTTTTGCATTAAAATCTGCATCAAAATTCACATACAAATTACTCTCATCTAGAGATAGTTTATTTGGCGTTAGATCTAACCAAGACGATACCCCTCCTTTCATAACAACTCTACCTTGCCTTGTTACTGCACGTAGTGGTAAAACATTTGGTTCACCATACGCCTCTGTAGCGTCTAAAACTACGTATGTATTACCAATAAGAATAGTTGCTACCACATAATTAAACCCATTAATTGTTGGTACATTTAATACGCCACTAACATTATTTCTGGTACTAACTAATACCGGATTTGCATCCAAACCAGATTCTCTTAACATTGACACCAAGATAAAATTAATATCTGCAACATTACCTACTCCATCTTTATAAGCTTTCTTTACGCCATGCTCAGTATATACACCGTAAATACCATTCCATTTTACTTTAGATTTTACAAACTGAAAAATGGCTCCAATTTTTTGAACATTAGTAGTTGCTGTTTTTAATATATTTTGCAAATCATCTTTAAAATAATTTCTTTTTGACAACTCACCACCAAACCTAGATGATTTGTACACATTTTTCACAACGTCTTCCCAAGTAGTCGTATGATACTTTGGTCTTTGATTGGGGAATTTGGTCATATTTAATTCAAAAGTTACTCCTCCTATATAATTTTGCACACCAGAAATATAGGGTTCATCAAGCTTTATAGCTGGGATATTTTCTTTATGAAGTTGTGAAACTTGCTCAGTCATATCAACTCTTTCATTATGCCTTGTAGAAGATGCAGTTACAGCACCTACAGTTTGATTATCTTGTGCTCGGTATGAATAATTTATATTTCTATTTTTTCTCCCTTCTTCAAAATAGAACTGTAAATACCCTTTATAATGTTTCTTGAAGGCAAAATATTGAGGAATCCGTATTCTAACATCTAATTTATTAATAGGAAAACGATGTTGAAAAGAGATGTCATCAATAAAATGATAAAAGGGTGATTTTTTTCTATAAGACCATTCTACAACAGAACCATTTTGCAAATTAGGCATGGTGAAAATTTCTTTCTTCCAGTTTTTAGTTGATGATTCTTTGAAAATTTGCTTTTTATTTAGTTTGTGTTTTTTTATTTTTCCGCCTTCTAAATTATAAGTATAGGCCTTTAGTGATGACATTTTTTCTTGTACACCTCCACTTTCATACAACCTAATTACTTTAGTTGCAGCTTTTACATCTTCTTTAGAATACAATTTAATTCTTTCATGAACCTCTGTTACTAAGCTCCATCCTCTATCTCCATCATATTCATAATAAATATTCTTTTTCTTAAACAAAAAAGCAGCTTTTGCAGTTGAGTCTAATGGATGTACTTTTTCTTCTAGTTCTTGTTTTGAAACTTTTCCGAATTTAAAATCTTGCGCAGTTACAACAGTAGTCATACTGCATAACAATGCAATTAATAGTATTCTTTTCATATGCAGGTAGTTATTGGTTAGTTATTGCAATTCTAATATTATCATTTCTAGACACTTTTTTTCTAAAGTCTCTATATTTTTTATAATCTTCCTTTGGATAGCTTCCTTCTTTTACTAAAAGCGTTCTGTTGTATTTTAATTTGTTCCCTTCTAATTGTTCTACAGAGATCTGATACATTCCAAATTTATTTTCAATCTTTCTCTCCGCAAATAAATCGCCATCTACTTTATATCCTTCTGGAAGAGATATAACAAACTCATCTACATCTTTAAATCCTCTATTTATTTTTAATGGCAACTTTCTTTTTCTATACCGTTTTGGGATATTTCCATTTCTGTTAAATACATTTACTCTAAACAGCAATTTTCCAGAACTCTCTGTGGCATACTCTTTTATTGAGGTAGTAATTTTTTCTATAAACGCTACTTTATCTTTATCATTTACCAATTCTATCTTATCAAAAGACATGTTGTTATTATACATCCAAATGCTAGATTTATAATAGTTTTCTTGATCATTTACATTGTATGTACCTAAAAAGTATTTCGAATCATATTGAATTCCTTGAGATTGCACTTCAATTCCAGCTTTCAAGTTTCCATTTTCATCTAAAACAATATCAGCCTTTGTAAGTTGTAAATTTTGTTCGTTTTTATAAGAAGTTGTTCGTTTTATAATTCCTCCTTCTGGAGTGATAACTAAAGCATCTCTATCATCAGTAAAATCTCCTAAAAAACCAAATGGAGTAATTTGACTTGTACATTCTAACCAAATATCATTTCCTTTAGTTGGAATATTTAAGATAACGTGATTCCCTTGTTCTAAAGAAGCAAAATCTTTTTCGAAAGAAACAGGTTCATTACTATTCGCTTCAATATGCGAATAATAAGATGTAACTCCTGCTATGTCTAGTAATGCTTTTGTATAATTTGTCAATCCTTTACAATCTCCATAACCCACATTATCTACTTCATTTGCAGATATTGGCTGAATACCACCAATACCAACTTGCACACTTATATAACGTGTTTTTTCTTGCATAAATTTATAGACAACTTTTGCTTTTTCTATTGGATCTTCTATACCTTCAACTAACTCTAGTACTTTTGTCTTTGTTGCTCCGTCTATTATATTTCTTCCAACTAAAAGCGAATTATTCATCCATAACCCAAACTCTTTCCAATTGGTATAAAACCCGCTTACTCCGTCTGTTTTGAAATTATTTAATGCCACCAAGGCTTTTGGAGCATAATCTGACAACACTGGACTTAAAGCTTCATTTTTTATCGCAAAAATATTTTTAGCTTTATAAGAAATTTGATTTGTAGAATTTGATTTTTCTACTTCATAACCTTCAAAGTTTATTTCTTTTACTCGGGCACTTCCAGACTTAAGGTTTAAAATGTATGAACTGTTTTCTACACTAAGAAGATACCCTTCCAAAGGATTCCAATTTGGCAAAAACCCTGTTGATGAAGTCTTTAATTGATATTCTAATTTTACGGTATATGGATAAGATATTGGTGTGTAGTCTAAATATTTCACTCTAGAATCCGAATACAATGTTCCTCCGCTAACTGCGCTTACATCAATAAATTTACTCTTGTTTACTTTTTTTATCTCTTTCCCAAATGCATTGTAAATTCTTGCAGAAAGTTTCATTATTTTAGAGTTGTTATCATAACCAACAACTGCTCCTACTTTTCGGTTTCCTAACCTGTTTAATACTGTTATTACTCTTTCTACATTTATATACATTAAATCTGTAGCATCAACATCAATAATTGTCTTATTGCTTCTTATTACAGCATTCGCATTCTCTTTTAATTCTTTAGGAATTAATAAGGAGAGGTATTCTAATTTTTGAGAAAATGTTATTTGGACAACAAATAAAAGCACAAAAAATAGTGCTTTAGAGGTTTGGGTTTTCATAGTCTTTTGTTAATGAAGCTAATATAACAAAAGAAGCCGTAAATCACAAAGATTTACGGCTTCAAATAAGCAAAACTTAAGTCTTACTATTTTGTTCCTTTAACTTCAAAAGAAAACTCAATCATGTCGTTGATGAATTTATTTTTTAAATTATCAAAGAATGATTTTGAACCATATTTTACATTAAAATCTGCTCTATTTACTTCAAATGTTTCACTCTTAAAAGTTACAACTTCTCCATCCACAGAAATACTAGCTAAAAATGTAATACTTTTTGTAATGTTTTTAATTGTTAAGTCACCAGTAACAGCAAGTTTACCATCTTTCTTTTTCACTTTGGTAACAACAAATTTTGCAGTTGGGTATTTTTTTACATCAAAAAAGTCGCCATTCATTAAATGTCCTACTAATCTTTTCCCTCCACCATCTTCTTTAATGGTAGACATATCAATAATAAAAGTTCCTTCTTTAATTTTACCGTTTTTCACTTTCATAGAACCTTCTTTCAAATTCACAGTTCCATTATGACTTCCGGTTGGTTTAGACCCCTTCCAGTACAATACAGAATTTGCAACATCCACGTTTCCTTCAAAAGAAACCTCCTCGTTAGTATCTGCAATTGTGTTTACTACTTCAGTAGTAGTGTTTAATGTCGTAAAAGACACTAATACTAAAGCAACTAGTGCTATTGTAAAAAATATTTTCTTCATGTTTTTGTATTTATTAGTTTTTAATTGAGAGCAAATATATATTAAATATAGTTTCCATGGAAACTATATTTAATTATTTAACATTTATTTAAGGTATCCATAAGAATTGTAACGGGACCATCATTTAAAAGTTCTACTTTCATATCTGCTCCAAATTCTCCTGCTCCTACTTTCCTCCCTAAATTTATTTCAAATTGTTGTACAAATGCTTCATACAAAGGAATTGCAATTTCCGGCTTGGCTGCTTTGATATAACTGGGTCTATTTCCCTTTTTTGTGCTTGCTTGTAATGTAAATTGACTTACTACGATGGCATCTCCATCAATATCAATTAATGAAGTATTCATAACTCCATTTTCATCATTAAAAATTCTGAGATTTGCTATTTTTTTTGACAACCAACTAATATCTTCTTCAGAATCGCTTTCTGCAATACCTAATAAAAGCAACAGCCCTTGTTCAATGTTAGCAATTTTAACTCCATCAACCGTAACACTTGCGTATTTAACTCTCTGAATTACTGCTTTCATTTTATTCTTCGTTTTCCCAAATATCTGTTCTATAATGCTCTTCTTCTCCTGCTATAATCTGCAAGTAACTTTTATAACGAGAATAGGAGATTTCTTCATCTTCAACAGCATCCTTTACCGCGCATTTTGGTTCTTCTACATGTAGACAGTTATTAAACTTACAATCGTTTTTTACAGCTAAAAATTCAGGAAAATAATCATCAACCTCCTCTTTATCCATATCAACAACTCCAAACCCTTTGATTCCCGGAGTATCAATTATTTTAGCATCAAAACTTAAATCAAACATTTCTGCAAAGGTTGTGGTATGCTTTCCTTGTTTATGTTGACTAGAGATTTCTTTTGTCTTTAACTCCAACGTTGGCTCTATGGTATTTACCAATGTAGATTTTCCGACTCCAGAATGACCTACAAACATGCTTGTTTTACCGATCATCATTTCTTTTACCAAGTCAACATTTTTATTTTCTGTTGCCGAAACCTCTAGACATGTATATCCAATTTTCTCATAGATATCTTTCAAATACATAATCTCTGCTCTTTCTTCTAATTCGTAAGAGTCAATTTTATTAAAGACTAAAACAGTATCAACAGAATAGGCTTCTGCAGTAACTAAAAATCGATCAATAAAAGTGGTGAAAGTTGGTGGATTATTAATGGTTATCAGCAAAAAAACAAGATCAACATTTGCAGCAATAATATGGGTTTGTTTAGATAAGTTAACCGATTTACGGATGATGTAATTTGTTCGATCATGTATTAAATGTATCACACCAGTTTCGACATCATTTGTAGATTCAATTTCAAAATCAACCACATCGCCAACCGCAATTGGATTGGTGCTTTTAATTCCTTTTAATCTAAACTTTCCTTTAATTCTACATTCATAAAAAGTATCACTTTCAGCCTTCACTAAATACCAACTTCCTGTAGATTTATATACAATTCCCGTCATGAATACAAAGTAAACAATTAATCATGTAAAAAGTGTATATTCGTCTTTCATTTTAAAAAAAAATCTATGAAAAAATTAATTACTTTATTAACTCTTGTAATTTGTGTTACAGTATCAAATGCACAAACAAAATTATATGTCCATTCTGATGCAAAAAAGTATGTAGCAAACACTAAAACAATTGCCATTCTGCCTTTAAGCGTTCAAGTAAAACTTAGACCTAAACAATTAAAAGATTTCACTCCAGAACAAATAATAGAAATGGGGAGAAAAGAGTCAATGGATATTCAAAAGGCTATGTATTCATGGTTTTTAACAAGAAAAAAAAGAGGCACTTTATTAGTTGATGTACAAAACCCTAAAAGGACTAATGCTTTATTGAAAAAAAAGGGGATAGACATTCATTCTTACGATGAATATTTACCTAGTGAATTAGGTGAAATACTTGGTGTAGAAGCAGTAATTACGGGAACTTATGAGACATCAAAACCTATGTCAAATGGTGCTGCTATTGGCTTAGCAGTTTTAACTGGAGGTATGTTCGCAACAAACAGCGCAACTATGAATGTAGATTTTATGAGCACTACTGATGATGAGGTAGTTGTTAATTATCTTAAAAAAATTAAAGGAGGTCTTGGTTCTAATGCACAGGATTTGATTAATATTTTAATGAGAAAACTATCTAGAAGAATTCCTTATACGAAGTAAAGAATATTAAAAAAGGCGACTCAATTGAGTCGCCTTTTTTAATTATCCATTGATAATTTTTTCTTGATGATTGATTGATTCTTGGTGAATTGCTTTGAACATTTTCAGCACAAACTCTTCACTCAGCCCTTTACTTTCACCTTCTAAAATCATGTTTCCTAAAATCTCATTCCAACGCCTAGACTGCAATACAGCCACATTCTTGTCTTTCTTTAGAACACCAATTTTATCAGCAACCTTCATTCTTTTGCCCATCATTTCAATTAACTGGCTATCAACCACATTAATTTGCGCTCTTAAATTATCTAAAGACTCTCTATAACCAGAATCGGTTTCTGTAACTTTTCTAATCTTTAAATCTTCCATCATCTGAATCAATGTATCTGGAGTTACTTGCTGAGCAGCGTCAGACCAAGCGTTATCCGGATCTGTATGCGTTTCTATCATCAATCCATCAAAATTTAAATCTAATGCCGTTTGAGAAACATCAAACACCATATCTCTTTTCCCTGTAATATGCGAAGGATCACAAATTAATGGCAGATCTGGGAACCTATTTTGAAACTCAATTGCCAATTGCCATTCCGGAATATTTCTGTACTTCGATTTCTCATAAGTAGAAAACCCTCTATGAATTGCACCAAGGTTTTTAATGCCGGCTGTATACAATCTTTCAATCCCACCTAACCACAATGCTAAATCTGGATTTACAGGATTCTTCACCAACACAATCTTATCTGTTCCTTTTAACGCATCTGCAATTTCTTGCATGATAAAAGGCGACACTGTAGAGCGTGCACCAATCCACAATAAATCAACATCGTGCTCTATTGCCAACTTTACATGTGCAGCATTTGCAACTTCTGTACAGGTTTTCATTCCTGTTTCTGCTTTTACTTTTTGCAACCATTTTAATCCAATAGCTCCAACTCCCTCAAACATTCCTGGTCGTGTTCTTGGCTTCCATATTCCCGCGCGGAAATAATTTACATCAGAATCTTTTAATTCGTGTGCAATTTTCAAAACCTGTTCTTCGGTTTCTGCACTACAAGGCCCTGCTATTACTAGTGGATGCGCAAGCTTCATATCATCCAACCATGTTTTTAATTCTTTTGTATTTTCCATTTTTCTACTTGTTTTGGCGTTTTATTTTATGCCGTTTAATATTTGTTTGATGTGATTTGTACTTTCCATTTCATTGTAAATTTCGGTAAAATCATTTTGTGTCATCAGCTCTTTAAATTGCTGAAGGTTATTTATATACTCTTCCAACGTTTTAATAACATTGGTTTTATTCTGTTCAAAAATTGGTGCCCACATTGCAGGTGAACTTTTTGCCAAACGCACTGTAGAAGCAAATCCGCTTCCAGCCATATCAAAAATATCACGTTCGTTTTTCTCCTTTTCTATGACTGTTTTTCCTAACATAAAAGAACTTATATGCGATAAATGCGACATGTATGCTATATGTTTATCATGCGATTTTGGATCCATATAACGAATACGCATCCCCAATTTAGCAAAAATACCCAAGGCTTTCTCTTGTAATTTAAATGCTGTTTTTTCTACTTCGCAAATAATGTTTGTCTTTTCTGAAAACAAGCCTAAATGTGCGGCAGTTGGCCCAGAAAACTCTGTTCCTGCAATTGGGTGCATTGCTAAATAATTTCTTCTCTTGGGATGGTCTTTGACAGCTAAACAGATATCTTCTTTAGTAGACCCCACGTCAAAAACCAAAGTATCATCAGAAACTGCATCTAATACTTTTGGCATTTCAGTTAGTTGAACATCAACCGGAATTGAAACAATCACAATGTCTGCTTTTTCTAAATCACTAAATGTTGCTTTTTGATCAATAACATTTAACTCTAACGCTTTGCTCAAATGATTCTCATTGGTGTCAATTCCATAAATAGTCGCCTCTGGATACTTAGATTTTATATCTAACACCATGCTACCTCCTATTAATCCAATTCCTATTACAAATACATTCATCTTTAAAACCTGCTTATTGCTTCTTCAATTACTTCTTTTGACACACACAATGAAAACCGTATGTATCCTTCTCCCTGACTCCCAAAAACAGTTCCCGGAGTTATAAATATGTCTTTATCATATAAAATAGCATCTGTTACTTCTTCGGATGTTTTCCCTGCAGGAATCTTTGCCCACACAAACAATCCAGTTGAATTTTTATTATAAACACAACCAAGCTTATCTGCGATTTTAAAAATCAAGTTTCTTCTTTCTTCATATTCTTTATTCTGACTCTCAAACCAACCATTAGACAAGTGTAAAGCTTCAATAGCTCCTTTCTGAATTCCGTAAAACATTCCAGAATCCATATTGCTTTTTACTTTTAATATCTGGTTGATGAAGTTTTCATTTCCTAAGACCATTCCAACACGCCAGCCAGCCATATTAAACGTTTTACTTAAAGAATTTAATTCTAACGCAATGTCTTTTGCGCCATCAACCCGTAAAATACTTAGCGGATTGTCATTTAAAATAAAACTATACGGATTGTCATTTACAATTAGTATTTGATGCTTTTTTCCGAAGGACACCAATTTCTCAAACGTCTCTTTTAACGCGTTGGTTCCTGTTGGCATGTGTGGATAATTGACCCACATTATTTTTACTTTTGATAAATCATGGTCTTCGAATGTTTCAAAATTTGGTTGCCAATTATTGCTTTCATCTAACTCATAAAAAACAGGTTCAGCTCCTACTAATTTTGTTACCGAAGTATAGGTTGGATAGCCTGGATTCGGGATTAATACTTGATCGCCTTCATTTAAAAAAGCCATCGAAATATGCATGATTCCTTCTTTACTTCCCATTAAAGGCAAAATTTCATTTACTGGATTCGCAGCTACATGAAACTTGTGCTTATAAAATTCTGCAATTGCATTTCTCAACTCTGGTAAACCTTGGTAACTCTGGTACTTATGTGCAGCAGCATCAGTAAAACTTTGCTGAATTGCTTCTATCACATTACTTGGCGGCAGTAAATCTGGACTGCCAATTCCCATATTGATAATTGGTTTTCCTGCTGCTGCCAATTCTCTAACTTCTCTTAACTTTTTAGAGAAATAGTATTCTTGTACGGTTTCTAACCTTGCTGCTGGTTGAATCATTTTCTTCCGTTTTTATATGTTCCTAATACTTTAAACTCTGCTGCCATTATTTCTATAATTGCAATCACTTTTTGATAATCTTTATAGTTATCAAAAGTAACATCTACAAAGAATGAATATTTCCAAGGAGCTTCTATTACAGGTAAAGATTGAATTTTTGTCAAGTTCATTTTACAATCGCTCAACACATTTAAAATCGCTGCTAAACTTCCTCTTTGATGATCTAATTGAAACTTTAGCGACGCCTTATTTATTTGGTCTATTCCGTTATTTGGCTTTTCTGTTTGCACAATTACAAAGCGTGTTGCATTCTCTTTCATAGTCTGTATCTCATCTTCCAAGACTTCCAATCCAAAAATATCTGCTGCCATCTTTGGTGCAATTGCCGCCACTCCTTCTAATTGATGTTTAGCAATACGCTTAGCAACTTCTGCTGTATCCACATCTTCTACCATTTTTATATGTGGATACGTTTTAAAGAACTCTTTACACTGTAACAATGCCATTGGATGCGAACACACTTCTTTGATGTCTGCTATTTTTTGCCCTGGCAAGGCCATTAAGTGGTGGTGAATATTTAAATATTCCTCTCCACTAATATGTAAGTTATTTGCATCTATTAATGCGTAATTAGGTATAATAGAACCTGCAATGGTATTTTCTATGGCCATAACACCTTTGCTAGCTGTTTGATTTAACAAACTATCTACCAACACATCAAAAGACAAGCATTCTTTTAACTGTACGTCGTCTCCATAAAAGTCGCGTGCTACTTTATGATGGTTTGAGCCTTCTGCTCCTTGTATTGCAATTATAGGTTGCTTCATTTTTAGTCCAAAAAAAAAGCCTCGAAATTCGAGACTTTATGATATATTAGTTAGATGTTAACAATATGGTACAAAGTCTCAGCTCTTATTAAAAAAATAAAAGTAGAAATAGAAACCTTGCCAAATGCTATGTAACATCGTAAATTGTTTTGTTGTTGTTATACCCGACAAATCTAGAAATTAATTTTAGATAAACAAACTTTTTAATGAAAAAGTGAAATTATTGATTTTTAAGAGTTCTCTGTAAGAATAAATCACATTTCATTAAAACAAAAAAGCCTCTCAAAAATTGAGAAGCTTTTTATAAAATGAACGCTTAGCGCTATTTATTTTTTAGGTTTAAAAACAATCTCGTAAGACTTACTATTTTTCAATAGCTTTTTTGCCATATTCTTTAAATCCTTAACGGTTATAGACTCAATAATGTTTTTATAGTTCTTAGGATCATTCATATTGTATCCTTCTAAAATAGAATTCTTTAATAAACGCATGTCATACCTATTCTTACTTTTACTTTCTTCTCTTTCTTTTAAGTAATTAGCAAGCGTTTTATCCAAGTCTGTTTGTTGGATATCTCCTTTTTTAATAGCTTCAATTTCTTTATGCACAATACCTATTAGCTTTTCTGCTAAATCAGGGTTACAATCAAAATTAATTCTTAATGTAGCCTGTTGCTTTGGTCTTTTAGACAAAGAACCTCTTGAGCTTGCACCATAAGTACCTCCTTCTTTTTCTCTTAAAGATTCTGTATAACGCAATTGCAATACATCTCCTAATGCTCTCATTAATAATGAATTTTTCAAAGTGTGCTTCATGTCGTTTTTAATCATAACACGAACAGATGTTTTAGGATCTTTCATCTCTAAAAACACGTCTCTATCAATTTTATTACTTATCCAACTTGGCGAATTGTCTTTCCAATTTTCTCTTTCACTTGTAGTTGGAATGCTAGCAATATACTTTTCTAACAATGGTTTTATTGTTTCTTTTGCTACATCTCCAACAATAAAGAATTTGAAATCTGCTGCATTTCCAAATCGACTTTCATAAATGCTTTTAATTTTACCAAAAGACATTTCAGAAACTAGCTTTTTATCAAACAAACGTTGTGTAGCATGATTTTTCCCATACAATATAGTTGTTACACTATCTTGCATTTTAGATTGTATTTGCTCACTCTTTCTAATTAAAAAGGCGTCAACATTTTGCATTAATACGTTGTAAGAAGTTTCATCAAAACGAGGTTTTGTAAAACGTAAGTTTACCAATTGCATCATCGTTTCCACATCTTTTGTTGAAGAGAAACCTGATACACTTTCAGATATACTTCCCAAACTAACACTTGAATTAGCTCTTTTCCCAGCTAAAACTTTTGGTAAGTTGGTCGCAGAAAACTCTCCCAATCCAGACATTTGCACAACATTACCAAGTAATGTTGTTGATGGTAAATCTGCCGTCTCGATTAAAGATTGACCTCCATGACTTACAGCACTTAAACGTACATCATTCTTGTTTTTATTTACAAACTTATAATGCACTTTAATCCCATTGCTTAATGTAAAAATTGTTGAGCCAATTTCTTTGTTTTCTTTTTCTGAAACAATAGAACCAGTAGTTAAACTAACACCAGACATTAAAGGTTTTGCCTTCTTTTCTTCTGCGTACCCTTTTAATGTTTTATCATTCTCAACAGCACTAATAATAGCAATAGCCTCTACTTTTGTTAAATTCTTATTTCCTTCAACACCTGTAACAACTATAGACCTGTTCGTCTTAGCATATAATTTTTGCAGTTGAGCTAACAATTCTTTTTGAGTTAACTGACTAAAAATCACTTTAGCAATTTCAAACTCTTTTGCTAAATCTGTAATGTGTGAATTCTCTAAGTAATTAGTTTGAATAGCTCTAACAATTTGTCCGTGGCTTCTATTTCCTAATCCAGCAATTTGGTTTTCGTAAGAGCTTGTATACTGAGCAACAACTCTTCCTATTTCCGCTTTAGTAAATCCGAATTTCACAGCTCTATTTATTTCTGACATCACTAATTTAAACCCTTTATGTTGCATGTTTGGTTTTGATACAACACGAGCATTAAATTGATTGTTTAATCTTGATAAACTACCATAACTAACACCTGCATATAAAAGAGGAGAGTCTGGTTTTTGGTTAATCTCTCTCAATCTAGTTGAGATAATTGAGGTTGCAAAACTGTTTAACAGACTTTCTTTTAAATCGGTTACTGTTTCATTCTTCAACGATTTATCATGTCGAATAGAAAAAGAAATACTTGAACTTTTAACCTCTTTGTCCATTCCCATATCATAAATAAGCGCTGTATTATCTGCAATACGAACTTCTGTACGTTTTATCGGATTTTTTACTGCTGGAATTGATGAAAATAAGGCTTTTATTTTTTTCTCAATCTCATCAACATTTACATCACCAATAATTGCGATGGCCTGTAAATCTGTTCTATACCAATCGTGATAAAAATCGCGCAAAGCTTTATATTTAAATCCTTCTACAACATCCATTTGACCAATTGGCAAACGTTTTGAGTATATAGAATTATTAAACATCGTACCAATAGTTTTTTGTAAAACTCGCATACCTCCGCTTTGACGTGTACGCCACTCTTCTTTAATAACACCACGTTCAGAATCTATTTCCTTATCAATTAATGATAAATAATTAGACCAGTTATGCAATACAGATAAACCTGTATCAATTAATTCTGGTGTTGTTGGGATGTTGTTTATATTATAAACAGTTTCATCAAAAGACGTATACGCATTGATGTCTTTTCCAAAAACAAGTCCGTGTTTTTGCATTTTATCTAAGATTCCTTTTCCAGGAAAATCTCTAGTACCATTAAAGGCCATATGCTCTAAAAAGTGCGCCAATCCTTGTTGATTGTCTTTCTCTAAAACAGAACCTACATTTTGTATGATGTAATAACTCGCTACATTTTTAGTAACACTTGTACTATGTATATAGTACGTCATTCCGTTTTCTAAAACTCCTTTACGAACCGAATTATCAACAGGTAAAGGTTGGTTCAAATTGACTGTCTGTGCTAACGCGCTAAAACTTAGCGAAATGCACAGTGCTAATAATAAAATCTTCTTCATTTTTTTTGATTTTTTTTGTTATACAATTTTTGATGTATTCTTTTGACTTGTTCTTAACCTACATCAGGTATTAAGAACATGCTAATATAAAAAATTTAGGTGGATGTTATCTCTAGATATTGCGATAAAAACAACTCTAAACTATTTCTTCAATGCATTCCACTCTTGTAAAGTAGCGTTAGATTTTTGATATTCCATTACTCCGAACCATTTGCCGTTTTTCTTTACTAGAAGCATTTCAAAATGTGTAGGATACTCTTTTTTATTTTTACCATCAGCATCTGATGTTGAGTACAAAAATATACCTGTTTCATGTGCTGTGGTAGTATCTCCTATTCTTTGAGAAAAACGAAAGGCAACATGGCTTTTATTTTTACCATTTTTGGTGTCAGTAAAACCTTGTTTCCAACCAGCCAAGGCTTTTTCAATTGGCACTGAAGTTTTGTTTTTCCCAGAGGCAAAAATAATAACAGCATCTTTATGATACCCATCTCTATATCCTTCAAAATCCCCTTCTGCAACAGTCTTTGCAAGTGTATTCCAATACGCATTCAGTTCTTCTATTCGTGAAGATTCTGCAATGGCATCTGTTTTTGATATTGTAATCTCATTGTTTATTTCTTTTACAGATGTAAAACCTGTAAAAAAAACAATAGCTAATAGTAGTGTTATTTTTTTCATGATCGTAGTAAGAATTATAAGTTGCTACAATTTATAACATAAAATCGAATATTTTGGAAACAAAAAAAGCTTCTCATAAATGAGAAGCTTTTGCGGTCTGGACGGGATTCGAACCCGCGACCTCCGCCGTGACAGGGCGGCATTCTAACCAGCTGAACTACCAGACCGTTGCTCTTGGCGGGTGCAAATATACGCTAGTTTTTAACACTCACAATAAAAATTACAAAAACTTTCTTCTACTAATTAAGTAGCTTGTTAATACAGTATCAAAACCATCGTTGCTATTTACAGACACATAATCTATCTGATATTGTAAGCATTTTGTTTTCAACTCATTAAAATAAGAACTTACAGATTCTTGATAGGCTTCTTTGATATTTGAGGTGTATAAATTAAGTTCATCTCCAGTCTCAACATCTACAAACTTTTTTGGTGAATTTTCAAAATCAAAGTCCATTTCATGCTTTTTATCATAAGTATGAAACAATACCACCTCGTGCTTGTTGTATTTTAAATGACGTAAAGCGTCAAATAATGCTTCTTTATCTGTGGATGTTTGAAACATATCCGTAAAAAGAAAGATTAAAGAGCGTCTGTGGATTTTTTCTGCTATTTCATGTAAATATTGATACGTCTCAGTTGCAGTTGTTGGTTTTGATTGTAATAACTGCTCTAATTGATGTAATATCATCTTACGATGACGATTGCTTCCTTTTTCTGGAGCATAATATTCGTATGTATCTGAATAGATACTTAGCCCAACTGCATCTCGTTGTCTTTTTAAAATTTCTGATAAAGAAGCAGCTGCTACAGCAGCAAATCCAATTTTGTTTAAATTTCCAAAATCTTGTTTTTTAACAATTGGATAATGCATAGATGCCGAATTATCTATAATAATATGACATCTTAGATTTGTCTCTTCTTCATATTTCTTGGTATATAGTTTTTCTGTTTTTGCAAACAGCTTCCAATCTATATGACGTGTGCTTTCTCCGTTATTGTATAATTTATGTTCAGAAAACTCAACAGAAAATCCATGAAATGGACTTTTATGCATTCCTGTAATAAAACCTTCAACTACTGTTTTTGCAAGTAGTTCTAAATTTTTAATTTCTGAAATATATTCTTTGGAAAGATTCATCTAAGTTTCGAAAATAAAAAAAGGTTTGACCAACGCCAAACCTTTTACTATTTATATGTGCTATTAATTGCTTACGTCAATTATATTGCAGCATCAATTTTACCTGTATACACGTTTTTAGGAGCTACTCCTACTTGCTTATCTACAACTTCTCCGTTTTTAAATACTAAAACTGTTGGAATGTTACGTACTCCGTATTTAGCAGCAAATTCTTGATTTGCATCTACATCTACTTTCCCAACAACAGCTTTCCCTTCATATTCTTTCGAAATTTCATCAACGATAGGTCCAACCATTCTACAAGGTCCACACCAAGCAGCCCAAAAATCTACCAATACTGGCTTGTCTGACTTTAATACTAATTCTTCAAAGTTTGCATCTGTAATTTCTAATGCCATGTTATTTATATTTAAGTTGTTAATTCTATTTTACTTTACAAAAGTAATCAAATATTTCACCTTTTAAAGGATAACAAAATTAGTTTTTACAATACACCTATCAAAAGTATTGATATTAGAAAACAGCTTCTGCTATCGCTTTGATATTTGTAGATTTCCCCATAGAATAATAATGCAACACTGGCACATTAGCGTCCATCAACTCTTTAGATTGCTCAATAGCCCAATCAACTCCAACTTGTCTTATATCAGTATTTGTTTTACATTTTTCTACTTCGGTTATTAACGGCTCGGGTAAATCTATTTTAAATACCTGTGGCAATAATTGCAAATGTTTTTTAACCGCCAAAGGTTTAATTCCAGGAATAATTGGCACTGTGATTCCGATTTCTCTCGCTGCTTTTACAAATTCAAAATACTTTTGATTGTCGAAAAACATCTGTGTAACCACATAATCTGCGCCTGCATCTACCTTTTCCTTTAATCGTTTTAAATCTGTTTGTAATGATGGTGATTCTAAATGTTTCTCTGGATAACCTGCTACACCAATACAAAAATTAGCTTTATGGTTCGCCTCTATTACATCGTGTAAATACTTGCCTTTATTCAAATTCTGAATTTGATCAACCAATTGCGTCGCATACTGATGACCACCTTTACTGGCTTCAAAATAGCGTTGATGACTCATCGCATCTCCTCGTAAAGCCATTACATTTTCGATTCCCAAATAATGACAATCTACCAATAAATATTCTGTTTCCTCTTTGGTAAAACCTCCACACAACACATGCGGTACCGTATCTACATCATATTTGTGCTTTATTGCCGCACAAATACCAACCGTCCCTGGTCGCATTCTTGTTATTTTTCGATCTAACAACCCATCTCCTTTATCAATATACACATGTTCCTCTCTCGAAGTTGTAACATCTATAAAAGGCGGATTGAATTCCATCAACGGATCTATATTATTATACAAATCTTGAATATTATTTCCCTTTTTTGGCGGAATGAGTTCAAACGAAAACAATGTTTTTCCGTTTGCTTTTTTAATATGTTCTGTTACTTTCATTTCTGCTGAATTTAGTTCAGTATGTTATTTTAATAATTGATTTTTAATCGACTCATACGACTCTTCATATTCCCAATAAATCCACCTTCCACCTGTATAATCTGTCAATACATATTTGTCGCTAAGTGACTTTATTCTACTAATGGCAATTGCTTTTGGAGAAAAACGCTCTGCAATTACCTCCTCAGTGATTTCCTTATTATTTTCATCGTACCCATGAGAAATAATGTGACTCCTTACCTTTAATTCTATAAATTTCGCATTCATTTTTAATCTCTTTTAATTATCTGCTATCGCAGGATGCAACCATTTTCTAGCTTTTTCTAATGCGATTCCTTTTCTATTTGCAAAATCCCGAACCTGATCATCTGTGATTTTCCCTAAGCCAAAATACTTCGCTTCTTCATTTGCAAAATAATATCCAGAAACTGCTGCTGCTGGCCACATAGCTAAACTTTCTGTTAGCGTTACTCCAATTCTTTCATCTACTTTTAACAACTTCCAAATCGTTTCTTTTTCCAAATGATCTGGACATGCCGGATATCCTGGTGCTGGTCGAATTCCTTTATATCCTTCTTTAATCAGTTCTTCATTGCTTAATGTTTCATCAGATGCATATCCCCAATGCTTTGTTCTTACTCGGTGATGTAAATATTCTGCAAATCCTTCTGCAAAACGATCTGCAATTGCTTGCACCATAATTGCATTATAATCATCCTCTTTGTCTCTATATATTTTTGCCAATTCATCGGCTCCAAAAATAGCTGTACAAAAAGCCCCCATATAATCTTGTTTATTAATTTCTTTTGGAGCCACAAAATCTGACAAGGCGAAACTTGGTTTCCCTTCTCTTTTTTTAAGTTGTTGTCTTAGTGTTCTAAAAACAGCGATCTCTTCTCCTTTTTTCTGGATAGAAATATCATCATCGTTGATTGTATTTGCTTCAAACAAACCAAATATTGCTTTTGGTTTCAACAATTGTTTCGTGATGATTTCATTTAATATCACCTGAGCATCTTCAAATAATTGCGTTGCTTGTTCTCCTACAACTTCATCCGTTAAAATATCTGGATATCTTCCATGTAAATCCCAACTTCTAAAAAATGGGCTCCAATCAATAAATGGCACTATTTCTTTTAAACTCAGTTGCTCTAAAGTTTGAATTCCAAGTTCATTTGGCTTTACAATTGATGTACTTTCCCAATCAATTTTAAACTTTCGTTTTCGTGCTTCCTCTATTGAAACATAGGCCTTCGATTTTCCTCTTTTTAGAAATTTTTCACGAAACTCATCGTAGTCTTTTTTCAACTTAGCTACGTATAGATTGCTTGTTTCTTTATTCAATAAATCACTCACAACTGTTACAGCTCTAGAGGCATCATTTACATGAACAACTGCATTTTTATACTGCGGATCTATCTTCACAGCCGTATGTGCTTTTGAGGTTGTTGCCCCACCAATTAATAAGGGAACTGAAAAATCTTGACGTTCCATTTCTTTTGCTAAATACACCATTTCATCCAATGAAGGAGTTATCAACCCAGACAATCCAATGATATCTACGTTCTCCTTTTTAGCTGCTTCAATAATTTTTTCTGGAGGAACCATCACTCCTAAATCAACAATTTCATAATTGTTACATCCCAAAACAACACTCACAATATTTTTACCAATATCATGCACATCACCTTTTACGGTTGCCATCAATATTTTACCGAGTGCCTTTTGTTCTTCTCCTTTTTCTTCTTCAATAAAAGGATTCAAATAAGCAACTGCCTTTTTCATTACTCGAGCAGACTTTACTACTTGTGGCAAAAACATTTTTCCCGCTCCAAACAAATCTCCAACCACATTCATTCCAATCATTAAATGACCTTCAATAACTTCAATTGGCTTTTCAGCAGCTAACCGAGCTTCTTCTGCATCCTCAACAATAAAAGTGTCTATTCCTTTTACCAAAGCATGTGTAATTCTTTCCTGTAATGGCAAACTTCTCCATTCCAATACTTTTGTTTCATCTTGCTTTTTAACACCCTTTACTGTTTCTGCAAAATCCAATAAACGTTCTGTTGCATCGTCTCTTCTGTTTAAAACAACATCTTCTATGTGCTCTAATAAATCTTTCGGAATGTCATCATAAATCTCTAACATTGCTGGATTTACAATTCCCATATTCATTCCGGCCTGAATTGCATAATACAAGAAAACAGAATGCATTGCTTCTCTTACAGTATTATTTCCTCTAAATGAAAAGGACACATTACTAACACCTCCACTTACACTTACATTTGGTAGGTTTTGTCTCACCCAACGCGTAGCTTCAATAAAATCAATGGCATTTTTTTTATGCTCGTCCATTCCTGTCGCCACAGGAAAAATATTCAGATCGAAAATAATATCTTCTGAGGGGAAACCAACTTGATCGACCAATACTCGATATGATCGCTCTGCTATTTCAATCCTTCTTTGGTAATTATCTGCCTGACCAACTTCATCAAATGCCATTACAATAACAGCTGCTCCGTATCTTTTAATCTGGGTTGCTTCCCATATAAATTTCTCTTCTCCTTCTTTTAAAGAAATAGAATTTACTACAGATTTCCCCTGTACAACTTGCAGTCCTGCTTCAATAATCTCCCATTTAGAACTGTCAATCATTAAGGGAACTCTACAAATATCTGGTTCGGCTGCAATCAAGTTTAAAAAGCGAACCATGGCTTCTTTCCCATCAATCAAACCATCATCCATATTTATATCAATGATTTGGGCTCCTCCTTCTACTTGATGCCTAGCGATTGCCAATGCCTCATCAAACTTCTCTTCTTTTATCAATCGCAAAAACTTACGAGACCCTGCAACATTTGTACGCTCACCAACATTGATGAAATTGCTATACTCATTTAAAACCAACGGTTCTAAACCTGATAGCTTTAAATATTTTTCTTGTTTTATTTGCATTTTCTCGGTGTGTATTTTGTTGCCAATTCAGCAATTGCTGATATATGTTCTGGTGTTGTCCCACAACACCCTCCAATAATATTGATCAAGTCCTTCTTTAAATATTCTTCAATTTGATCTGCCATTTCTTCAGCAGTTTCATCATACTCTCCAAATGCATTTGGCAATCC
>CAJXVT010000018.1 GCA_913062575.1 uncultured Flavobacteriaceae bacterium | reverse complement strand
GGAGGAACAGATAGCAAATTTCATCTTTGGAATGCTGGATATGACAATAACACAGGTACTCCTCCTTCTGGACAAAATACAACACAATATAGAGATGGTCTGGAGTTAGGAACAACCAATAATAATACTGGTGGTTTTGACGGTAATGGTGGTAATGCAACCATTGGTAGTAATTTAGGATCCACATATATGGATGGTGAAATTGCTGAAATAATGGTATATACAGAAATCCCGTCTTCTGCAAGACAACAACAAATTCAAAGTTATTTAGCATTGAAATATGGAATTACGCTAGATATGACTGATAATGATGGAAGTATTAGTGAAGGTGATTATGTATTAGAAGATCTATCTACAATGGTTTGGGATGAATCAGCAAATAGTGCTTATCATCATGATGTAGCTGGTATTGGTAGAGATGACGGCATGCTATTAACTCAAAAACAATCTAAATCTATTAATAGTGATGCAACAGTTACTATTGGTTTAGGAAGTATCGCTTCTAATAACTCAAGCAATTCAAACTCAATTAATAGCAATAAATCTTTCTTGGTTTGGGGTAATAACGGTGCCTCATTAACAAGCTCTTCTAGCAAAACATTAATTTGTGCACCAGAAATACAGTTAGATAGAGTTTGGAAAATTGTAGAAACAGGTTCTGTAGGAACAGTTCAAATAGCAATGACAGAAGCAACCGTTGGATCTTTTAATATCAATACAGTATTAAACACAGCCAATACGGTTAAAGTTTTAAAAGTTGCAGATGATCCCGCTTTTACAAATAATGTTAAACATTTACCTTTAACTTCTGTAAATATAAATGGTACTAATCATTTAGTAGCCAATTACGATTTTGATGGTACTAAATATTTTACATATGCCGAAATAAATGGGATTTTCTGGAATGGTGATGCTAATGCTTGGACAGGTGGAGCTGGTACAAATGGTGCTCCAAGTACCAATGCAGCCGACACGGATAAAGTATTGGTTATTGACGCTGAAGCTTCACTAAATAATGCAACAATGTCTGCAAGTGCAAATGTAGAATGTACATGGATTAAATCTAATTCTAAGTTAGTAATTAACAATACTAATTATTTAGAGTTTGATGAAGATTTCATATTAGATGGAGAAATAAAACTGGTTGGCGATGCACAATTAGTGCAAACTCATGTTGGTGTTTCAAACATACAAGGAAATGGAAAACTATATAGAGATCAAAAATCTTATCTACCAAATGGGTATCGTTATAATTATTGGACTTCACCTGTTACCGCTTCTTTAGGAGCTACGACTTATAAAGTTGCAGATGTAATGAAAGACGGTACTACCCCAACTTCTGAAAAGTCTGTAATAAAAGATATTGTATTTAAACCTTATACACAGTTTAGTGATTTAAATGGAGAACAAACTGATCCTATTAAGATTGCTAGTTATTGGATTTTTTCATTCTTTAATGGTGCCACTAGAGATGATTGGGTACAAAAAGGTCATACTGGAAGTATCAATGTTGGAGAAGGATATATTATGAAAAGCTCTGGAAGAGCGCCTCAAAATTATACTTTTGTTGGAACACCAAATGATGGTACAGTTACGAAAACGGTCAACCCTGGAACTTCTTCCTTAGTTGGGAATCCATATCCTAGTGTATTAAATACACAACAGTTTATTCAAGACAATAGCGCTGTCCTTGATGGAACTTTATATTTCTGGGAGCATACAGGAGAAAGCACAACAACAGATGTTCAAGTAGAAGGACATGGTAAATATGGTTATGAAGGTGGGTATTCTCAACGTAATGAAGCCATGGGTGTTGCAGCGAATTCTATTACTGATGGTACATCTGGATTAGGAGAAGCAACTTACACTGCTCCTCCACAATATATTGCAGTTGGACAAGGGTTTTTCGTATCTGCTCCATCAAACAAAGGAGGTACATTTACTTTTGAAAACTCACAAAGAACTTACAGTGCAAACAACCATTTTTTCAAAGGAGAAAGCAATCAAGTTACTATTCCGAATTTTAAACTAGGTTTTGACTATACAAACAATACCAATGCTAAAGTGCATAGACAACTAGGAATTAATTTTAAACAAGGGAACACTTTTGAGTACGAAAGTGGTTTTGATAGTCAAACATTTGACCTGCAAGCTACAGATGTATATTGGAACTTCCCAGAAATAGAATCAAACCTAATAATTGCTGGTGTTGGTTCAATTGATACACAACTTCAAATACCTTTAGGTGTTATAATTGATTCTGATGAACCTGTTAAATTAATGATTGACGAAAAAGAAAATATGGATGGCTATACAATCTATTTAATAGATTTAGTAACTGGTCAAATATTTAACCTTGACACTCCTAAAGATTTAAATTTAGCAAAAGGGACTTACACCGACCGCTTTGTTCTAATCTTTGGCGGTACAGCTCTAGGAGTTGATGATCAAACAATACTTGACAAACTAATTGTATATACTGATAATTCAACCAAAGAAATTGTGATCAAAAACAACAACAATAGAACTATTGAAAAAGTTGAAATGTATACTATTCTTGGTAAGAAAATACAAACTTGGAAAAACAGTGCTGCAAATTTTGAAAATCGTTTATCAATACCAGGTGTAGCTTCATCTATATACATTCTAAAAGTTTTTACTGACAAAGGAATTCTTACAAAGAAACTATATATAAGAAACTAATAAACAATTAAGTACACTATAAAAAACTTCTGTTCTACAGGAGTTTTTTTTTGCTTAAAACAAAAGTTATTAAAATACTGATTTCCAAATAAATATTTCATATTTTTATTCATTCCCCCGTTTTTTTTATTGCTAAAAACGAATAAAATTCTTATTTAAAGTTAACATGTAACACATTTTAACTTTTATAAAATGAGATTCATTGTTAAAGAAAATCATATGGGAGAAAAGTTACATTTCAAGTTTAAGGAGTTATTATTTATAATCTCTTTTATTTTATGTTCTACTATTACTTTTAGTCAAACTGAAATAATACAACCTGGGTCAATAATAATTGATATGGGTGTAACCCCTCAAACTGAAGGAAACGCATTAAAACCATATGGTCTTGTTTTTAAATTAATATCAGAATTATATACACCTGTAGTTTGGTCAATAAACGCCTCAAAAACGAAAGATGGGATTGATTTCTCTGTAGATGGGTTGGATTTTAAAGGAGGACCATTTATTATTAAATCTCAGTATGTTACTGCTCAAGTATTAGCTGAGGTTACTACATGGGCAAATCTAGGAGTTGTTACACACACTACAACAAATACAATTATAGTTCCTAGTTATAAAAATTTAGAATTTTTTGCAAATTGGGTATTGGACACAGATAACGGCCCACTACTTGAACCTGTATTAGAATCAGCTGGAATCCCCTTAGCCGCTTGGAAAATTGCCTTACCTACTGCTTTAGGAGAATGTGATGATTTATTTGCTATGCCACATGCAGACCCAACATGGACAGATCATGGGCAACCTCTTTATAATTGGACAAATTCTTTAGCCAACGGAGGTGAAGAAGGCTGGGTTTGGTCTGCATGTCATGCAGTATCTGTTTTAGAAGGTTTATCTGGAGATGATGGAAGCGGAAACACTGTAAGAACAAATTTTTTAGCTACTGCCCCAACAACAATTCCTCCTGCTGCAGAAGGTTATTCTTTATTGGATTTTGACTTTCATGATGATGCTTCTGGAGGAGCCAATTCATATGCATATCCCACACATCCAAATATGCAGTTTATTGGTATAACTGATGACTCTCACACCAATGGTTCTGAGCAAGTATTTATGCCAAATCCAACGAGTGCATGGAGAGCTTCTACTAAAATTGGGTCTTGGGATCCAAATCAAGCAAATGTTTTAAATGGAGATTCGCCTGGTGAAGCAATAACTATTGCCTTTGGCCCTGCTTTTGGGGATATAACTAGGGGTTCAGTTATGTATCAAGGAGGACATAGATTAACACGGGGTGATCTTACTGATCAAATTGCAGGCCAGAGAGCTTTTTTAAATTTCTCTTTTGATGCGCCACAGAAGAAAAAACCAACCTTTGTAGATTTATCTACAACAATACCTGTAGAAATGGTTGCTGGTCAAACTGTTGAGTTTGATGTTATAGCATCTGCTTTTAAAGCAGGTAATAATGGGTTAGATATGCAATATACCTGGGTTTCTACATGTTCTGGTAATTTTGATGAAACAAACCCAACTAAACCCGTATTTACTGCACCAACTGTTACCTCAGATGAATCATGTATTGTTTCTGCAATTGCTACAGATTACTGTGGTAGATCTGCAATTATAAAATGGGTAATTACTATTTTAGCACCACAATCACCTCCAGTAGCAGTAGATGATAATATTATTGGTTTTAACACACAGACAGTAAGTTTTAACATCTTAACAAATGATACAGATCCTAATAATAATATAGACCCAACTTCTGTAACTTTAAGCTCAAACAATCTAGACCCTAATGATTTAGTCATTCCAGGGAAAGGAACATTTGTAGATAATGGAAACGGAAATGTTGCCTTTATTCCTGAAGCTGGTTTTTCTGGAAATGCATCAATAACATATACAATATGTGATTTAACACCTGTAACTCCTCTATGTAGTAATGTTGGCACAATAACCGTTAGTGTTTCCACCCCGCCCATAACTTGTGGACCTGGACAGACTACTGTTGTAAATAATAACACAACGTATAATACATTATATGCTACAACTGTTGAGGAATCTGCAGGTGTAAAAAACCCGAATAATATATTAGGGAATACTCCCGGATCAAAAGCAGAAATTGAAGAGAATGAGTTTTTAACTATTTCGTCTTCAAATACTAATCCTATTCTTACAGGTTCTAGTTTTACTCTTTACTGGGAAAAAGCAGATAATAACACTGCAAGAATTGAAGTCTCTTCAACACTAAATGGTTCTTATACAAGTCTTGGAGATTTTTCATACACAGATAATAGCAGCACAACACTCACTTCCCCAATAGACTGGAACTACCTAAAGATCACAACCTTAGACGATGGTAATGGAGGGAAAAAGAAAAAAACAAAAATAAAATATGTTGAAATAACTGAAACTATTATTACCACTGAAACTATTTGCATAGACGATAGGGATGGTGATGGAGTCCCGAATTCTGTAGATTTAGATGATGATAATGATGGAATATTAGATGTAGAAGAAGGTGCTGCAGCAGACTGTAACCAAGTAGAAGAAATCACATTAGTATCAACAGAATTAACAACTGTTGGAGACATTACAACATTATATGATGAGACTTTAGTTCAGCAAAATTTCTACTTAAATCTACAAGCATTTTCAGCAGAAAGTGAAATATTTAATATTACATTTAGTCAGCAACTAATCATTACTGAGTTAAAATTCTTGCTTAACACTTTAGGTAATAACAATTCTTTTCTTGGTGCAGGGGTTCAATACAAGGTACAAGGTTCTAATGGTATTGGCTGGACAGACATTACCGGAACATTAACCGCAAGTGGAACCGTTACTAATGAAGAAGAAGTAATTGACTTAAGCAGCAACACAAATTCATATATAAATTATAGACTACTTTGGTTAAGTGGAGGTTCAGTTAGCTGGGATCCATGGATTGAAGAAATACAATTTACTGCGCAACCTTGTGTTCCAACATCAAGTAGGGATACTGATAATGACGGAATCCCAGATTATTATGATTTAGATTCAGATGGTGATGGTATACCAGATAATATAGAAGCACAATCTACACACAGTTATATTTCACCAAACGGAATCTATGATGCTACAGGTGTAGATACTGCCTATACAGGTGGACTAACCCCTCAAAATACAGACGGCACAGATAATCCAGATTATTTAGATTTAGATTCTGATAATGAAGGAGCAAATGACACAACAGAGGCGAATTTAACAGGTGTTTTAACAGGTACAATAGGCACGTTGACTGGTTTAGATACCGGAATAGGCTCAATTGATAGTTATGTTTCGATACGAGGAGATTATTTTGACAATACACAAACCGATAACTTCCCAGATACAGATGGTGATGTAAACGGCGGTGGTGATGTAGATTGGCGTGACGATATTGGTGGTGCAGATACTGATGGTGATGGTGTTTTAGACTCAGTAGATATAGATGATGATAATGATGGAATATTAGATGTAGTTGAAGGTATGGGAGATAGTGATGGAGATGGAATTGCAGATCAATTTGATTTAGATTCTGACGGTGATGGAATTCCAGATAATATTGAAGCACAAACTACATTGGGATACATTCCTTCAAATCCAGATTCTCCAGCTAATTACACAACTAACGACGGAGTAAATTCGGCATATTTAGGAGGTTTAACACCTGTGAATACCGACACTACAGACCTTCCAGATTATTTAGATTTAAATTCAGATAATGAATCTGGTAGTGACACTTTAGAAGGTGGTTTAATTTTATCTGGAACCATTGGGATTAATGGTATGGATACCGCATATTCTAATGGAACATATAGTGATGTAAATGGTACCCTTGGAAATGATCAAGTAGCAAATTTCCCTGACTCAGACGGTGATGTTTTAGTGGGTGGAGATGTAGATTGGAGAGATAATATTGTTGGTGCAGATAATGATGGTGATTTAATTTTAGATAATGTTGACTTAGATGATGATAATGATGGAATTGTTGACACCTTAGAATATGATTCACAAAACTTACCAGACCCGCTTGGTGATTTAGATTTTGATGGAACTTATAATTATTTAGATTCTGATTCTCCTGGTTTTGTTGACACTGACGGAGGAAGTAATGGAGTTGATGACAGGTATGATTATGATGGAGACGGAATTATCAATCAATTTGATTTAGACTCAGATGATGATGGTTGTTATGATGCTATTGAAGGTGGTTCTACTTTTTCCGAATTTGACATTGATACTAATTTTAGACTTCTGGGAGGTGTCAGTACAACATCAGGCACAAATACATACGGAATTCCTCTTGTTGCAGGTACAGGTCAATCACTTGGCACGAGTCAAGATGAAGGTAGTTTATCGCCATTATGTAATATTGGAGATGCAATGATTACACAAGTATATCATTCATCTACTCTAGGAAGAGTCATTGAAGTTACAAATATTCATTCTCAATATAGTATCCCTGCTAATGTATTAAAAGTATCAATTTTCACAAATACTTCAGGTAATCAATCTAATAAAGAAGTAAATGGAACACATACGATCACTACTGAATTATTACCAGGTAAATCTGTTTTGTTAAAAACGGGTAGCTTATCAGGAATTATCATTATAAACTCCCCTACTCAAGTTACAGAATCAAACACAACTGTTTTTGATGGTGGAAATGATATTATTATTTTATCTACTACCGATGACAATACTTCATGGGATAATAGATATGATGTTGTACAAAGTATCTCTAACAACACCAGTTATGTTAGAGTAGATGAAACATTAAAGTCTAACAAAAACTACACTACTAGTGAATGGATTGCTTTTATAGATGACAATTTAAATCCATATAGAGATTTAGCACAAGGTGGCCCACAAAGGCATCCACATGATCCATTATTATCTGAAATCAGTCTTGCAAACCCCGAAGCAAATTTAGGATTAGGGTTACATCGCATAAATTTGACTACAAGAACAAGTGGAATATGGGATAATGGATATCCAGATAGATCAAGATATGTTGTAGTTAATCAAGATTACAATCATAGTTCAGCAAGGTTAAGTGCTCGAAAATTAGTTGTGAGCACTGGTAAAAAACTAACTGTTACAAATAATTTATTAGTCGTAACAAACGACATAACACTTTCATCTTCAAATGATGAAATTCGTTTATCTGGAACTTCACAATTGGTACAAACTCATACTTCACAGACTCAGTTTTCTGGTTCTGGAAAATTATATGTAGATCAAAAATCATTTGTACCAAGTAAGTACAGATACAATTACATGAGTTCTCCAGTTAATACAGCTGGTCAAAATACATATACAGTTGCAACTGTAATGAAAGATGGTACATCTCCTACAACTGCAACATCATCACCACCAAGTATAAACTATATTAGTGGTTATGACGGTAATTTTGATAACAGTCCAATTAGTTTAGCTGAGTATTGGATTTACACCTACGCTACTTCTGGTAATGGAAGATCAAATTGGTCACAAAAAATGAGCTCAGGATCAATTCCGCAAACTGATGGATTCATTTTTAAAGGGCCTGGCAGAGCACAAAATTATACATTTGTGGGTTCTGCTAAGGATGGAAGTATGACTACTAGTGTTGGAGGAAGTCAATCATACCTTCTAGGAAATCCTTTTTCTTCTGCTATAAATTCCAAAAAATTTATTGAAGACAATATCAATTCTATTGATGGAACCTTATATTTCTGGGAACATGTAGACGAAAAATATACAGATCAAGGTTCAGCTGGTCATAATTATGGTGGGTATATTGGAGGTTATTCTACAAGAAATTCTACGATGGGAATTTCTGCAAACAATGTAAGCTCAAATAATTCTGAGGATAATAGTGGAACTCCAACAATAGGAGATGGAACTTTTAAAGCTCCTTTACAATACATAGCTGTTGGACAAGGATTCTTTATTGGTGGTGATGCCAATGGTGGCCCAATTGTTTTTAACAATAGTCAACGAGAATTCAAACCACTAGGAGGTGAATCTGTATTCTTTAAAAGTAAATCAACTTCAAATACACAAAATCTAATTCCAATAATAAAATTAGGTGTCGATTTTAAATTTGATGATAATTCTACCCAACATAGACAATTAGGTGTATCATTTACAGCAGGTAGAACCTTTGCTTTTGAAAAAGGATATGATTCTCAAGTTATTGATGTTGCAACAAATGACGCGTATTGGAAATTTCCAAATGTTGATATAAAATATGTTATTGCTGGTATACAAAAATTAAATGAAAACTTAGAAGTTGGTTTAGAGGTTGTTCTTGACGCTGATGGTGAAGTAACTTTTATTGTAGATGAATGGCAAGAAATTAACACCGATGTATATATCATTGATAAACTTACAGGGAATTATTTTAAAATAAATGGAGAAAAAGCAACCTTCAATCTAACTAAAGGAACCTATTCAGATAGGTTTGCAATGACCTTTAATAGCGGTACATTAAATGTAAATGATGAAATTATTTCAAAAGATATTTTAGTTTACTTAGATAATTCTACTAACAATATTGTTATCAAAAGCAAAAATAATCAAACCATTAATAAAGTGGCCTTGTATAATATCCTAGGGCAAAAAGTACACGAATGGAAAAATTTAGAAGCAAAATTTGAAAATAGATTATCGACCAACAAACTCCCTTCATCTATTTATATTGTAAAAGTATTTACTGATCAAGGGACTCTTTCTAAAAAGGTCATCATTCAGAACAACTAACCAAAATTTAAAAGAGCTACTTAATTAAGTAGCTCTTTTAGATTTAATATGGTTGTATCTATTTCTTCTTTGGTGGTGTTTTTACTAAAGGAAAAACGTATCGAGGTTTTCTCTGCTTCTTTTTCAAGTAAAATATTTTCTAATACATGAGAGCCTTTACTACTCCCACTTTGGCAAGCACTTCCTCCAGAAACCGCAATTCCTTTTAAGTCTAAGGTGAAAATTAGCATATCATTTGCGTTGGCAAATCGTGTACTCAAAATAGTGTAACTGCTTTTCTCTAATTCTGCTGAATTTCCATTAAACTGAACATCTGAAAAATTAGTTGTCAATTCTGAAATAAAATAGCGTTTTAAATCGGTTAAATAGCTCGTGTCCTTTTCAATATTATTCACAGCAATCTCAAGGGCTTTATCCATGCCCAAAATACTATGCACATTCTCTGTACTAGAACGAGCACCTTTTTCTTGATTTCCTCCATGTAATAGTGGTTGAATTCCAAATCCTTTTTTGAAATAAGCAAAACCCACACCTTTTGGGCCATGAAATTTATGGGCACTAGCAGCAATAAAATCTATTGGAGTTTTTTGTAAATCTATTGGATAATGTCCAATTCCTTGAACAGTATCAGAATGAAACAAGGCATTGTGTTTTTTACAGATACTAGAAACTAAATTTATTGGTAAAATATTTCCAATCTCATTATTTATATACATTAACGTAACTAAACATTTAGATGAATCATTCTCTGACAATAAACTTTCTAAATGCTGTAGATCTACTACTCCATGCTCATCAACATCAACATATAAGATGCTTGTATTATAGGTTTTATTTAGGTAATCTGCTGTGTGTAATACCGCATGATGTTCTATTTTTGAAGTAATAATCACTTCTATACCTAAATTTGTAACAGCACTTTGTAAAATCAAATTATCAGCTTCTGTACCACCAGCTGTAAAAATAATTTCACTGGCTGATACATTAAAATGCTTCGCTATATTTTTTCTTGCTGTTTCTACAGATGACTTTGCTTTACGACCAAATTGATGAATTGAAGATGGATTCCCATAGTTTTCTATCATTGATTGATAGATTACATCAATCACTTCTTTATCAATTGGCGTAGTAGCTGCGTTATCTAAATAGATTTTTTTCATGCAACAAAAGTAAGTATTAATTAGGGTTTTGAAAAATGTAAACTTCGGTAGCTCCTAATCCGTATTTTTGATAAGAAGCATCATAATATTTTACTGGATATTTATTGAAAAGATACTGCAATTCTGTTTTTAAAACTCCTTCTCCAACACCATGAATAAATACAATTTTTGAAATTCTCTTCTGAATAGCATACTCTAATTTTCTTTTAGCTGTATCGATTTGTAGGTTTAACATATCGTAATTATCCATACCAACTGTAGAATTAACTAATTGATTGACATGCAAATCAACTTCAAAAACTACCTCGTTTTTTATCTTCTTAAACACTGATTTATTCTTAGAAAATTCAGCTGATTGCTTTTCTTTTAAATGGTGGTTATTAATATCATTATACTTAGATAACTCTTGCTGGTTCTCATCAATTTTCACCAATTCTGATGGCAAGTATTTAAACTCCATATCTGTGTTATCCTGAATAAAAATATAATTTGCTTCTATTTTAGTAACAACACCTTTTACTACATCATCTAATACAGCAACAAAATCTCCAATCTTAAATTTCATTATTTAACCTAAATTTAATTATAAAGTCAACGATTTAAAGTAATTTTACTGCAAAAATAGATAGATGATTTTAGAAGACACACTAAAAATTAAAAAATTCTTTGAACAAACAGCTTCAGTAGGTGTAATTGACGATGAAAGAATTATTCTTTTAAAATCTATTGCGTTAAAAATTCACGAGGTAAATCAACAAACAAAAGATGCTACTTATTTAAATTTTATTTGCACTCATAATTCTAGAAGAAGTCAATTAGCACAAGTTTGGGCATATTTTGCAGCTTCTTATTTTGATTTACCAACGATAAAGGCCTATTCTGGAGGAACTGCTGTAACTGCCTTTTTTAAAAACACAGTAAAAACATTACAAGCTGCTGGGTTTCATTTTAACGTTGAGAAGTTTAATCATCAAAACCCAACATATGCAATTACTTTTGATGATAAACATAAGGCTTTATTAGGATTTTCAAAATTGTACGATGACAAAAGCAATGTAAATCCATTTATAGCAATTACAACGTGTTCTAGTGCGGATGAAAATTGTCCTTTTATTCCAAATGCAATCTTTAGATTTCATTTACCATATAAAGACCCAAAAGAGTCAGATAATACGAGGTTTGAAGCGGAGGCCTATTTAAAAACTAATAGCCAAATAGCAGCAGAAATATATTTTCTATTTCAAGAAATACAAAAATTGCACCTAAATTAACTATACTTTAATAGTTGTGTCATAAGGAATTTGCTTTAAAATATAATTAATTGCATTAATTCTCGCTTCTGTTTTTCTATTTGCTCTAATTACTTTCCAAGGAACTTTCTTTGTATTTGTTTTTGAAAACATGGCATCTTTATAAGTTGTATAATCGTCCCATAATTCTTGTGCTTTTTCATCTACTTTGGTCATTTTCCATTGCTTTAATGGATCTGATTTAATATCAGAAAAGCGTTTTTCTTGTTCTTTTTTAGAAATAGACATATAAATTTTCACCAAGTAAATTCCAGATTCAGTAATCATCCGTTCAAAATCATTTACCTGATTCATAAATATATCATATTCTTCTTGTGTACAAAATCCATTTACTGGTTCTACTACTGCTCTATTGTACCAACTTCTATCAAAGAAAACCATTTCTCCAGCTTTAGGTAATTGGTTTATATAGCGTTGAAAATACCATTGAGACTGCTCACTTTCTGAGGGTTTAGAAAGTGCAACAATACGCATATGACGAGGATTAATACGTTCTGTAATTCTACGAATAGCACCACCTTTACCAGCTGCGTCTCTTCCTTCAAAAATTACAATAATTTTCTCATTATTATCTATTGCCCAAGTTTGTAGTTTAATTAATTCTACTTGTAATTTTACAAGTTTTTTTTCGTAATCTACATATCTTACAGCCCTTTCTGGACTAATTGGCTCTTTAGATAACAATGCCAAAAGACCACTTATAGAGTTCAGTTTCTTTTCTATTAAAGGTATATTTTGATTCTCCATATAATTAATCAATTTGATGAGCAGATCTAAAATAACGCATTACAACGTTTGGATCTGGTAAGATAGTAGTTGTTGCTGAATTCTTTCCCTCATAATCAAACTGAGACAGCACATGTCTGATACATTCTAATCTTGCTATTTTCTTTTTATTTGTTTTTACAATCATCCATGGACTATACGTAGTATGAGTTTTACTAAACATTTCTTCTTTATAAAAAGAGTATTTACTCCATAATTCTTGTCCTTTTTGATCTACTGGGCTAAATTTCCATCTTTTCAATGGCGTTTCTTTTCTTGCTTCAAACCTACTTAATTGTTCTTCTTTTGATATTGATAACCAAAATTTTATAATGATTAAGCCATCTTCATATAACATATGCTCAAACTCTGGTACTTGTACTAAAAAATCTTTATACTGACTTTCTTCGCAAAACCCCATAACAGGTTCTACAACTGCTCTATTATACCAACTTCTATCAAAAAACACAATTTCTCCTGGGTTTGGTAGCTCTTTAATATATCGTTGAAAGTACCATTGTCCTTTTTCTACATTTGAAGGCTTATCTAAGGCTACTAATCTTGAAGACCTAGGATTTAAATGCTCCATAAATCGTCTAATATTACCTCCTTTACCAGCAGCATCTCTCCCTTCAAAAATGATAGCTACACGTTTTTTTTCTTTTGCAACCCAACGTTGTAACTTTACCAATTCTATTTGCAAATTGCGTAACTCCTCTTCATATAAAAGCGTTCTTTCAATTTTTTGAAATGGAATCCCCTTTTCTTTTATTGCTGATATTAACTGGCCTCTAGTTTCGATATTTTTTATCTCTTCTAGCGTTAGCATCTCTTTTTTATTCATGCTGTAAATTAGATATTTATTACTGCTTAAAGTTATAAAACTTAAGTTAATTTTAAACTAAAAAAGAAAATATTAAAATACAAATTTTATATTTGTTGTTATGCGCATTTTTACAATTCTACTTTTTTTTAGCTTTTCATTTTACGGTTTTACACAAAACAGTTATTCTAAAGAATTTAGCTTACAGTCAGACAATGACTTATACACTTCTATCTATAGAGATAGATATTACACAAACGGTTTATTTTTAACTTTTAGAACTGTTGTTGAAAGCGATACTACTAATTTAATAAAGAAAATTCACCAATTTCAAGTTGGTCACATGATGTTTACACCATTTAAAGCAACGTTACAATTTTCTAACTCTCATGACAGACCTTTTGCTGGGTATTTATACGGAGCCTATAGTTTAAATAGATTTTACAAATCTCAAAACATGTTTAGTACAGAAATTCAACTTGGAGTTATTGGCCCAAGAGCGAAGTCACAGGAGTTACAAAATTTTATGCATAGCATCTACAATTATCCTGAAGCTACAGGATGGAAATATCAAATACAAAATGCAATGGCAGTGAATTTAAATGCTAAGTATCTCAAGTATTTCCCAAAAGTAAGTTCGTCAATATTTGATGTTAGCAGTTATAATTCGTTAAAAATCGGAACAATTTTCACAAGTTTATCTACAGGAATCTACTCTAGAATTGGGCTTAAAAAGCTACAGAAGTTCTCAAATTCTGTTGCTTTCAATTCAAACATTAATAAAACGTCTCAAAGTTTCAGTGAATCTTTTATATTTATAAAACCCATGCTTACTTATGCGTTTTATGACGCAACTATACAAGGTAGTTTTTTAAATGAAACTAGCCCAGTAACATTTAGCATAAACCCTCTTTATTTTTCTTTAGAATTGGGATATCGCTTTTATAAAAATAGATTTCAATACGGGTATACATATTACTTTCACACCAAAAAACTAAAAAGTGTGAGAGTAACAAAAACAAATACTTATGGAAGTATTTATATAGGATATTATTTCAACTAATTATCGAAATATTCGTCTTTAAAACCTATCAAATATAATTTTTCTTGTGCTCTAGTAATAGCTGTATACAACCAACGCAAATATTCTGTTGAAATTCCTTCTGGCAAATATGGTTGCTCTATAAAAACATTTTTCCATTGTCCACCTTGTGACTTATGACAAGTCATGGCATAAGAGAATTTTACTTGCAGTGCATTAAAATACGGATTGTTCTTAATTGCAAGTAGTTGCTTGTATTTTGATTTTTCCTGAGCGTAATCTTCTCTAACAGCTTGGTATAACTGATTTGATTCTTCATAACTTAATGATGGAGATTCGCTTGTTAACGTGTCTAATAACAAAACAGTATCGAATGACTGTTGATTTGGGTAGTCTATCATTCTTATAGAAACTTCTGCAAATCTAAATCCGTACAATTCTTTTATTGCATTTAATCTCATAACCTCACAAATGTCACCATTAGCAATAAACCCAGCTTCAGAAGAATCTTTTAACCAATAGTAATTATTCTTAACTACCATCACATAATCTCCAGCAGAAATTTCGTTTTCTTGACCTCTTATTTTCGTTCTTATTTGTTCATTGTATTGATTCGCACGTTTATTAGAGCGCACAATAAAAGCGGTATCTTCTACTCCAATGTTATCATAAGTAGTTGTAATTGCGTCTTCAATATCATATCCGTCTTCCAATCTAATGATATCAGGAAAATTTAAATCGAATTGAAAATCAGTAGCATGATTGTCTATTAACATTCGTAAATGCGTTGCATTTGCTAAAATTCCAGAATTTTCATGCTGACGCATTACCTCATCCAATTCAAGTTCAGTGACATCCTTATGGTACTCTAATTCTAAAGTTGTTGCCTCTAAAGCTGGACTCACATTTAATTTAACCGGTGGTAATTGAGCCGTATCTCCAATAAAAATGATTTTACAATTCTTACCAGAATATACATATGAAATTAAATCATCTAATAATGAGCCTGTTTCAAATAGCTTTGCATTACTTGGTTTATCTGGAATCATAGATGCTTCATCTATAATAAAAATAGTATTTGTATGCTTGTTTGGTTGCATCACAAACTCTACAGAACCATTCTTTTGCTTTTTTGGAAAGTATATTTTCTTATGAATAGTAAGCGCTTTCTTTTTAGAATAAACAGATATAACTTTTGCTGCTCTACCTGTTGGCGCTAACAAAACTGCTTTTTTCTCTGCCTTCCATAAAGAGTTTACAAAGGTACTAATTGTAGTTGTTTTCCCTGTTCCAGCATACCCTTTTAATAAAAACAAGGCACGATTATTGTTGTCAAAAATAAAGATTGCCAACTCATTCAATAATTTATGTTGTTTAATTGTAGGCTTAAAAGGAAACTTCTGAAGAAGTTCTTTGTAAAATTCTGTTGTTGTTTTAATCATAGAAATTCAAAATTCAAAGATAGGAATTGATTTATGCTTAAAAATTTTTATCATTAAAAAAAAATTGTAGATTTGCGAATAATCATTTTAAAAAAATTATACTAATGTTCATTACTATTATTGCTGCTGTTATTGTTATTGGTGCTATTGCATTTATTATTGTAAAATTTTTACCGTTGAAAATGAGACCCTTAGTGTCAATACTTTTACTTGTTGTAGCTGGTTTCTTAACTTGGAAAATTTATGATGGTATTATGAAGCCTATTAATTTTCATAAAACCAAACAAGAAAAATTTGCAAAAGTAATTTATAATTTAAAAATGATTAGAGATGCAGAAGTTTTTCACAAAGAGGTTACTGGAGAATATTCTAGTGACATTAATAGTTTAGTACAATTTATTGACACAGCACAATTAGCATTAACAAACACAACAACTGTTGTTGAACAAGTTAATAAAGGAACAAGATACCAAAAAATTATGGTTGATGTTGAAAGAAGAGTTACAGATACAATTGGTTACGAACCTGTATTAAGTAAATTTACAGGTAGAGATTATAAAAATATGGCAAAAGTGCCTGGAACTAATAAGGTTTTCACAGTTGAGTTAGGTATTGTTGAGAAAATACAAGGATTAAAAGTGAAAGTGTTTTTAGCAAAAACACCAAAAATAGACGTTTTAACAGGAATGGATGCCTCACTTGTTAAACAAGAATTAGAAGCAAATACTACAGATGAAATTAAAGGAGAATTTGTTTCTGTTGGTTCATTAAGTGAAGTTTCAACTGGTGGTAACTGGCCTCCTTTTTATGACAAAAATGATCGTGCAGAAAAAGACGATAAATAATATTATAAAAGACAATTATAGAAAAGCACTATCCATCCAACTTAGTTTGGATGGATTTTCTTTTTGCATCTCTAATTCATTTACTAAAGAGATGCAACATTTTACGGTATTCACTTTTGAAGAAACAAGTACTACTCCAGAATTTTTACTTTCTAAAATTGAAGAAATATTTAATGATTCTACTCTTTTAAAGCAAGATTTTGAAACTGTAACGGTTATACATCAAAATAACCTATCAACTTTAGTGCCTTCTCCGCTATTTAATGAAGAAGAATTAAATCTCTATTTAGATTACAATGTAAAAACCCTCACAAACGATTATTTAGCTTTTGATAGCCTATCTCAATTAGATATTAAAACTGTTTATATTCCTTATGTGAACATTAATAATTATTTATTTCAACAATTTGGTGAATTTGAATATAAACATCATTCTACTATTTTAATTGATAAATTAGTTTTGCATTCAAAAAACAATTCAGAAAAACAATGCTTTGTACATGTATCTCAGCGTAATTTTGATATTGTTATTATAGAAAACTCCAACTTATTATTTTACAATTCTTTTACTTTTCAAACCAAAGAAGATTTTATCTACTATATTCTTTTTACTGCAGAGCAATTAAAATTAAACCCAGAAAAGTTTCAATTAGTATTTATTGGAGATATCGAAAAAGAATCAGAGTTGTATCATATTACATATCAATACATACGAAATATTGATTTTATCAAATTAGAAAATTCATTTTTCGAAAATGAAGAAGATGTATCAAATCATTCACATTATATAACGCTACCATAAATAAATGCGAATAATTTCTGGAAAACACAAAGGAAAAAGATTAACAGCACCTAAAAGCCTGCCTGTTAGACCGACTACAGATATGTCTAAAGAGTCTTTATTTAACATTCTAAATAACTTGTATTATTTTGAAAATGTTGATGTAATTGATTTATTTGCTGGCACAGGAAATATAAGTTTTGAATTTGCTTCTAGAGGCGCTCAAAACATTTACAGTATAGATCAACACTTTGGATGTGTTAAGTTTATTAATAGCACATCAAAAGAGCTAGATTTAGACATTAAAACATACAAAAGCGACGTGTATAAGTTTTTAGAAAAAACAGCTTTAAAAGCCGATATAATTTTCGCTGACCCTCCTTATAATTTTGAGGAAGAACAATTTTTAAAAATTGCCAACCTTATTTTTGATAATGGGATTTTAAATAAAGAGGGACTCTTGATTATTGAACATTCAAAGCATACAGATACATCATCTCATCCAAATTACAGCTATTCAAAAAAATATGGCGGAAATGTTTTTAGTTTTTTTGAGCGCCTTGACAAGCCTTAACCCAATTACACAATCATGAAATACAATAAAAAGTTAAGTAGCATAGTAATTATTTTATTATTTCTAAACGTATTTTGTGCAAATTCCCAACAAGCAGAAAAGCCAAAAGAAAAAAGATTAGCTTGGTTTAAAGATGCCAAACTGGGAATTTTTATTCATTGGGGAATTTATGCTGTTAATGGCATCGACGAGTCTTGGTCGTTTTATAATAACTACATCTCCTATCCAGATTATATGAAGCAGTTAAATGGATTTACTGCACATAACTACAATCCGAAAAAATGGGCTAAACTTATTGAAGAATCTGGCGCAAAATATACAATCATTACAACCAAACATCATGATGGTGTTGCTCTATGGAATACAAAGTTTGGTAAATTAAACACCGTACAACATACGCCAGCAAAAAAAGACCTAATAACTCCATTTGTAAAAGCAATTAAAAAAAGAAATTTAAAAGTTGGATTGTATTACTCATTATTAGACTGGTCGCATTCAGATTATCCAAATTTCACAAGAACTAAAAAGCGCTACACAGAAGATGATAAAAAATGGGAGTCATTCACTAAATTTAATTTTGGACAGCTAACAGAATTAACTTCATTCAATCCAGATATGTATTGGTTTGATGGTGATTGGGAGCAATCGGCAAAAAAATGGAAAGCCAAAGAAATAAGAAACTTATTATTAAGTAGAAACCCAAATGCTATTATCAATTCAAGGCTACAAGGTTATGGTGATTATGCAACACCTGAACAAGGAGTTCCTATTTCTAAACCTTCAAGTATTTTTTGGGAATTGTGTATGACCATGAATAATTCTTGGGGATATCAACCAAATGACAAAAAATACAAGTCTATAAACCAAATTATTAGAATTTTAGTAGACTGTATAAGCATGGGCGGTAATTTATTATTAGATATTGCCCCAAAACCTGATGGTACAATTCCACAAGAACAAGTAGCAATCTTAAAAGGATTAGGTAGATGGACAAAAAAACATAAAGAGGCTATTTATGGTACAAGAGCCGGAATTCCAAAAGAACATTTTAATGGGTATACCGCATTGTCTAAAGACAAAACTATTTTGTATTTATATGTAGACAATAAACCCAATGGACCTTTATTAATTAAAGGCTTAAAAAACAAAGTAAACAGAATTTGGGTTGTTGGCAATGGAACAAAATTATCTCATAAAGTAGTTGGGAAACAATATTGGAGTTCAGTTCCAGGGTTATTATATATTGATCTACCAGAAAAGGTTCAAGATAAAGATGTGACGGTAATTGCGGTGCTTTTAAGAGGGAAAGTAGACTTGTTTAGGGAAGAAGTAAAAGCGATAGAAAGCAATTAATTACAGCAAAGAAAACAACCAACTTGCTAGTAAAAAGGAAACTACAAATACTACAATTGCAATTATAATTAGTTTTTTAGATTTCATATTATAATATTGAGGTAATTATTTGACTAATTGAAATTCCTTCTGCTTCTGCTTTATAATTTTTCACAACTCTGTGTGATAAAATAGGAATTGCTACTGCTTTCACATCTTCAATATCTGGAGAAAATTTTCCATTAATTGCTGCATGAGCTTTTGCTGCCAAAATTAAATTTTGTGAAGCTCTTGGTCCTGCTCCCCAATTCACGTAATTCTTTATAAATTCAGTTGCTTTTTTATTATTTGGTCTTGTTTTACTAACCAAAGACACTGCATATTCTACTACATTATCTGCAACAGGAATTTTTCTAATTAATTGTTGAGCTGCTAAGATTTCATCAATAGAGAAAATAGAATTCACTTGCTGAGTCTCTACAGAAGTTGTGTTTTTCACCACTTCTACCTCCTCTTCAAAAGTTGGGTATTCTAAATTGATTGAAAACATAAAACGGTCTAATTGAGCTTCTGGTAAAGGGTAAGTTCCTTCTTGCTCAATAGGGTTTTGCGTAGCCAAAACATAAAAAGGCAACTCTAATTTATAATGATGACCAGCAACGGTAACAGATCGCTCTTGCATCGCTTCTAATAAAGCTGCTTGTGTTTTTGGCGGAGTTCTATTAATCTCATCAGCCAAAATAATATTGCTGAAAATTGGGCCTTTTATGAAGGTAAACTTTCTGTTTTCATCTAAAATCTCACTCCCTAAAATATCTGAAGGCATTAAATCTGGAGTAAATTGAATTCTTTTAAAATTCAACCCTAAAGTATCAGAAACTGTTTGAACTAATAATGTTTTTGCTAAACCTGGAACACCTATTAATAATGAATGTCCACCACAAAAAACAGATAGTAACACAAAATTAACAGCATCGTGTTGACCAACAATGATTTTTGATATTTCTTTTTTTAGTAGTTTAGTTTTTTCTACTAATTGTTTAATTGCAGCTACATCAGACATAAATGACTAATTTTCTTTTCTCCAATTTTTATCGAACTTACATTTGTATTTATCACTAATCTTAATGTAAGTATCTACTATTTTTTCTTTAGACCATTTTGTAATATTCTCTTCCTTTTTCTTTTGCAAAGCAAGTTTTTGAATCTTCACATAGTCATTTACTATATCTGCTTTATGTGTTAAAGTTCTATCTTTCATAAAGATGATTTTATACATCTTTTCACCTTGTTCGGTTTCATCATAGTAAGGTGCGGTAATCTCACCTTTTTTAGTGTTTATTACTCTTGCATATAAAGAAGGATCCATTCTTGTTAAATCAAAACGGGCTTCACCAGAGAATGGGTTTACAATTAACCCTCCATTAGTTTTTGTCTCTTTATCTTCAGAATGTTTTAAAGCTGCATCTTCAAAGGTGATTTTCTTTTCAAGAATTTCTTTTCTAAGCTTTTCAATCTTCTCTTTTGCTTCTTGAACTTTAGAATCTAATATTTCTGGTTGAATTAATATATGAGAAACAATTCTAGATTTACCTTTAACAGCATTTAATTGAATAATGTGATAACCAAACATCGTTTTAAATGGTTCTGAAACTTGATTAATATCAAGAGAAAAAGCAACCTCTTTAAACTCTTTAACAAACTTACTTCCTTTATCAATACTCATCTGACCACCATTTTGAACAACGGTTGGGTCATCTGAATTTAAAACAGCTTTCAATCTAAAACTTGCACCACCTTCAATATCTGCCTTAAGAGCAGCTAGTTTTGCTATAACTCTAGCAACTTCTTCTTTTGTTGGTTGTGCATAGATCACAATTTGCGCCATTTCTATTTCAGATTGAAATTCTGGCAATTCGTTTTTCTCTTTTAATCCGTTATAATAAATACGAACTTCTTCAGGAGTAATATCTATACCTTCATTAATTTTTGCTTGCTCTTTTCCAACAAGGGCATTTTCTTTTTCGATGGTATATAGTTCCTTTCTAAAATCCTCTAAATCATTAAAACCATACTTTTTTACCATGTTTTCCACTGAACCAAATTCTTTGGTAAAATAAGCAATGTTTCTATCCACTGCTGTATTAACCTCTGTATCTGTCACTAAGACACTATCAACAACTGCATGGTGAGACAATAGTTTCTGTAACATTAATTGCTCAAGCATTTCACAATCAGATATTTTAATTCTCCCCTCGCTTCGTTGCTCAATATCTAACCTAAACTTTGCGATATCTGAGTTTAAAACCACATTCTTACCTACAACAACATCTACACCATCAATCTTGTTCATTTGTGCTTGAGTAATAATCGTAAATAAAGTTAGCACAAAAATTAAAATTGATGTTTTATTCATGCTCTTTAAATTTTTTATTTTGTATTGCATCGTTAATTAACGTTTTTTCTATATCTCTAATTAATTCTAGTTTTCTTTTGTGTAAAATCATTTGTTTTATGGTTGGAGTGATATAATTTAAAGGGGCTATATCATTCCTTTTTAAAACATTTTTTACAGCGACCAAATATAACCCTAAAGAATCTTCTTTTTGTATGAATTTTGTTTTTTTTAACAATATTTCTCTCGAATCTTCTCTAAATTTTGGAATTTTTAACAAAACATCTTCTACTCTAATCCAAGTAGAATCATTTAAGTTGATTGCTTTAAAATTTAACTCCTGATTTTCTAAAGAAATTAAATCTTCATATTTAGTTGATTTAAATTGTTTAGTTATCTTTTTTTGATCTAACAATTCCTTTCCAAAATGGAGATATTTTATTTTAATCAATTCTTCGTTGAGCCTAAAATTTGCTTTATTATCATTGTAATATTTCTCAACCTCCTCATCAAAAATCACAGTATCTAACTGCTGTTGCACCAATCTTTCTTTATAGCCATTAACTAACAAACTTTGCTTATAATCTTGCACCAGTCTTGCATAGGATTCGTTCTCTTGCTTCGATAAATTTTCTTCGGCTTTTTTCTTAAATAATTGTTGAATTGCCCAATTATTAATAATGCTTTTTACGATTAAAACACTATCAACTTTTGATAATCCTCTTGGTATTAAATCTATGATATCTCTTTTAAATAAACTTGCATTATAAACAGTAGCTAGCGGTTTCTCTGTGTGATTTATTTTCTTTTCCAAACCAAAAAATTGACATGAAAAAAAAAGCACTAAAAGAAAAATATACGCAACAGTTTTATTCATTAGAATGGTATTGTTTAACTAGTTTTTTAATGACTCTTTTTCTTATAGTAACTTTATATTTTTGCTGTAAAGAGTTCATTAATTCATTTTCTAAAAATGTTTGATAATCACTCATTACTTTTCCTTTATTATCTTTTAATTCAGTAAAATTATAATCTGATTTATGATTAGAAAAATATTCTTGTAAACCTAAAGTGTCGCTTGTTGATTTTTGCCAAATTTTTTGCTGCATTAAATCAAATACTACGATTCCGTCTTCATATTCTTTTAATGTTTTTGCAAATTCTGGTTCTGTAAATTTTAAATTTTCTTTGAAATAATTTAGCACTTCTTGATCTCTAAATTCATTAAAAAGAACAGCTATTGATTTATGTCTACGATTTCTAATATAATCAAAAAAAACATCTTGCCTTATTTTCTTCTTATTAATTGATAAAAGTGTTTGTTGTAATATGTCTTTTTTTAGCCCTCTTATGCCTTTTCTATTAAAGAATTCTTTTGCTTTTTCATTAACTAGTATTTGATATTTATTTTTTAGTTTATTAAGAACAACCAAATCAGACATTCTTGCTCCACCACTAGCTTTCACTTTCTTTGTTAATTCAGTTTTCATTTCTGCAAAAGATGTAACTGGAAACTTCTTCAATAACTTAATAATATGCCAACCAAATCGGGTTTTAAATGGTTTTGTAATTTCATTTTCTTTTTTAATTTCAAAAGCATGATCTTCGAAAGGTTTTGGCATCCTTCCTATACCAAATTTAGGGAGTTTACCCTTACTCGACACTGAGTTTTTATCATTTGAATACTTTAATACTAATGTATTAAAATCTGCACCTTTCATTAAACCTTTATAAATACTATCAATAACAATTTTACCTTTTAAGGATTTATCTGTTATTAAAATATGTGCAACTTCTATTTCTCCTGCTGATAATTGTAAGTCGTTTACCTTTACAAAATGATATCCAAAACGAGTTCTAAAAGGCTTAGAAACCCCTCCAACTTTAGTTCTGTAGGCTGCATTTTCAAATGGATACACCATTTTAAAAGCAGTAAAAGAACCTAGGTTCCCGAAATTATCTTTTACAGATTGATCGTCAGAATATTTTAAAGCAACTTTAGAAAATGAGACTCCTGATAAAACCTCTTCTCTTGCCTTACTAATCTTAGTATAAAATTGTAAGGTGTCTTTTGGCAAAACACCCTTTGGGATTTTCACTAAAATATGACTCGCATTAACCGTAAACTTTGTTCTATGATATGCATCTTTAACCAACTTAGATATAAAAACTGTATCCAGTAAATATGGTGCTATTAGTTGGTTTTTATAGGTTTCTATTTCTCTTTTATAAGCCCTTGTTGTATCTAGCTGTAAACGATAGGCTTCTTTTAGTTTTAGTTTATACTTTATAAATAAATCTAGATAATTATGTACTCCTTTTTGTTTATCATCAGATAAAATATCTAAGTTTTTCTCGTAAACTCTTTTAAACTCTGAAACGAACACAGGTTCTCCATCAATCTTAAACAACACATCACTATTCTTTTGTGAAAACAATGACGTTGAAACTAAAAGAGAAAGAATAACAATTTTTTTAATCCTCATATTTATTACTTGATACATTTAAAATTATAAAGAAATAATTCCTTCTATTTTCTCTGCTTTCTTATAATAAGAAATTACTTCGTTAGAAGACACCAATTTAACATTTATTGATACACTAATATACTTTCCTGTTTTAGACTTTTTAGTAGAGATTTTTACCTGTCTCCCTTTAAATAACTCTTCAATTTCTACAACTTGACTCCCTCCTGTCGGAACTATAAATTTATACAAATAATCTGTCGGGAATTTTGTTGTGTTATCTAATCTGTCTTTTAATTTAACGTAAAAAGCCTCTTTATCACTCATTCTAAAATATTTTACTTTTTTATTGCAGCAAAATTACACTATATTATTATTTTTATTATCAGAATCCATTATTTTTGCAACATGCAACAAAAAATAGTTATCATTGGAGGGCCAGGAACAGGTAAATCTACTGTTTTAAATGAATTAATTTCTAGAGGCTTTCATTGTAAGCCAGAAATATCTAGAGAAGTTATTCTTATGGCTCAAAAAAAAGGAATAGATCAGTTGTTTTTAACTGATCCTTTATTATTTAGTAAACTTTTACTAGAAGGTAGGGAACAACAATATATAGAAGCTGATAAATGCAAAGATGAAATTGTGTTTTTTGATAGAGGAATCCCTGATGCTCATGCATATATGAATTATTCCAACACAGAATATCCAGATTATTTTATAGAAAAAAGCAACAATTATAAATACCAAAAAGTATTTATGTTACCGCCATGGAAAGAAATTTTTGTGTCTGATAACGAACGTTACGAAAGTTTTGAAATTGCTGTTGAAATCAATCATCATTTAAAAAAAACATATCAAGAAATTGGATATGAGATCATAACAGTTCCTTTTGGCACAGTTAAAGAAAGAACAGATTTTATTTTAGATTCGCTTTAGCTTTACACATGGCAAACCCATTACAAATATTAAAAACATATTGGAATCACGATTCTTTTAGAGCACCTCAAGATAAAATAATTGAGGCTGTTTTGAATACAAAAAATGTGATTGCTCTTTTACCTACAGGTGGTGGTAAATCTGTCTGTTTTCAAATTCCGGCATTGGTAAAAGAAGGTGTTTGCATTGTGGTTTCTCCATTAATTGCCTTAATGCAAGATCAAGTAGACTCTTTAAATGAAAAAGGGATTAAAGCTTTAGCACTAGTTTCTGGTACTGACCAAGATGAATTAATCGCTCAGTTTGATAACATTAGGTTTGGTAATTATAAGTTTTTATACCTATCGCCAGAAAGACTACAATCAACATTCATTCAAGAAAAAATTAAACAGCTACATGTAAATTTAATTGCAATTGATGAAGCGCATTGTATCTCTGAATGGGGGCATGATTTTAGACCCTCTTACAGAAATATAAAGGTTTTAAAAACATTAAAACCTGATGCACCAATTATAGCTTTAACAGCAACAGCAACTAAAAAGGTAATAGAAGATATTTCTGATAGTTTAGAATTAAAAGGTGTTTCAATATTTAAGAAATCATTTTATAGAGAAAATTTAGCTTATCAATTTTTTAATACTGAAGACAAATTACAACGGTTACTTCAGATTTGTACAAAAACAAAAGCGCCTATTATTGTATATGCTAGTAGTAGAAATAGAACAAAAGAAATAGCCAATTTTTTAAACGCAAATAATTTTAAAGCTAGTTATTATCATGGCGGATTAACACCTAGCCAAAAGCAAGCCTCTTTTGATAATTGGATTTCTGAAAAAACACCAATTATTGTTGCCACAAATGCTTTTGGAATGGGAATAGACAAAAGTAATGTTAGAGTTGTTGTGCATATTGATTTACCTAATAGTATTGAAAACTATATTCAAGAAGCAGGAAGAGCAGGAAGAGACGGTAAAAAGGCTTTTTCAGCTGTTTTATACAATGCTAATGATATTAGAATTTCTTTAGAGAAAATCAAAAATGCTTTTCCTTCTATTCAAGAAATTAAAAGTATTTACAAATCTCTTTTTCAAAATTATCAAATTGCAAATGGAGAACTTTTAGAAGATAGTTTTGAGTTTAACTTACTCGAATTTTGTAACACGTATACTTACAACTCTCCAAAAGTAGATACTACGTTAAGATTATTACACAATAATGGAATTGTAGATATTTCTAATAATTACAATAAAAAATCTACCGTTCAATTTTTAGCTACCAGTAATCAAGTACTAAATTATTCAAAAGCAAATAACACATCTAGCAAATTAATAAAACTGCTATTAAGAAGTTATGGTGGCATTTTTGAACAGGAAACAAAAATCAACGAGTTTTGGTTATCTAAAAAAATAGGTATCCTCTCTTTTAAAGTAGTCGCAATTTTAGAACAGTTACATTCAGAAGAAATCATTGATTACAAGAAAGCAACTAAAAATGCTGATTTGTATTTCTTGATTCCTAGAGAAGACGATAAAACAATCAATAGTATTTCTAAAAATATTACAACCTATATTCAACAAAAAATAAAAAAATCTGAAGAGCTGTTACAATTGGTAAAGAATGATGAAGTTTGTAGAAGTTCTCAGGTTTTAACCTATTTTAATGATGCAGCTATTGCTACCTGTGGAATGTGCGATGTGTGCTTAAAAAACAAAAACTCATTCACGAATATTTCCTCAAACATCATTACATATTTAAAGAATCAGCAACAAGCAAGTTCACATCAAATCTGCAATCATATTTCTTCTACTGAAGCAAACGTTTTAGTAAATTTGCAGCAGCTTTTATCAGAAGAGAAAATTAGCATTAACAATTTCAATCAATATTATATAAACTAATGAGAGATTTACGAATTGTATTTATGGGAACACCAGATTTTGCTGTAACCATTTTAAAACATTTAGTAGAAAATGATTATTCTGTAGTTGGAGTTATAACTGCTCCAGATAGACCTGCTGGTAGAGGAAGAAAGCTAAACGAATCTGCGGTAAAAAAATATGCAGTTTCTCGAGGTTTAAATATATTACAACCAACAAACCTTAAAAATCAAGAATTTATTGATGAACTAAGTTCTTTAAACGCCAATATTCAAATTGTAGTCGCATTTAGAATGTTGCCTAAAGTAGTTTGGAATATGCCAGAATATGGAACCTTTAATCTACATGCTTCTTTGTTACCAGAATACCGTGGGGCTGCTCCTATTCATTGGGCCATCATAAATGGAGAACAAAAAACAGGTGTTACTACTTTTTTTATTGATGATAAAATTGACACTGGGGAAATTATCTTACAAAAAGAATGTAGGATTAAAGATGATGAAACAGTTGGCGAACTGCATGATACTTTAATGCATCTTGGAGCCGACTTAGTAATAGAAACTGTAAAACAGATAGAAGAAGATACCATTACAACAACTAGACAACCAGAGTTGGAAGAAAAAACTGCTTATAAATTATTTCCGGATAATTGTAAAATTGATTGGTCTGATACTTTAGATAATATATATAATAAGGTAAGAGGTTTAAATCCGTTTCCTGCTGCTTGGACAACACTACACAATAATGGTGTAGAAACAAATGCCAAAATCTATAGTGTTTCTAAAGAAACGATTACTCATTCAAATCCTATTGGTAGTTTAGTTATAGATAAAAAATCTTTAAAAGTTGCTGCAGATAAAGGCTACCTTATTATTAATGAAATAAAACTTTCTGGAAAGAAGAAAATGGATATGCAAAGCTTATTGAATGGTTTGCATTTTTCTTCAGACGCTAAAATGGCTTAAACCCCTTTATTGATACGGTTTTTATGATTTTTACCGTTTTTCTGCTTTGGTTATTAACAATTTGATGTCATTTATTAACAAAAACAGGTTTTTTTAGGGTCAATATTTGCACGAACCCTTATTCCTGCTATATTTGTTAAGCTTAGTTAAGCGAAATATTAGATCAATTAATTTTTAAAATTTACAAATCATGAACAAATCAGATTTAATCGATGCAATGGCTGCTGACGCAGGAATTTCAAAAGCTGCTGCAAAGGCTGCCTTAGACTCTTTAACATCTAACGTTACTAAAGCCTTACAAGGTGGAGAAAGAGTATCATTAGTAGGATGGGGAACTTGGTCAGTATCTAACAGAGCTGCAAGAACAGGAAGAAATCCTCAAACTGGAAAAACTATCCAAATTGCTGCAAAAAACGTTGTTAAGTTTAAAGCAGGTGCTGGATTAAGTAGTTCAGTAAACTAGAAATACAAAAAAATTGTATTTAAAAACTCTCCTAATTTAATAGGAGAGTTTTTTTATTTGTAAAAAGTGCTTATATTTAAACATGGCTATGTTAAAACCAAAAAAAGGAAGATTATTAATTGCTGAACCCTCTATTTTAAATGATGATTCATTTAATAGGTCTATTATTCTATTAACTGAGCATAATAAAACAAACTCTATTGGGTTTATTTTAAATAAACCGTTGAGTTTTACTGTTAAAGATTTAATCCCTGAAATTAATTGTTCTTTTACCATATATCAAGGTGGACCAGTTGAGCAAGACAACTTATACTTTGTACATAAAGCGCCACATTTAATTCCTGATAGTATTGAAGTAGATAACGGTATTTATTGGGGAGGTAATTTTGATTCTTTAAAAGACTTATTAGATAACCAAGAATTAAAAGGAAGTGAAATTCGATTTTTCTTAGGATATTCTGGTTGGGATTTTGACCAATTAGAAGACGAATTAAAATTAGACTCTTGGTTTATCTCAGAAAATGATTTTCCTAATATATTTGCTACAGACAATGCAAATATTTGGAGAAATAAGTTATTGCAAAAAGGTGGTAAATATAAGATTTGGGCAAATGCCCCTGGTGATATTCAGTTAAACTAATTTCTAGCTATTACTTGCTGTAGTCTAAGATTTACAGCCAACTTCGCTCCTATTTCAGTTTTAAACTCTTTCTTTCTATAATTAGTTACCGGCTGAATTCCAATAACTGAATTTGTAATAAATATCTCATCCGCTTTTTGCATTTCAAATGGAGAAATAGATGTCTCTAGAAGCGTATATTCTTCATTCATATTCAAAATATCTATTACCTTTTTTCTTACAACTCCTTTAATACATCCTTCTTCTAGTGCAGGAGTTTTAATTTCATTTCCTTTTACGACAAAAATGTTTGCATTTGTTGCCTCAACAACTGCTTTATTTTCATTTAATAAAATGCAATTGTCTAACTCATTTTCTTGCATAAAAATACTTGCCAAGGTATTTAGCATTCTGTTTGATGTTTTTATTGTTGAAAGTAATCCTGAATAGTTGTAAAAATCTTTGAATAAATCTATTCTATATTGACTTTTAGTAGTGTAAGTGTTTTCTGAAAACTCAATTAAGTAATTAATTTCGTTTGTTTTTGGCGTGTACAAACCTCCATCTTTTCTAAAAATCGTTAATCGTACTCTTGCTTTTGAAAAATCATCTTGAGTAGCGACAGTTTTTAGAATTTCTTGCTCTAAAAACTCTAGTGTAAACTCCATTGGAATTTCCATTCGCAACATTCGCATAGAAGCCATCAATCTAAAATAATGGTCTTCAAAAAAGACAACCGTATTATTTTGAATATTCAACGTTTCAAAAACGGCATCTCCATATTTAAATGCTCTATTATTAGATGAAAATGAAAATTCTGTTGGATCGATTAGTTTACCGTTGAAATTCAACATAGGAATAGTTTAATTTAATGTTGCACAAAATTAAGAGAAAAGTTATGAATAATCGATTATTTTAAGAACTATTAAAACTAAAAAAACCTCATTTATATAAATGAGGTTTTTAAAATTGATTAACTATTTTATTAAGCGCCAATAGTATGTTTTAATTCTTCTATTTGATTTACCCATAACATTTTTGATTCTTCAACTTCGTCTTCATCATCAGCAAAATCTGTTATCATTAAAGAAACATCTTTCGTTAGAGCATCTACTTCTATTCTAAATTCAAAATAAGTTTCATCATCTTCACTTTCTACCCATTTATATTTAATTTTTACGTCATTTTTACTGGATAAAATTGTAGCTACTTCTTCTGCTTCATCCCAGATAAAAGTAATCATTTTACCTCTTGAATTCACCTTGTCTGCAAACCATTCTTCTAATCCTGCGGGAGTTGCAAAATAAGTATACAACATACTTGCAGAAGCGTGAATTGGAAATTCAATTTCAAATTTAATTTTTGACATTAGTTTATTTGTTTGGAAGCAATATAGTTAATTATTCTATTCTAAAAAAATTAAAAACTTACCTTGTATAAAAACAAAAATGTACTATATTTGCAGCCGCTAATATGGCGAGGTAGCTCAGTTGGTTAGAGCGCAGGATTCATAACCCTGAGGTCACGGGTTCAAATCCCGTTTTCGCTACAAAAAAACCCAAAACAATTGTTTTGGGTTTTTTATTTTTTTAAAACACTACAATTCAAAAAAAACTTCTAATACTGGTATTAGAAGTTTCTTAATTTTCAATCAATGTCCCCCCGAAAATTGATTGATTTATTTCTCTTTTATTTTTTTTTTTCGTTTTCTAACTCAGAAATTCTATTTTTATATTTTTCAATTAACAATAATGAAATAACACCATAAATTAATACAACTAGAACTAAAATTTTTTCTAAACTTACCATATCCCATTCTTTTCTTTTGACTTTATAAATATATATTCATTATTATTTTTATTTAAAAATATTCGTTTAAATGTGTTTTATTATTGGTGAATGACAGGTTTTATTTAGCTGATTAACCAGAACCTGTTTATGTACCCTTTATAAAATGTCAATATTATACTTTACCTAAAGCTGTATTTGAAATAGCACAATTCAGTTTATCAACACTTACTTTAGATACCCTCTTTTTATTTTTGCTGTATACAATAGCTATTTTTGCTAATTGCCAGATAATTTTTATTGAATCTTTCATTGATAACTTAGATCCATCAACATGCACCCATCTTTTTAAAGGTTTTTCGCAAATCATTTCTCTTGCTTTGCTAATTTTAAAATGCTTTTTCATTCTCATAAATATTTCCACATCAAACAACCATTTTGTAATAAACCTCTCTCTAAAAAGTAACTCAATCACATCTTTATGAAAAATTTTAGCACCACATTGCGTATCTTTAAATTGCATAGACAAAATCTTTCTAATAACAAAATTGATACTAAGGCTGATAATTTGTCTAGCAGATTCTTTGGTTATATTGGCTCCCATTCTAGAAATTCTAGATCCACTAACAATTTTATATTTTGAGTTTTCTATTGTTGATACTAAATCATCAAAATCAGATAAATCTGTTGATAAATCTGCATCTAAAAAACCTATATAATCTAAATCCTGATATGTAGCCATATGTAACATCCCCAACCTTACAGCTTCAGCTTTCCCTTTATTTTTATTACAATCATACACCGAGATATAATCTTTCCTACCTTTTCTAAGCGCTTTTAAAACCTCTAAAGTTGCATCTGTACTTCCATCATTTACAAAACACAAATGATATCCCGAGTTTGTCTCGATAAAATTTAAAAACTCTTTGCTTAATAACCTTTCTTCTTCATTATAACAAGGAATTACCACTCCTACACATCTTTGTTGTATAATTACATTACTTACTTTATTTCTATAATTGCCTATTTTTGGCACTCCAATCAATCGTTTTGTTCTTGCACAAATTTCATTTAAACTCAATGGTTTTTTCATATAATCATTCACTCCCAACTCAAAACTCCTAGTAATAATTTCATCATCTACATTACCAGACAATACCATTATAGGTATTTGTGATTTTCTTCTTTGTCTTATATATTTTATAATTTCTATTCCTGAAACACCAGGCATATTAATGTCTACAATTACTAAGTCTGGGGCAAAAGAATCGTATAATTCTAAGCCTTTTAAAGAATTTGTCTCAGCTTTAACTGTATACCCTAATTCTCTTAGTTTCTTCTTTAATGGCAGCAATACTAATTGTTGGTCATCTATAGCTAATACTTTCATAATTTTCTATTTAAGCGATTGTATATGGATATAAAAGTATCCCCTATATGTGGATAAAAAATCTTATTTTGTTAAATCATACTATTTGATTAGACCAATGAACATTTTGTAAAGATGACTGAATACGTATTTGCCTTTTAAATTATCTATATTTACTGTATATAAATTTCTATGTTTTAATGAATCAGAAATCAAACAAATACTTAGTTGTTGCATTATTAGTTGGAATAGCCTTTCATGGTGCTTCCATCTTTTTTACATTAGAGACTACTTATGATGCTTTGATTCATGTCTTTTTTGCAGATCATTACGCAAGTAGCTGGTTTGAGCCATGGAATTATAAATGGTACACAGGTTTTACATCAATGAGCTATCCGCCATTAGTACACCAATCAATTGCATTATTTTCTTTTATTGGAGGGCTAAAATTCGGACTTTTCTCTGTCGCTATACTAAGTGTTATTCTTTTCATTACAGGCGTTTATCGTTTCTCTCTAGTGATTACGGCTAATAAAACGGTTGCTGGTTATGCGGCAATACTTGCTACATTATCTTCATCCTTTTTAGAAACATTACATATTTTTGGACAACTACCAAGTATTATAGGGATTTCCTTCTTAATGCATTCAATGCCACAAATATACTTATGGTTGAAAACAGGAAAATACAGGTATCTACTAACGTCTCTTTCTTTAATTGGTCTTATTGTTGTTTCACATCACGTAACAATCATTTTCGGAATGATTTTTTTTATTTTCCCCTTAATAGGCATGGTAATTATGGATGCTTCAAGAGAACAAGTAAGTTCTTTTAAAAAAGTAAACCTTAAATTATTTATTACTACTTTTTTCAGGCATTTTAAACGCATATTAAGTTTTAGCCTTCTTACACTTATAATAATTATTGGAGCCATATTACCTTATTGGATAAATAGCAAAAACAATCCTATAACTCAAGTTCCAATACCTCATGGGTCTAGAGATAATTTTTTAGAAATAACTTCTTCAGGGTTGGTTTTTTTCCTTATTCCTTGGGGAATCTTGTTATTTATTCTCCCGTATATTTTTTATAGATATTATAGCAAACGATTTTTGTTTTTTGGACTCTCTATAAGTATGTTAACATTATTAGGAACTGGAGGTACTACCCCATTACCAAAAATGATTTTGGGTGAAAATGCTTATAGCATTTTAACTTTAGATCGATTTACGCTCTGGGCTTCCATTATGTCATTACCTATTTTTGGTGAGTTTATCTATCGTTTAGCAGAAAAAGATTTAAAAGCACTTCTTCAAAAACATGTTGGAGCAATATATCCTCGATTGATCGGAGGAATACTTGCCTTATTGTTTTTATTTATGATTGTGTTTACAATGAGCCTTGGGTACTTTAGACCTACCCAACCTCAAAAAATTAAAATGCTTCCGATTGTAAACTTTTTAAATCAGGATCAACACGATCATTGGCGATATTTAACCTTAGGCTTTGGAGATCAAATGGCTTGGCTTGGGTCTCGAACTAATGCATTAAGCGTAGATGGAAATTATCACTCTGCAAGAAGGTTACCTGAATTAACTACACGAGCTATAGAACGTTTAGAGAATTCAAAATTTAAAGGCGTGGAAGGAATAGGTTCTTTACAACAATTTTTAACTGTACCTGAAAAATACAATCTAAAATATATTTTTTCTAATGATAAATTTTATGATCCGATATTGTATTTCTGTGGATGGCAAAGATTACCACAACTTGAAAATGGAGTTATGGTTTGGGAAAAGTTAAACGTTCCTCCTTTATCCTCAATTTTACCCAAAGAAGATGTTGCTAAATGGCAAAAAATAGTATGGGGAACTATTCCTTTATTTTTGGTATTGTTGGCTTTTATCATTAATATCCAACTTGGATGGATTCGTAAATTAAGAAATATTTCTAAAATAACAACAAAACATTTTATCGAATGGATTCGTAAATCAAAAAACATCTCTAAATCAACTACTAAACCTTTCATTGAAAAAAATGACTATAAAAAATTCTCTAAAAATCTATTAACATTTTCCTTTTTCTGGTCTTTATTAATTTTTTTCTTTATCTTTTTTGGCATCTATCAGTTCTATATTAAAAACGAAGCCCAACATTCACCAAAAAATGCAGTACTAGCTTATTATAATGCCTTAGATTTTAAAGAATTTGAAGCCGCGTATAGTTTAATAAATCCAACTAGTGGTGTAAATTTAGATCAATACATGCTTGAGATTTCTGTAACCGATGGCTTATTGAGCTCCTATGCGAAATTAGATTATATAGAAAGCAATATCACTATTAAAAATGATAGTTCTGCCATTGCTACGGTTTTAACAAAATGGGTTACTCCTCTAGAAAACATTAATAGAACATTCTATAAAACTCTTATTAAACATAAAGGAAAATGGTATCTAAACCCAGAAAAGCTAGATACTGATATTCCACCTGATCAATTGTATTCAAATAATATTACTAAATATTTTAATCAAGGTAGGCGAAGAATTACGACAGAGCAAACACACCATGAAGATGTTCTTAAACAACCGGTTTTAGAAATCGTCTCGGCTAAATTAGTGAAGTTTCAAGATCAATATGCCATAATTGGTGAGATTCAGAATATTGACAATGTACCCGCAGATATCGTTTTAAAAGGAACTCTTTATAATGATAAAAATGTAGAACTAGCCACATTTAATGCCAAATATCATGTTAAACATAAATTGATGCCAAAAGAAATTACTAGTTTCAAAATTAATTTTGAAGGCATCGCTTGGTCAAAGATTGAGGACCCAATACCAACAACTTTTAATCCAAATGAATTTACTCCTGTTCAGTTAAGTGAACAGCCTACCAAGTTTAATTTACAAGCGGCAGGAAACGTTTCTGGATCAGATTTATACAAAAATTTAACTTTAAGCAATCTTTCTATTAATAAAAACAACATAAAGGGTACGTTGTTTAATAGTGGACTAAATGAGGTTACCGTTCCTCAACTTTTAATCACGTATTACACTAAAAACAAAACCCTGATTTGGGTAGATCATCTTTTTTTAAATGAAGGAATTAGACAGCAAAGAAAACTTTCTTTTAACTATACATTGATGAGAGAATCTAAAATTGATATCATTAGTGATGATATGTCTAATTGTTTTGTAAATGGGTTACCTAATAAAAGCATTGCTGATGATATTGTTCCAAATAGAATTATAAATCACACAAAGCCTGAGTTACAATTTACAAATCATACCATGTATCCTTTTATTAAAATAGAATTAAATAGTTATATTGGAAATCCAAATTGATGCTAAGAAAACAAACATACTTGTATTTATTTTGTTTGATATGTATATCATACATATCACCTGGTCAAAACTCAATAAAAAAAACTGACAGTATTCAGTTGATCTCCCTTAAAACTCATTTTGAAGCTGGAAGTAAAATTGTACTGCGTTTTTCTTCTTTGGGTAAAAACAACCCTGTCTTATATTGTTCACATAATTATGGTAGCACTCTAATTAAACCTAATATTAAATCGCCAACTGTTCTTTCTTATGAAATTCCATCACATCTTAGTAATAAATCTGGAATGATAAATTGGAGTTTATCAAGTAATAACTCCTCAATTTCTGGACAATTAAAGATCCGACCAAAAACTAAAGTGCATCGTATGGAAACCTATCTTGGTCCACCAAGTATTGAGGCCGGAGGACGTGATTTCACCATGCTCGTTGTTATCCCTACAGACAACCTAGACAACCCTTTAAAACCAGAAACTCCAGTACTCGTAAAGCATCAATTTTTAGCCAATGAAACAAGTACAGAAATTAAAACAGATCAATTAATTGCTTTTAAAAATATTTTTTCTCCAAATATATCAGGGAGGATGATCCTATCTTCTGAAAGTTTTGGTAAAAACTCTAAAGAGTACGACGTTAATATTGTACCAGCCATTCCTACAAACTTCACTATTTCTGTTAAAAGAAATCATGGTTATGCAGATGGAAATCAGATTACATCTTTTATTACATCAATTATAAAAGACTCTTTAGGAAATACTGTTAGTGATGGTACTTATGTGTCTTTTTTTATCAGGAATAAAAAACAAGCCATACTAAAAACTTCAGGAACTACAATATTAGGAGTTGCTACAGCTAAAATGATTCATCCAGATCAAGAAGCATATTGGACAATCAAGGCATATATTCAAGGGATTTCTGAAAGCAATACTATAGCTATAAAATACACGCAAGTAATCACAGATTTTGATATACAGTTTTCGACAAATAACAGAACAATAACAGTGGGACCATTAACTAGTTTTATGGATCAAATGATCCCGGATGGTTTACATGTGCACCTAGTTTTATTAAAAGGAAAAAAAGAAATAGGAATCATTACTAAAACCTCAAAGGATGGTTTTGTTAAATTCAATTTAGCACCGGGAATCTATAAAAAGGATACCTACAATTTTCAAATTCGAGCAGCTGGAATCACAAAAAATAGACAAGCTAAAAAAATATGGTAAAAAATAGAAATATTTTAAGAGCACTAATACTTCTTTCCTATGTTGCAATTACATTGTTTTTAGTGTATGGCGTTGGTGCTTTGTATAGTTATTTAAATACCGGAGCAGATAGAAGTAAAATGCTACATACCGAGTTAAAAAAAATTGAGCAATACCTTCCAGAATTAACTTGGGCTCCCCTAAAGAACAAAGGAAGACAGATGGATGACCAAACACTTTCTGAAATTGAAAATGACTATTTAGATGCTTGGTATGTAAGACATGTTGCATACAAAACAAATTTAAAAGCGGGTATTGATGATTATTATACAGAAAGTGCTAGAAAAAATATTTTCAGCATCATCAAACAAAATAAGTTAAAAAAAATAACGATTGATGGAACTACATTAGCACATCATTTAACTTTAGACTTTTTTAGCGAAGATGGTCAATTAGTTGTATTAACAGATAAAAATGTTCTTGAATATAAACGCATATATAGTAATAACACTTTTTTTCTTGAAACCTATGAAACTGCTACGTATAAAATAATTCTTTTGTTAGAAGATGGTTTTTGGCGTGTTAGACATTTAATCAGAGAGGATGTATCTAAAGTCAATAGATTTAATACCAGAAAAATTGACGCTACACTTGACATAAAAGGAATTAATTATTACCCTCAAAAAACACCATGGAATATGTTTGGTAAAGAGTTTAATGACACAATAATTGATGTTGATTTTAAAATTATTAAGACTGCAGGATTAAATACGATTAGAATTTTTATTCCATATGAAGATTTTGGAAAAGCAAAAGTAAATTCAGAAAAATTAAAAAAATTAAAACAAGTTTTGGATGTTGCTCACACCAATGAATTGAAAGTAATGATTACGTTATTTGATTTTTATGGTGATTACTCTGTTTTGAATTGGACACTGAATCAAAAACATGCAATTGAAATTGTATCTCGTTTTAAAGACCATCCTGCTTTATTAGCTTGGGATATTAAAAATGAGCCAGATCTGGATTTCGATTCTCGAGGTAAAATCAACGTTACAAGTTGGCTTAAAAGAATGTCTGTTGTAGTGAAGTCAATAGACAAAAAGCATCCTATTACTATTGGTTGGTCAAATGCAAAAAGTGCTGTGATTTTAAAAAACAAAGTCGACTTTATCTCTTTTCATTACTATAAGAAAAATGTGAATTTCAAAAACACGTATGCTTCTTTAAAAAAAGAAATTTCTTCGAAACAAATTATAGTAACTGAATTTGGAACTACCTCGTACAAAGGTTTTTGGAAACCATTTGGGAGTTCTGAAGACAAACAAAGTAAGTATTATAAATATATGCAAGAACAATTAAGTGAACAGGGTATTTCGTTCATGTCTTGGACACTATATGATTTTACTAAAATCCCCAAAGAAGTAGTTGGAAAACTTCCTTGGAGAAGAAAAGCCCAAGAGTATTTTGGTTTTATAGATAAAAACGGGAAAAAGAAACCTTCTTTTAAATACATTTCTAAAGATTAATTCACTAGATATGTAATGTTTTTTTTATGCTTCGTATTCTTTGTAATATTATCAAACGTCTCCATGTATATATCTGTGATTTTGGACATTGGATAAGCTGTTGCCGCTTTGTAGTTAGCAATTCCTAAAGCTATTCTATACGCTTCGTTTGTTACAATTTCTTCAATTGATTTAGCGAGACTTATTACACTAGTTGGTTTAAAAAACTCTGCTTGATATCCCTCTTCTTTCACTAACAATGCTAAATCACCTAAATCTGGCATAATTACAGCTTTCCCATAACTTCCTGCTTGATGTAAAACTCCAGAACTACCTGTAGTTGAGGTATATGGAAAAACTACAACTGCACTTTCCTTAAATAATTTAGACACATCTGATTCTTCAACATATCCAGTAAATATTAACTTAGGAACATATGCAAATCTTCTTTTAACATTTTCTAAATACCCAGGTACGTTTGGATTATCAGTCCCTGCTATAACAATTTCTAAATCCATCCCTGTAGATTTTCTAACCTTCTGAACAGCTTCAATTAAAAGCTCCACTTTTTTATAAGTACCAAATTTCCCAAACGTCATAATTTTCAATGCTCCTTTCGGTAATTTATATGTTGGTTTTTTTAAAACCTCAAAAGTACCATGTGGTATTGCTATTACATTTTTTACTTTATATTTTTTCTCTAAAACTCCAACATATTTTTTCATCGTTACTGCAACAATATCTGCTTTCAAAATTATTCTTGTTAGTGTATTTCCAATAAAACCATATATTTTCTGTAATATTTTACTAGATGTAAACCCTGCTTTTTTCAAATCTACTTGTTCTAAAATATTGTGTAATAAAACAATTGTTGGTATGCGTTTAATTTTACAAACTAATGGCAACAACAATCCAAGAGCTGCAGGTATTTTTTTATCACCAAACTTCATAAATTGCAAATTAAACAATACGCTATCTGGCTTTGTTTCATTCAACGCTTTTGTAACATTAAAAACGTTTGCATAGCCATTAAAAGACCAACATTCTTTAATCGTTATTTTACATCCTTCTTCTACAAAATCTAAGGTTTTCGATCCTTTAGTTGTATCTGTTAATAAAATAAGTTCTGTAATCTCTTCTTTTTGTCTAAATTGTTTTACCAAATGATAAGCGTATTCATTTAATGTCACTTTACTTGGTGGATAGGCCGTTACAATTGCTAGTTTCATAGGTTGATGGTTTTATGTTTTCTTGATGTTAACTTGCAATACTATATTCCAAGTTTTATGCTAATAAATCATTTATACAATACAATGCTTTTTCTATAAGCTGAGTTTCATTATCCATATCAATACCATAGTTTTCATAGGCATCACTAAATTCTTCTAAAGTGCTTTCTAAATACTCTTTTATTTTCTTTTAAATTTTTCTCCATAATAGTTTAATTTCACATTAATGTTCTTAAAAAATGCCAATAGAGAATGAGTTAAATTAGCTCTAAAGTAAAGATCAAAAAAGAATGCAAAATTTCATAATTAATTTAGTTAGGTCGCAAAAAGATGTCGATGAATGTTCTATTTTAATAGAAGAATGATTTTTTAGATTTTATCTTAAAACTTTATTTTCAGATCTTAAGATTGCTCCGTAAAATAGTAACTGCATTATAAGTAATAAGAACATTGCAATAATTTGCACATGCACAACTTGCTCTAAGGATTCGTGAAACCAAACAATTAAAACAACTTGTAATAGTCCGAAAATACCAGAAATAATCACTGGAACATATTTGTCTAAAGAAAGATAGTAATAGGCAAAAATGTTTGAGATTGCAAAAATAGAAGTAGCCAAAGCATATTTCCACAATAGAGAAGAAATATCAAGGTAGCTTTCTCCAAATAACACATGAACGATAACTTCTGGAAATAACACACAACTTGTAATAATAATGCATGATAAAAGTGTTATGTATCCTATATATTTAAATAAAACACCGCTCGTTTTTTTACCTTCTTTTTTTAAATGTATTACTTTAGGGAGCAATAACATTACAAACATCCAAGCAATAAAATAGACCATTCTTCCAATTAAAGCCAAAGAAGCATATAAACCAGCATCATAAGAAGTAAAATAATGTTTTACTAAAAGTATATCACTATTATTAATAATAATTTGAGTAAACTCATAAAACGCAGTTAATATGAAAAAGGCTTTTATTTGTTTTTTATAGGTTGCTCTAATACGTGTATTTCGTTGAAGAGAAAACAACTTTGATTTAAAAGGAAACATTCCAAATACAAAAGAAATTATAATTCCTAATGCAATTATTACAGGAGATTCTATACCGAAAATTAAAAGAAGAGCAAGCGTTATAAACAACCTACTAAGCATTTCTGTTTGATATGTAATAGACAAAGATTTAAATTCTTTTTTTCCTTGAAACACCCCTCTGTTAATACTCATAAGGAAATATACCGGAACACCAAGTCCAAAAACAACAAACATTGATGATGTTGATGTATTAAATATCTGCTGCAATTCTGAAGCAAAAACAATAATTAAAACTCCAAAAGGCACACCTATAAATAGGGCACTTTTATACATTGAAGAAACAAAACGTTTAAATGTTTTTACTCTAAATAGTATTGAAAATTTTGCAGTTACCAATTGAAATGTCATAGCAACAAAAGACAACGTCAATAGAAATGTTATTAAAATAGCCGCATCGGCAAATAATGCTGGCCCCAATATCCTTCCAAGTAAAAGATTATAAAGATAGTTCCCTCCATTTACAACCAAAGCACTAATCATAAATAATTGCTCAGATGTAATTTTCTTTTTTACTGAATTAATTATAATCATTTTTAAAAATATATGAGATGTTAAAAACCTTAAACGCCTTCTCTATTGTTGTGTTTTTTTTTCCAAGAACAAACAACACTTTACTTCTTTTAGCTGCTTTTCTGTGTATAAATTTTAATACATCAATTGCAGATTCATCAATCTTATTTATTTTATTCAAACACATAACAACTTCGTAATAATTATCAAGTAGATTGTTAAAATATTCTTTCACTTTTCCTTTATTTTCTGAGGTAAATTCTCCACATACTTCAAAGATTCCTTTATTATTTATAATTTTTAGTGGCATAATTAATAGATTTAGTAGTCATTATAAATTTATTTGTTTATTAAGCAATGTTCTGATCTCTAAAGTGGTCGTACATGTCTTTACTACCAACTCCAGTAATTGTAAAAATCTTTTTTGTTGATAAAGCATTTAGATATATTTTAGTAAGTGCCACAACTCCATCCAAGTCAATTTCTGTTACTTTACTGATGTTTATAGTGACATATTTTCTCTTTTCTAAAACATACTCTAGATGCAGTTTCATTGCTAGCACATTATCACATGTGATTTTACCTTGAATGTAAAAGTTTCCGTTGTTTTCTAATATTTGTAAAGCCATGATAAATAGTTTTAAGTTTATAAGTAATTTCTATTACAAATATCATTTAAGGATGCATTTAAACATCTTGGATTTCGATGAGAGGAAACTTTGTATAGGTGAAATATTGAATATGTTTGGATTTGATTCATTAACTTGCAGAAAATGAAACACATGAAATTGAACCCAAAACTATTATTTTTCTTCATCTTTTTTTCAACTTTCTGTACAGCTCAGGACATGAAAGAAGGATTTACATACTTAGAAACAGGGAAATATAATAAAGCAGAAGTTTTTTTTAAAAACATTTTAATTGAATACCCAACAAACAAAACAGCAAAACTTTGTTACGGAAGAGCAATTGGTCTAAGCGGAGATAGCAAAAAGTCTGTTCAAATTTTCATTGATTTATTAAAAGCATACCCTCAAGATTTCGAAATTAAATTGAATTATGCTGAGTCTTTATTGTGGAGTAAAGATTTTAATAAAGCAAAAGGATATTATCAAAGTTTAGTTAAAGAAAACTCCAAAAGTTTCCCTGCACTGTTAGGCTATGCTAATACTCTTTCTAATTTAAAAATCTATGACCAGGCACTTGAGTTTGTCAATAAAGCATTACTTGTTTCTCCTGGTAATTTAAACGCGTTGACTTCAAAAAAGTATATACACTTAGGGTATGCAAATCAATATGTGCAAAAAGGAGACTATAAAACTTCGATAACATTATTAAAAGAAAACTTGCTATTATTTGAAAGTGATACTGAAACACTCCAGAATATAGCAAATGTATATATTACCTCTGATGATTTTTCAAAAGCTGAAACTACCTACCAAAAAATTGGTGCTTCTTCTCAAAACAAATTAATTTCTTTAAATGGACTTGCATTAGTATCTCATTTAAAAGGAAAAGAAAAAGAAGCATTAAAGATTAGTTTTAAGGCAATGAGTTCAATTAATAAAGAAACGAACAAGTTACTAGCCCAACAAACAAAAGAACGTCATGCACAAGCTTTAATATGGAATAGAAAGTATATTGAAGCAGCAACACTAATTAAAACGCTTAATGAAAAACATCCAAATGAAAACTGGGTTCTTTCTCTTAGAGCAACATTAAATATCTATAAAAGTAATTTTAAAAGAAGTATCACTGATTACAATCGTATTCTAATAAATGATTCAATCTCTTTTGATGGAAATTTGGGGAAAGCAAACGCATTGAAAGCTTTAGGACTATATAATGATGCGTATAAAACAGGTAATAAGGCATTAACATTTTACGACAATCAAAAAGATATTGTCACTTTCTTGAAAAATTTAGATAAAGAATTTACCCCATTTATAGAAACTAAAGTTACTTATAGTAGTGACAATGGAAATAATGAAGCGACTTCTTTTTATTCTGGTCTTACATTTCCTATTTCTACTAAATTAAAATTCAATACAAATTATACCTATAGGACTACTCAAAATACTACTTCAAACAAAGAAGCTACATCTCATAATTTTCTTGGGGGTATTTCCTATCAATTATCACCTACAATTGTTTTTAATGGGAATTTAGGAATTACTACTGCCTCAGCAATTACTACAGATTACTCTCAGTTTCTCACAGATATTTCATTAAATATTAAACCCTACAAACTACAAAATTTAGTTATTGGTTATAAACGAGAGCTTCAAGATTTTAATGCCGATTTATTAAGCAGAGAAATTGTTCAAAATAATTATTATGCTAACTATAGTTTAAATACTAATTTTAATTTTGGATGGTTTACTCAGTATTATTACACTTCACAAAATGATACTAATACACGTAATCTGGTATTTACTTCTGCCTATTATACAATCTTAAATAGTCCTATTTTAAAAGCTGGATTGAATTATCAATACATTACTTTTAAAAACCAAGTACCAAGTATTTATTTTAGTCCAAAAGAATTTAACGCAGTAGAAGTTTTTATCGATTTGCTAAGAGACGAAAACAGTATCAAAAATAATCAATGGTTTTATGGTTTAAATGCAGCTACTGGTTTTCAATTTATTGAAAAAACTGAAAGACAAAACACGTATAGAATTCAAGGTAAATTAGGATATAAATTCTCTGAAAGAAGCATTGCTAACTTATTTGTTAATCATAGTAATATTGCCTCTGTAACAGCTGCTGGGTTTAAATTTACAGAAATTGGTTTTCGATTTAAATGGTATCTTAAACAAAAACCATTTTTCTTGAAAAAACAGAGGTGAAAATAAATTTCCACCTCTAAACTAACTAACTAACTAACTAACTAACTAACCAAACAATCTAATACACAACAAAGCTCCCTTTGTATTTTTGTTTTCTATCGTCAAAAAACAAGTACCTATAAATTCCTGTTTTCAAATTTTGTGGAGTGGAATATATGGCTCTTTTGTTATTTGCCCTGGTATTAATTCGTTGCTTATCTACAATTCTACCTAACACATCAACAACCTGTATATCTATATATTGACTTGAATTCACCAATTTAATAGTAGTTTCATTTGAAAATGGATTTGGATAATTAATAACTTTTGTTTTTTCGAATACTATATCATCAACAGTCAAAACTTCTGGAGCTCCAAAAGAAACATTGTTTAATTCTAAGTCAAAATTCTCAAAGTTTGTATAATTACCTCTAACAGAGAATACAATTGTTTTAATATCATCAAGTTTTAATGAATTTCCATTCCCATCAACAAAATCTTCAAAAGGAATGTTATATGCTGTTTTTAAACTATTAATTGCAATTGTAGTACGCAAACGATTATTCCATTCAGATAAATTTTCTGGGACTAATATAACTTCAATAGGAACATTATTTTTTATCTCAAATTGAATTGCACCATACTCACTAATGGATAATGTTTGATCCCCAGGTAATAAATGTCTAAACAAATTCATTGTCCCTTTTACTTGTCCAGAAATACTAGGATTTCTTTCTATTTGGTATAAATTTTCATCTATATCTGTTGCTCCTTTTTCAACATTAAAATTGTCTATCGATACATAATCATCTAAATAATCTATACCCCAAGGTCCGTCTGCTAAATATAATGCATCTTTTTGAACAGATACACCTGTAGATATAGATAAACCAATATCAAATAGTGTTCCTGTTGCAACAGTTAACGATTCGTACCATTCTCCACTTAAAGCAATAGTTGTTGTCATTTGGGTGGCTGGAGATACCTCTGTTTCAGAAATATTTGCATTAAAAGTGATTGACCTCGATCTACTTTTATTAACCAAATTTAAATGTACCTCTCCTTTATCATAATAACCAGATTTCACAAATACCGTTGGGATATTATCATCTACAGGAGTACTTGTAAATGTTTTTTCTTCAGTGAATTTATCTAAAATATGATTTGCTATTGTGAACACTTGAGAAAATGAACTTCCCCATATTTGAAAATTATAATAATCTCCTTCTGGATATTGATCAACATTCCACAAACTGAGCAACTTATTACTTGCGGTTCCCAATTTTACTGAAAAACTTAAGGTGTATTCTATTTTAGAATCGGGTCTTTTAATTTTTGAGCTAATAATTTTATGGCCTCTAACTGTAACGGATCGAACATCTTCTAGACTAGAATTATTTAATCTATCACAGATTGCTTTTGAGTGATCATAGACATTTCCTTTTGTAGCCGTTGCTAACACGGCAGAAACTCTTTTATCTCCCTTATACATGTCTAAAGAAAAGACTTCATCTGCATTTGTGATTTCTAATAAATCTGTTGGACTTGAAATATGCGCTACTTCATCTCCATACATTCCTGTTTCAGGCAAATAATTTCGAAGTTGAGAACTTGATGTTTTTAATTTTAAAGAGTTCGATTTGCTATAAAGTAGTTGTCCTTCTCTTTGATTTAATATTACCCCGGATTTTTTACGGTTAAAATTTCGTTTTGCAATTAAACTAGCCAATTTACCATTGCTTTCCAATCCACTACCACTAGCAGAAGTAACATCATCTGTCGCACTACTTACATCTGCATAGTTTGTTGTTGTAATTGCAGAAAATGGATTTGCTGTTACATAAAAAATGGCATCGTTAAAATCATTATCACAAAAGCCATAATCACGTCTAATATCTTCAAAACCTAATAATATTCGTTCATTTTCTGGGTCAGATAATAAAACATTGTGATGTCTTAATGTAGAATCATATTCTGGATTGAAATCTGTATTAGAATACAATTTCCAATACCCTGAACCTACTGCTCCTCCTTGCCATCCATT
>CAJXVT010000017.1 GCA_913062575.1 uncultured Flavobacteriaceae bacterium | reverse complement strand
AGAGGAGGACAATTCCTAGTAAAAGAAACGAAGTGTGAAGATGTGTTTACTCCAGAAGATTTTACTGAGGAGCAAACAATGATGAAGGAAGCTGTGATGGAATTTAATGATCGTGAAATTATTCCACACAAAGCAAGATTCGAAGCTAAAGATTATGCATTAACTGAAGAATGCATGCGTAAAGCAGGTGAATTAGGTTTTCTTGGTGTTTCTGTTCCTGAAGCTTATGGCGGAATGGGAATGGGATTTGTTTCTACTATGTTAACGTGTGATTATATCTCAAGCGGAACAGGTTCTTTTAGTACGGCTTTTGGTGCACATACCGGAATTGGAACCATGCCAATTACTTTATACGGAACTGAAGAACAAAAACAAAAATACGTTCCGAAATTAGCTTCTGGAGAATGGTTTGGATCCTATTGTTTAACTGAGCCAGGTGCAGGTTCTGATGCTAATTCAGGAAAAACAACTGCTACTTTATCAGAAGACGGAAAAAGTTATAAAATTAACGGACAAAAAATGTGGATTTCAAATGCAGGTTTCTGTAGTCTGATGATCGTTTTTGCTCGTATTGAAGATGATAAAAATATTACAGGATTCATCGTTGAATATGATGGTGAAAATCCAAACGGAATTACGATGGGTGAAGAAGAGCACAAATTAGGAATTAGAGCTTCTTCTACACGTCAGGTATTCTATAGTGATACAGTTGTTCCTGCAGAAAATATGTTAGCTGGTCGTGGTGAAGGGTTTAAAATTGCCATGAATGCTTTAAATATTGGTCGTATTAAATTAGCTGCTGCTTGTTTAGACTCTCAACGTAGAATTACAAGTATTGCTGTAAACTATGCAAATGAACGCAAGCAATTCAAAACTCCTATTTCTGAATTTGGTGCTATCAAATCAAAATTAGCTGAAATGACTACCAATACCTATGTTGGTGAATCGGCATCCTATCGCGCAGCAAAAAACATTGAAGATAGAATTGCAATGCGAGAAGCTGCTGGGAATACTCATCAAGAAGCAGAATTGAAAGGTGTTGAAGAATATGCTATTGAATGTTCTATTTTAAAAGTTGCTGTTTCTGAAGATGTACAAAATTGTGCAGATGAAGGAATTCAGATTTTTGGTGGAATGGGATTCTCAGAAGAAACTCCAATGGAATCTGCCTGGAGAGATGCTCGTATTGCTCGTATTTACGAAGGAACAAATGAGATTAACAGAATGTTAGCTGTGGGAATGTTAGTTAAAAAAGCAATGAAAGGACATGTAGACCTTTTAGGACCTGCAACAGCAGTTGGTGAAGAGTTATTAGGGATTCCTTCTTTTGATACACCAGATTATTCTGAGTTGTTTGCAGAAGAAAAAGAAATGGTCGCAAAGCTTAAAAAAGTATTCTTACTTGTTGCTGGTGGAGCTATCCAAAAATTCGGTCCTGAATTAGAAGAGCATCAACAATTATTAAATGCAGCTTCTAATATCCTAATTGAAGTTTATATGGCTGAATCTGCCATTTTAAGAACTGAAAAGAACGCGAAACGTTTTGGTGAAGATTCTCAAAAAGAACAGATTGCTATGTCAAAATTATATTTATACAACGCAGTAGACATCGTTATAAAAAATGCCAAAGAAGGAATTGTTTCTTTTGCTGAAGGTGATGAACAACGCATGATGTTAATGGGATTAAAGCGTTTTACAAAATATGCGAATTACCCAAATGTAATTGATTTAAGAAATATCATTGCAGAAAAAATAAAAGCAGAAAACAAGTATTGTTTCTAAAAAATTAAGGTCAGTTACCATGTCTAGAACGTTTGGGGGAACTAATAGACAAAAATAATTGACCTTTAATAAGCTTCTTTAACTTTATAGGTTTTAGAATTTAGTTGTTTGTTAAAGACCGTTATCAATTTTTATGATAACGGTCTTTTTAATTTTATATCTGTAAATTTCTATTTAGATCTTAATATGATATCTCCATTAAAAGTTTTAAAAGAAATTTCTGGCCCTCCTCCATTAATAGAACCTGTAATCCAGTTTTCAATCTTCACTTTATAAACGCCATCATTAGAAGCTTTTCCTTTTGTAATTTTAGCTTTTTGCGGGTTTGATTTTAAATCAAAATCAGTAAAAATCTCTCCACTATCTGATTTAATTTTCACATTCGCTTTAATTGATTTAGGCAGCGTTATATCTAATTTACCATTTAGATTACTAAATGCCATTGCCGTGTTTGGTGTCACTTTTAATAAGTTTGCTACAATATCTCCATTTACAGTATCTGCACTTACAGAACCTCTAATATCTTTCAACGTAATTTTACCATTCACGTTACTTACCTCAATAGCTCCTTTTATATTAGAGATTTCAATAAAACCTTCATTAACTGTTGACACATTCAAAGAGAAATTAACAGGTACTTTTATTTCAAAATCAATTGTAACCATTGGTGTACTTCTTACCTTAACAGTATTATCATACTCCTCAACAGAAAACTCCATAGAATTATTTGAAACTTTCTTTAAACCGTATTTATTGGGTTTGCTTTTTCTTTTTTCCTCTGTTCTTTTTGTTCCAACAACCACCACATCTTTACCATTGTAACCAGTAATTGTAATTGAACCACTTACAATTCCCATTTTTAAAATTCCAGAATTGCTTGGATTACTTAATGGAACTGCTATTCTTTCTTGAGCTGAACTATTTGCAACCATTAAAAATAGAATTGCGACTGCGATTGATTTTATTGCTTTGAATTTCATCTTATTAATTTTTTACTATTGTATCTCCGTTTAATTGATCAAAATTTAATTGTACGCCACCGTTACCAATTTTAAATTGTCCTTTTGATCGTATTCTATACTTTACTCCTTTGCTTTTTCTTATTTGCTCTTTCACAATTTTTGGTGCTAAATTCGATACTGAATAATTGGTGTAAAACCCCCCATTCATAGTTCTATGACTAACATTTGCATTTAAATTGTTTTTAAACTTAATATTGATATCTCCGTTCAAAGATCTGTACCAGCTCTCTTTTGTTGGGTTTTTTGTGTATACAATATTAATGTCCTTATTCAATGCGTTTACATTTGTTGCACCTGACACACTTTTTAATGTGATAGCCCCATTTACATTATTGGCTGATAATTTTTCTCCATGCATATTTTGCACATAAATATCTCCATCATTTACCGTACTAACATCTATACTTACATTCTTTGGTACTTTAATTTTAAAATCTAAAGAATACTCATACTTTCTTCTACTACGTCTGCTATTCCAATTTTCTCTATGGCTATATTTTCCCGTTTCTAAATCGAAAAATGTATGAGGAGAATTTGAATATGCATAAATTTTATTTCCTTTTTTCTCAACTTTTAAATTGATTTCCCTTTTTCCTTTCGCTATAATTTCAGAAGTTTTACCAGTAATTGTTTTTATAACTTCGATTATAATTTTATTCCCATTATATCCTTCTATCTCCACTGCTCCATGCATATTATCTACATAGAAAACATTGTCTTTTGATGTTGAACTAAATTGTACTTCTTCTTTGATTGTTTCTGTGCTTTTTTGTGCTGTTACTACTAGTGAGCAACAAAACACAAAGGTCATTGTAATTGATTTTAAAAATTTCATTTTTTCTGTTTTTTGATGAATGACTTGTTTCTTTTTAGTAAAAAGCGACCTAGGACTTGCCAATTACATCATGATGTTTTGATTAATTTGATCAGAATTAACCAAAGATTATATTAAAATATTTGCTGTATGCTTTCTTCCATTTTTTTCTTTGCGCTAGCATTTACATTTTTTTCTTTTATTAATTTTTCAAATGATTTCACTGCTTTCTTTTCTTGCAATTGCACCATCAAGTCTGCTAAAGCAATTTGTACCATAGGTGATTTTTGATACTTAATCGAAGCGATTAACCCCTCTCTTACTTTTGGTGTTTCTGTATAATTAGACAAGGCCTCTATAGCAGACAAACGCACATTCACATTGGTATCACTATTTAATGTAGAAAATAATGCACTAGTAACTTTTTCTGTTACAGAACTCAGCTTACTTACCTCATTTACTGCTTGTAATCTTTTATTTACAGAGGGTTGTTCTAATAGTGCTAATACTAATTGAGAACGAACATCTTCGGTTTCATTTTGAGCAAAATCTAAGGTTCGAAAAGTCGTGTTATCATTCGAATTAAATGTGTTTCCAACAAAAAAACCGATCGTTAGAATAGCAAAAGTATATGCTAATTGTCTTACCAATTTAGCTTGTAAAACAACAATAAGCTTTTCAAATATAGATACTGAACTGTTCTTCTTTTCTTCTGCATTTAACATTGAATAAAACTTCATATCCATTGCTGAGCTTGTTTCTACTTCATCATCAAAACCAGTTAAGAATAGCTTCATTTCTTCAACCTCTTGGTTAAATGTTGGATTGTTCTTTAAAAACAACTCAAACTCTTGTCTTTGTTGCTCAGAACAATTTCCAGTAATATAATCTGTAATGATCTCTTCAATTTGTTTACGTTCCATGATTATCTTTTTTCAAGTGTTAAAAAAACTGTTTTCAGTTCATTTAATGCACGGTGAACTTTTGTTCTTGCTGCACCTTCTGTACAACCTATAATTTCACCAACTTCTTTATATTTCAATTCTCTAAATTTACTTAATAGCAACAATTCTCTTTTTTCTTCGGACAATTGTTTTAACGCCAATTGTAAAGTAGAAACATTTTCATTTTTTGTTATTTCTGTTTCAATAGTTTCTGATGTTGTAATACTGTATTCTATTGTATCTAAATCCTGATGTCTATTTTTCTTGTCTTTTCTATAATTGTCATAATTGGTATTTCTTGCTATCTGAAATACCCAAGTGACAAATTTGCTATCTTCTGTATAGGTATGTTTGTATTTTAAGATTCTGATAAAAACATTCTGTACCAAATCTTCGCTTAAACTTGCATCTCTATTCATTTGAAAGAAAAAACCGAATAATCTCTTTTTATAGCGCTCATATAGCAAGCCTAGTCGAAAGGTTTCTCCCATTTTCACTTTCAGCATAATTGCATTATCTGATAATGTATCCAAATTTTGTTTTTGTTAGTTGGTTTTCAAAATGATTAACTTGTGTTTTATAAAAACGTTACAAATTAATTCTTTCTTTTTTAATAGTTTGATTTCAGGGTGATATACTTGAACATCATCAAAACGTTACAAAATAAACCTAAGAAATTCTGTTTAGCTTATTTTCTTTAAAAGTATTGTTATAATGTTTTCCCTATTGTTAGCATTAACGGGATATCTACACCATCGTTTTCTGGAAAAATGTTTCCGTTAGAATAGTGCATTATACGAAGTTCAACATTATAATTTCTTTTCTTACCGAAAAAAGCACCAACTCCCATAAAGTCTTGATAGGTACCATTTGGTCCTGTTTTATATTCATCAATATTTTTTTTGGAAAGAAATGTAGGTCCAATAATAGAGTAGTTAATATAAGAATCAAAAGAGTTAGCCCTGAATACATAAAATCGCAGCATCGGAAAAATAGAAACGGCATACACTGAGCTTTTATCTAACGTCTGAAAACCAGTAACACTAACTCCCCAATCTAAAGAAAATAGTTTTTCTGTGTGAAAAGCAGTTTGCTGATAGGTAATCATAAACGATTGCTTTGCTTTTACTTCTCCAAGCCAAAATACAGGAAGACCTATATTCTCTGTATTTCCAATTTTAGCTGACATTGCAAAAAATTCATTGGCAAAGAACCCAAAATTATCAGTTCCATATCCAATTTGAAGTAATCGTTTTGGGAAAAAGTATTTCTTTTCTTTCTCATACTTTTCGACTTCTTCTATTGGTCTCTTCTTTAAATGGTATAGCATTCCTACAGAAGATTGAAATGTAGATGGCTGATTGTGTTTTTCTGATTTAGGAACATACGTTCCATTCAATAGCAGATCCCAATTATTATTTAATCGATACGAAAAACCTAAACCTGTTACTAAAGTTGCATACTGGGCATCTTCATAAATAACCTCATCATTTATTGAAAACCCAACTCTAGATAAATTCCCAATTCCGAGTTCTGTATAAAAAGACAATTTTTCATTCAAGTTAAAGCTTTTCTTTAGTGACAAAGACCAGAGATTAAACCAAACACTTCTTTCGTAACCAATATTATTAATATTATCGAACTTAAACCAATCTCCAGGTCTCAGTACTCCAAACTGAACTGCTAAATCTTCTTTTAATTTATACCCCAATAATAACCTTCCAGAAAACCGATTCTTTTGAACTCCTTCAGAAATAAAACCAGGTTTTAAATTCGCATCTGAATATGGATATGAAATCGCTCCAAAATTAATATTGTAATAGGTTTTTGATAAAAATGGCGTGAATTGAGTAAGCATTTTTTCTTGTTGTCCAAAAATAGAAACTGTAGATAGCAATAATGCAATCCAAATAAAGTTCTTCATAAGATATTCTCAAAAATTAGCCTTCCTCAAATCTAAAAAAAATAATTATTAAATGTGAGCAAATAAAAAAGAGATTGCTTTCGCAACCTCTTTTTAAATTTTATATACGTTTAGATACTATTCTAAAGCACCTAAATAACGTTCAGCATCTAAGGCTGCCATACATCCAGTTCCTGCTGCAGTTACAGCTTGTCTGTATTCTTTATCCTGAATATCTCCAGCCGCAAAAACTCCGGGTAAATTCGTTTTTGTAGATTTTCCTTTAGTAATTAAATATCCAACATCATCCATATCTAAAACTCCTTTGAATAAGTCTGAATTTGGTTTATGACCAATTGCAATAAAAACTCCAGTAACAGGGATTACTGTTTTTTCTCCTGTTTGATTATTAACAGCACTAACACCATCAACAACAGCATCTCCAATAACCTCATCAATTTCAGTATTGTATAATACCTCAATGTTTTCTGTTCTTTCAACTCTATGCTGCATTGCTTTTGAAGCTCTCATATAATCCTTACGAACCAATACAGTAACTTTTTTACAGATATTTGCTAAATATGTTGCTTCTTCAGCAGCAGTATCTCCAGCTCCAACTACAACAACATCTTGACCTTTATAAAAGAAACCATCACAAGTAGCACAAGCAGAAACTCCACCACCAATTAATCGTTGTTCGCTTTCAATTCCTAAATATTTTGCAGTTGCTCCAGTAGAAATAATTACAGTTTCAGCTTCGATTTCAATAGATTCATCAACAATGACCTTGTGAATTCCTCCAGCTTCATTACTGAAATCAACTTTAGTAACCATTCCAAAACGAACTTCAGTTCCAAAACGCTCAGCTTGTTTTTGCAAATCATTCATCATTGCAGTTCCATCAGTTCCATCTGGATACCCCGGGTAATTATCTACTTCTGTAGTTGTAGTTAATTGCCCTCCCATTTGTAAACCTGTATACATAACTGGTTTCATATCTGCTCTTGCTGCATAAATTGCTGCTGTGTATCCTGCTGGACCTGAACCGATAATCAAACATTTAATTCTTTCTGCCATTATATTTATCATTTTATGATGGCAAATATATTTTTTTTATCTTGTTTATTAATGATTTTATGATGATAAATTACAATAGTTTCATAACAAAAATCAATTGAAAAAAGTTATGGTACTTGAAGCTATAAAACATCTGTAATGTTTTTATTGCGTAAAAAACCATTGAATTAGCTATATTTGATTAAGCTGAAATATATTTAACCCCCCTAAGTTAAAGTCAATAGACATATAACAATATGAAATCAACTAAAAAACCTTCATATCAGGAGTTAGAAAAACTGATTGATAAATTAAAACTTAAAAATAAACTAACACAAAGCGAAAAACGTATCAGCATGCTGTTAAAAGCAAATGAAGATATGATTACCATACATCAACTTAATGGTAAATATCTTTATTATAGTGGCCCAACATGTTATGATGTAACAGCTAAAGATATAGTAGGTAAAATGCCCAGCGATCTTTTTGATAAAGACATTTCCAACACGCTTCTGGATACGTTTGAAAAAGTAAAAAAAACAGGTAAAAGTGAAACAATAGAAGTGCTTTTAGATTGGCTAGGAGAAAAAAAATGGTTTTCAGAATACATTTACCCTGTTAAAAACACTGATGGCGAAGTGGTAGAAATCGTTAAAATATGCAAGGATATACATAAGCGTAAAGCTGTTCAACAAGAAATCAAAAATCAAAACAAAGCATTAGTCAAAAGTAAAAAAGACTACATAGATGTAGTAGAAACCACAACCGATCTAATTACTGTAGTCGATAATAAAGGAGATATTATTTTTGTGAATTATGCTTCTATGAAATTCTTTGGTTTAAAACCTGAAGAATGTAAAGGAAGGTCTGCATTTGATTTTATACATCCTGAAGATGTTGAATTTACAAAAAATGAATTTACTAAGTGGGTCGCGTCAGGTAATAAGACATTTCAATTAAAAAACAGACAGGTAAATATTACTGGAGATGTTTTGAAAGTATCATGGAATATAAATTTTGAAAGGGCTAATAACGAAATAACAAAAATAACTTCAATAGGACGAGATATAACTGAGGAGAAGAAAGCGGAGAAGGAAATAGATATTCAAAACGAAAAACTACATAAGTTAAACAATGTTTTAAATCAGGCACAGAAATTGGCAGGTATTGGAAGTTGGACATTTGATGTTTTAGCACAAAAGTTAGAATGGTCTGATGAAGCATTTCGAATTTGGGGTTTCGATTCAAAGAAACCCATGCCTGAAAACGATATAATTAGAAACCGAATTCACCCAGATGACCTAGAGTTATTTAATAACAGCATTAACAAAGCTATTAGTATAGGAACTCCATACAGTATTGAACTTCGATTTCTCCTTCCTAATGATGAAAAAAAAACAGTGAAATCCATTTGTAAACCTACATTTGGAGAGAATGGGAAGGTGATCAGCTTGTCAGGCACAGTTCAAAACATAACACGACTTAAAGAAGGGCACCGTAAGCTAGAGGAAAGCGAAAACAGATTAAATGAAGCGCAAAAATTAGCACGTGTGGGAAGCTGGACATTTGATATTTCAACTCAAAAAAATGAATGGTCGGATGAAACATTTCATATCTGGGGGTTAGATTCAAAGAAAGGAGTTCCAGACTTTAATAGACTAGCTGAGCAAATTCACATTGATGACCAAAAAACATTTATTAGTAGTATTGACAATGCCATTAATTTAGGGACACCATACATTATTGAATTCCGGATCTCACTTCCCTTTAATGAACAAAAATGGATTAAAGCTATTTGCAAACCTATATTGGGAGGGAATGAGAAGCCTATTGTCTTAACAGGTACTAATCAAGATATTACATCATTAAAACAATTTGAGGAGGCTCAGGTTAAACACCAAAGGTTGAAAGCAATAGGAGAAATGTCTGCTTCTATTGCCCATGATTTCAATAACTCACTACAGCAAATGATGGGGAATTTAGAAATTATCAAATTTCAAAAAGGTTTATCAGATAGTAGTCTTAAGCGTTTAAACAATATTAAATCTATTATGAATGATGCGGCTGATAGAGTCAGTGCATTACAACAATTTGGTGATGTTGAACATGATGAAAAAAACACCAAGCTTATTGATTTTAATGAATTGATTAAAGAAAGCTTAGACCAGTCACGCCCTCTTTGGAAAGACGGCAAGGAAAAAGACGGATTGCAGATACATGTTATAACCGATTTCGAAGATATTCCTAAAATTAGTAGTAATGTCGGAGAATTAAAATCGGTTGTCTATAATTTAATTAAGAATAGTATTGAAGCCATGCCGAAAGGTGGGAATCTTATTATTAAAACAGGCACAAAAGCTGAACATGTATACGTAACCTTTACTGACACCGGCACAGGCATGGATCAAGATACCCAGTCAAAAGTATTCGATCCATTTTTCAGCACAAAAGGGTTCGAATTAGGAAGGGGCTTAGGAATGAGTGGCGTTTATAATATTGTAAAAAAATACAAAGGAGATATTGTTGTTAAATCTTCTGAATTAGATAAAGGAACTACCTTTGAAATTGCTTTTCCAATATGTCAGCAAGATATATCTAAAGTAATGAGTAAAAGTGAATCGAAAGACAACACGTCATATAATGTTTTGTGGGTAGATGATGATTCCATTATAACAGAAGACATCAGTGAGTTAGTAGAATTAATTGGTCACAAATGTACTAGTGTAAATAGTGGAAAGAACGCCTTAGATTACCTTAATAAAAACACCTGTGATATTGTGTTTACAGATATTGGTATGCCTGGAATGAATGGATGGGAGTTGATAAAAGGTATTAGAGAGAAATTTGGAAATAAAATAAAAATTGTGACCGTGAGCGGATGGTCTATTGATGAGCAAGTTAAAAAGAAAAATACTATTGATTTTGTGCTTCAAAAACCTTTCACATTGAACACCCTTGAAGAATTATTCTTGCAGTTATAATTTCACGTTATAAGAAAACACATGGTTATAAATACCTAATTATGAAACGGTTAATTTGGTAATTCCTTTTTTACTTGCTCTAAACCCTATGCCTTTTCCCACCCAAATTCTTTCAAAATCATCGAATTGAAAAGGTATATAAATTTATTCTCATATCTTTTTTGAGTCTTCAACTACTAAAATTTAATTTATCCCTATTTGTTTTTTTGCTTTTTTATTTTTTTTTGGAATTTTCACAATAAAGGATGACCCTTTCCCAACAGTACTATTAACAGTTATTTCTCCTTTGATTACATCTATTCCTTCTTTTACAATTGACAAACCAAGACCGGTTCCCTGAATCAAATCAACATTTTTTCCTCGGACAAAAGGATTAAATATGTTTTGAATTTCTGATTTTGAAATTCCAATTCCGAAATCTGTTATTGAAATAATTATGTAGTCTTTTTCAGATGACAGTTCAACAGTGACCTTAGAGTCACCTTGAGAAAATTTCACAGCATTACTAAGTAGGTTGATGAAAATATTCCTTCCCGATTTTTCATCAATGAAAATATCAGTGCCTTTTAACCCTTCTCTATCAATTAGCTCTATTTCATTTGACTCTTCGAAGGAATGATAAACTTCATTAATTATTTCTTCAATAAAACTTCCAAGGTTTATGCTTAAAAGCATGCTTCCAGTTTTACCAGCATCAGCTTGCCCAATAATTAAAATATCGTCTAATAAATTTGTCATATGCAGAACCTGATTCTCTATTTTACCTAGTTTTTCCTCTAACATAATTGGCTCCATTTTAGCCCAGTATTTTTTAATAGAGCCTGCAGCAAAATTTATTGCTGATAACGGAGTTCTAAATTCATGAGATGTCATTGAAACAAATTTCGATTTTAATTCATTCAATTCTTTTTCTTTAGCTAACGATTCTTTTTGAAAGGCAATTCTTTCCTTAGCATAAGCTAATTCATTTGCCTGCTTTTTTTCCTCCTCTTCTTTCTTTAATAACTTTATTTTATTTCTCTCAAGCTTATTATATAGCTTTATATGTTCAAGTTCGGCACCTGCTCTAGATGCAAATGTCATCAGTAATAATTCTATAAAAGCTGTATTTTCTATTTTATTTTTAAATAGACAGACCAAAATACCTGTTGGAATAAATTTAGAGTTAAACAAAGTCACACCTACATATGCTTCAATTCCCATATCAACGAGTAATTGATCTTTTGAAAACAGCAAACAAACATCTTGTGAATATGAGCAGGCAGGCTGATTCGTTAAAAGGTCACAGGGAGTGTCTTTTAGATTGTATGTGAAATTATCAAGAATTCCTTGTTTGCCTGCCAAAGAAATTGTCTCAACTTTACTAGAATCAGAGTTTAATTCCCCAACAAAAGTATAGTCTGCATTAAGTCTATCACTTAGTTCAAGGACTAATTGCTCAAAAAACTTATCTCCCAAATTATAAAAATTTGATGAAACAACCTCTTCAATTGTTTTCAATTGTGATCTTAACGTCAAAAGCTCAGTATTGCTCATTATTGGTTGATTCTAGAAAAAAAATGTGAAATTTTCATTCTTGTTGATCTGTAATTTACGAAATTTAATCAGTTTTTAATTGAAAAAGCACATACTAATTAGTTATCAACTAAAACCCCTTATTTAAGAGAAACATCAATTTGTCTGTTTTAATTTTCAGGATTGATTCTAACAATTCCTAATTGTTCGATTCCCGCATAGATATAACCATCATTTCCTTGCTCTATAGAACGAACCCTTCCTAATTCTTCTAACATCTTTTCTTCTTTTACTACTCTTCCGTTTTTTAAAGTACAATGTGAGATGTATCTAAACTTTAAAGAACCAACCAATAAGTCACCATTCATTTTTGGGTATTTCTTACTATTTACAAAAGCCATTCCACTTGGAGCTATTGATGGCGTCCATTGGTGCAAAGGTTGTTCCATTCCTGGCAAAGCAGTATGATCTGTAAACTTTGTTCCACTATAATTGATTCCGTAACTAATTTTTGGCCAACCATAGTTTTTTCCTTTTTTTATGATATTGATTTCATCTCCCCCTTTTGGCCCATGTTCATGTGTCCAAATATCTCCAGTAAATGGGTTTATTTCCATTCCTTGTGGATTGCGATGTCCAAAACTATAAATTGCCTTTTTAGCATTGACTTCATTTACAAATGGATTATCAGCAGGAACTCTGCCATCATCATGTAATCGGTAAATTTTCCCTCCATCCTTGGTTATATCTTGCGGATTTACATCTCTATTCCCTCTATCTCCAACACTAAAATATACATATCCTTCGTTATCAAAAGCTATTCGAGAACCAAAATGCTGCCCTCTTCTAGTATCTGGTAAGGCCTTATAAAGCACTTCTTTATTAACAAGCGTATTGTATCTGATTTTAGCTCTCATTAAAGTCGTATTCCCTCCACTTCCAGTGCCTGTTGATGAGGAATATGTGAAATAAATCCAACCATTATTCTTATAATTTGGATGTAATTCAACATCCATAAACCCACCTTGTCCAATTACTTTAACTTTTGGTGCTCTTTTAATTTCTATTTTCTGACCATTTATAAAATGGATGAGCTTCCCTTCTTTTTCAGTAATCAACATGGAGTTATCTGGAAAAAAAGTAAAACCCCACGGAATTGATAAATTCGGCACAATTACCTCATACTCTTTAGATTGATTTTTTTCAGGCATAAAAAAACCAACTAAAGAAAAAACTACAATTCCAATTGCTAAAAAACGAAAACTATTTTTCATGATATTTTTAAATTTTAAAGTCAAAATATTTCTACAATATAGAAATATAATCCTACCTTTGCAATCCGAAATATTTCGGGGTGTAGCGTAGCCCGGTCATCGCGCCTCGTTTGGGACGAGGAGGTCGCAGGTTCGAATCCTGCCACCCCGACAAAACCTTGCAATTATTTGCAAGGTTTTTTCTTTTTTAAGAAGATCTTAAATCTCCCACCAACAAATCCCTTTCGTTTTCACAACAAATTTTTTGTTTTTTCTTCGTACATTAGTTACGCTATGTTTACTATCTATATTCTTTTCTCTAATCAACTACAAAAGCACTATGTGGGCTACACATCTCTGCCTTCTACCGACAGACTAAAAGAGCATTTATATAATCATAAAGGTTTTACTGCAAATGCAAAAGATTGGGTGATTATTTATGAAAAAATCTTAAGAACTAAATCAGAGGCTTTAAAATTAGAAAAACTTATTAAAAAACGAGGGGCCAAAAGATATTTGAACAATATCGCGTCACGCAGAAAAGCGTGAAGGTCGCAGGTTCGAATCCTGCCACCCCGACAGAAGAAGTCTAAGAATTTTAATTCTTGGGCTTTTTTTTATGGGAAAAAACTTAGATTTGTTTTTTATCCATTTTTACAACAACCAACTCACATTTATAAAATTGCAATATGAAATCTATTTTAAATCTTTTTTTAATAAGCATCTTATTAAGTGGATGCGCTAAAAAAAACAAAACCTTTTTAGTTTCTGATATTTCAATACTCCCAAAACCCGCAAGTTTAGAATTGTTTGAAGAATCTTTTTCTATAGATAATAACTCTTCAGTATCAACAACTGCTAGTGATCAAAAAAATGCAGCCAAGTATCTTATTGCACTTCTTGAGTCGACAACAAAACATCAATTAGAACTGAAAGAAAACAAAAAATCCTCTATAACATTTATCAAAAACAACGATTTAAATCCTGAGGCTTACCTATTAACTGTAACTCCTAAAAAAATTACAATAGCAGCAAACGATGCCGCTGGATATTTTTACGGCGCACAAACCTTAAATCAACTAATATCAAAACAGGCAATTGAGAATTCTAAAAAAGTAAAATGGTTAGTTCCGTCTGTTACAATAAGTGACAAGCCACGTTTTAAATGGCGTGCATACATGTTAGATGAATCGCGATATTTTCATGGAGAAGCTTTTGTAAAAAGAATGCTAGATGAAATGGCTCGCTTAAAAATGAATGTTTTTCATTGGCATTTAATCGATGATGCTGGCTGGCGAATTGAAATTAAGAAATACCCTCTTTTAACTAAAGTTGGCGCATTTCGAACAGATAGTGAAATTGAAACCTGGAAAAGTGGAAAAACTTCTGGAAAACCACATGGTGGATTTTACACCCAAGAACAAATTAAAAACATTGTTGCCTACGCAGCAGAAAGAAATATCACAATCGTTCCAGAATTTGAAATGCCAGGACACTCTAACGCTGCTATTGCTTCTTATACTTGGCTTGGCACTGCTGGAGTTGATATTGATGTACCTGTTAAATTTGGAAGGTTGTACGACAACTATGATGTAACGAAACCAGAAGTAATACAGTTTATAAAAGATGTTTTAACAGAAATGTTTGAATTATTCCCTTCAAAAGTAATTCATATTGGTGGAGATGAAGTAGGGTATAAAGTTTGGGAAGAATCAAAATCTGTACAGAAATACATGAAAAAACATGGACTAAAAACTCCAGCAGATCTACAAATAGATTTTACAAATAAGATTTCTCAATTCATGGAAAAGAACGGTCGCAGAATGATGGGTTGGAATGAAATATTAGGTAAAAACATCCACAAAGGATTCGCTGAGAAAAAAGATGATAAAGAAGCAGAAACTAAATTAGCCAAAAATGTTGTTGTTCACTTCTGGAAAGGCGATTTAGCGATGGCACAGGAGGCAGCAAAAAAAGGATATGGCATCGTAAATTCTATTCACACACACACGTATTTAGATTACGATTACAAATACACTCCGCTAGAAAAGTCATATAATTTTGATCCAATTCCAAAAGGTCTAGAAGAAAAATATCATAAAAATATTTATGGTACTGGTTGCCAAATGTGGAGTGAATGGACACCAACTAATAAAGATATAGAGTTCCAAACATTCCCAAGAATTGCTGCTTATGCTGAAGTTGGGTGGACTCAACTTGAAAACAAAGATTTTAAAAGCTTTAAAATTGCGCTTAAAAAAGCACAAAAACGCTGGGATAACCTCAACATAAATTATGCTAAAGTATTAGAATAAATCAACAACAATTAACTTATGAAACAATCTGCTCTAAAAATAACTGTATTCTTTTTTCTTTTTATTCTTAACATCCCCATACAAGCTCAGAAAAAAGTTAAAAACAAGAGAATAGTAAAGGTGTTATCATATAATATTCTTGGAGGAAGAACCACCAAAAACGATTTTAATTTAGACGCAGTTGCTAAAGTAATTAATGACACAAAACCCGATTTTGTTGCAATGCAAGAAGTCGATTATAAAGTAAACAGATCTAAAAAATATGACTTGGTTACAGAACTAGGTTGGAGAACCAAAATGACACCAATTTTTGCAAGAGCGATGTATTATGACGGTGGAGAATATGGTGAAGGTATACTGTCAAAATTCTCTTTTTTAAGCACCAGGAATGTGGCATTGCCTTTTCTTAAAAGTCAAGAACCTAGAGCAGCTATAGAGATTGTAGTTGAACTGGCATCAAAAGACACCATCGCTTTTATCGGTACACATTTTGCTCATGAGGGAAACCCTGGAAGAGAACTACAAGCGAAAAAGATAAATGAAGTCTTTTCAAAAAATAAATACCCAACTATTTTAGCTGGAGATTTAAATGCAATTCCGGGTAGCGGACCAATAAACATACTTGAAAAAATGTGGGAAACTTCGTACAATAAGAAAAACCCAGAATTTACTTTTCCTTCTGACAACCCAAAAGTTAAAATAGACTACGTCATGTTTTACCCTAAAAATAGATGGAAAATACTTGAAAAAAAGATAATAAAAGACACATATGCTTCAGATCATTGTGTTTATTTAGTAACTTTAGAACTTTTAGTTGAAAAATAAAATCACACAAAAGGCTAAAGAATAACATATTTTTTTCAGCATTAATATATTCACTTCACCCACAAACACAAACTACCCACCTAACACACAAATAATTACAACCCCCATCATATACAAGACTCTATAATAAGCCTTAAAATCAAATTTTGTTTACAGCCATTTCTTTAACTTATTATTTGTAAAATTAACTTTTCTTTAACATATTTTTGTATATTTCCAAACACAAGAACAAACGCTATTTGTTCATAAAAATTTGAAGTAGCCCCCTCTTCTCTCAAATTTTTAAATATTTATTGGTAGACTTATATAAACACGTATGGAATTTAAGATTTTAAATGTATTCTGTGAAAAAGGACAACAACATACAAAAAGAGTTAAACAAAAAATCAGACCAAAATTAATTATAGCACTCATTTGCTATAGTTCATTTATTTTTTCTCAAGAATTCAAAAGAGTTGAATACCAAACTGGCTTAGACCTTTTGGAGGGAAATATTGGGGTTTCTGTAGCTGATTTCGACGGTGACAATGATTTAGATTTATTTGTTGTCTCCAAATATAGAGATGTAAATAATGATGAAAAAACTAAGAGTAAGTTATATCGAAATAATAATGATGGAACTTATACTGATGTGACAACCGCAGCAGGATTAGCAAATTTACATCCATATGAAGATGGACACTTAAAAGATTTGGATAATATTATCCCTGATGGATATACAGCCTATAAATGGGGAGCTTCTTGGGGAGACTATGACAATGATGGAGATCCTGATTTATTTTTCACAAATACATATAGGGTTCAACTTTTCGAAAACTTAGGAGATGGCACCTTTGCAAACGTGACAGAAAGCGTGGGTATTACTTCTTTTAATAATTGCTTTAACACAACTGCATTATGGTTTGATTTTGACAAAGATGGCTATTTAGATCTTTTTATAGGTGATTACGCTTCAAGTTGCGGAAAGAACACTTTGTATAAAAATAATGGAAATGGTACTTTTAAAGACGTCTCTAACCTCTTAGATGATGTTAATGCAAGCAATAGAGAAAGTTTTTTCACTTTTATGGCAGTTCCTATTGATGTGAACAATGACGGATGGTTAGACCTATATATAGCGAATGACTTTGGTCGTAATGATTTACTTATTAACGAAAATGGCACAAAATTCTCAGAACAATCTTCAGCTTACAATTTAGATGATGACGGAACTGGAATGGCTTTATCTATTGGAGATTACGATAACAATGGAATTTTTGATATTTACTTATCTAATACAGCTAGAAATTCTCTTTTTTCTCAAAATGTAGATAACACATATACAGATAAAGCATTAGAACAAGGAGTCGCATTTGGAACTTGGGCTTGGGCGTCTCGTTTTGCAGATTTTGATTTGGATACAGATGAAGATTTACTACTTGTTAATGGAGATAAAAGAGGATATAACTATAACCTTTATTTCAAAAATTTATTAAACGAAGGAGAATCAAACTTTGTAGATAAATCTGCAGAAACCAATATCAAAGAATTAACATACAGTATGGCTACTAAAGTCTTTGATTTTGACAATGACGGAGATCTTGATATTTTTATATCAAATAGAAATAAAGAATCTTTTTTTTACGAGAATAAAACGATAACAGGAGCTACATCCAACAACTTACATTGGTTTAAAGTAAAACTACAAGGAACCGTTTCAAATAGAGATGCTATTGGAACTAAAATTTCAATAAAGACAGAAAGCGGAACTTATTACCGATACCACCATGGTTCAAGTTTATATAGCCAGAGTTTACAAGCAGTACATTTTGGAGTAGGCTCAGATACAAAAATTCAAGAAGTAAAAATTACATGGCCTTCTGGAACAGAAGAAACCCATACAAACATAGACGCAGATAACACCATACTAGCAATAGAAGGTCAAGGATATCAAGTATTAAATATAGCGCCAAGTAATGTGGTTTCTGGCTGTACCAATCCGGCCTCATGTAATTACAACCCTCTTGCTTTAATTGATGATGGTTCTTGTACATTTCTTGATTCAAAATCTATCGTTGGAAACACAACCTCTACATTTTTCAATACAGAAACCTACACTTACCCAATCAGTAATAGTTCAGAAATAACTTGGCAAGTTATTGGAGGAGAAATCATCAGCGGTGAAAACACCCAAACAATTTCTGTTAAATGGGGAATTGAAAACATAGGTAAGGTTATAGCTACTGAAGTAGGTAGTCAGTGCTCAAGTATGCCAGTTAAATTAGTTGTTAATCTTGTAAAAGGAGAAATATTTTTTAATGACAAGGTCTCAATTGCCAGGTTATGGAATGAAGCATTATTACAAGCCATTAGAGAAGATTACGCCAGACCAACAGTTCATGCAAGAAACTTATTTCATACTAGTATAGTCATGTATGATGCTTGGGCTATTTATAGCAAAACTGCTAAACCATATTTAATTGGATCAAAAGAGCATGCATATAAAAGTGAACTAAAAAGTTTTACACCTTTAGAAGAACAAAAAATATCTAGAGACAAAGCTATTAGTTATGCTTCTTACAGATTATTATCTCATCGATTTAAAGATTCTCCAAATGCCAATAAAACACTAGAACGATTTAACCTGTTAATGTCAACATTAGACTTTGACCTTAACTATACTTCAGTTGATTATTCTACTGGAAACGCTGCTGCTCTAGGTAATTACATTGCAGAAACAATCATTGCTTTTGGTTTTACCGATGGAGCAAGAGAAGAAACCAAGTATGATAATGGACATTATCAACCACTTAATTCTCCCTTAGTACCTAATTTACCAGGAAGTGGATCTGTTACCGACCCAAATAGATGGCAACCTCTTTCTTTAGATGTATTTATAGATCAAAGTGGAAATCAAATTATTGGAACAACTCCTGAATTTTTGAATCCTGAATGGGGAGATGTTACCCCTTTTTCATTAACAGAAAATGATAAGACAGAATTCATAAGAGACGGAAATATTTACAAAGTATATCATAATCCGCAAAACCCTCCATATTTAGATTTAAATGTAGATACAGATGATAGCGACATTTATAAATGGGGGAATTCTTTAGTTTCAATTTGGGGATCACATTTAGATCCAAAAGACAATGTTATGTGGGATATCTCACCAAATACTGTTGGAAATATTGATATTGAGTCATTCCCAACTACTTTTAATGAGTATCCTGATTTTTATAACACAGTTATTGGAGGAGACATAAGTAAAGGCTATACTTTAAACCCAATTACAAATTCACCATATGAAAAACAAATGGTGCCAAGAGGTGATTTTACTAGAGTTTTAGCTGAGTTCTGGGCAGATGGCCCTGACTCTGAAACTCCACCTGGACATTGGTTTACTCTTTTAAATCATGTTAGTGACCACCCTCTTTTAAAGAAAAAAATGAATGGTGTTGGCGAAGAGCTAGATGAACTCGAGTGGGATGTGAAATCTTATTTCATTTTAGGTGGAACCATGCATGATGCAGCTATAGCTGCATGGAGCATAAAAGGTTGGCATGATTATGTTAGACCAATTTCTGCGATTCGATTTATGGCAGATATGGGACAAAGCACTGACCCTAGTAAAAGTAATTATAATATCGCTGGGATACCGTTAAAAGATGGATATGTTGAAATTATTGAAGCTGGAGATGCTTTAGAAGGGAGACTACATGAAAACATTGGCAAGATAAAACTATATACATGGAAAGGGCCTAATTATATTGGCAACCCAAAAACAGATAACGCTGGTGTTGGCTGGATACTTGCAGAGAACTGGTGGCCATATCAAAGACCATCATTTGTTACGCCTCCTTTTGCTGGATTTGTTTCTGGACACTCAACCTATTCAAGAGCAGCAGCTGAAGTAATGACTTTACTAACTGGAGACAGTTATTTTCCAGGTGGATATGGCGAGTTCATTGCAAAGAAAGATGAATTCTTAGTGTTTGAAAATGGTCCATCTGTAGACATTAAACTTCAATGGGCAACCTATCGTGATGCTTCAGACCAATGTAGTTTATCAAGAATCTGGGGAGGAATCCACCCTCCAGTTGATGATATTCCAGGAAGACTTATTGGAGAAAAAATTGGAGTAGATGCATTTAATTTTGCAACCTCATTTTTCAATGGAAAACAGTTTACCGATAAAATTAGTGTGTACCCTAATCCATCAATAGGAAGTTTTGCAATTTATAATTCGAAAGAATCTGACAATATTTATTTATTAGATATAAACGGAAGAAAAATATCAATCAAATTAAAACAATACAACTCTAAAAACAAAACAACAACAATTAAGCTACCAAATACACTGTCTGCTGGAATTTACATCTTGAAAATTAATGAGACATCGAAAAAGATCATTTTACAAAAACAGTAGTTTAATAAACTATTGAATTTCACAAACAAAAAGACTTCTTTTCAATATTGAGTTTTTTTGTTTGTAAAATTGTTAGTCAACAAAAACAATGCTAAAACTCAAATCAATTCTAATTGCTAACCCTCTCTATTTTAACCTGTTTTGACAACTAATTTATTGCCTTAAAAAAATTCTATAAAAAATCAAAAAAAGACTTGCGTAATAACTTTAAATATTTTTAATTTGCACCCTTCAAAAGCCGATGTAGCTCAGCTGGCTAGAGCAGCTGATTTGTAATCAGCAGGTCGGGGGTTCGAGTCCCTTCATCGGCTCTTTAAAGTCCTTTCAAAAGAAAGGACTTTTTTTATGCTCTAAATTGACCGAATTTTCATTAAATTTGTTCTTAATTATCACAGAAAAACCAATCAAACTAATATGCTTATAATTGGAATTGCAGGAGGAACAGGAAGCGGAAAAACAACTGTTGTTAATAAAATTATTAAAGAACTTCCAACTGATGAAGTTTGTGTAATCTCACAAGACTCATACTACAACGCTACAAACAGCCTTAGCTATGAGGAACGAAAAAAGATCAATTTTGATCATCCAAGAGCAATCGATTTTGATTTAATCATTGCCCATTTAAAAGACTTAAAAGCGGGAAAAACAATAAACCAACCTATCTATTCTTTTGTTACTCACAACCGCACAAAAGACGTCATAAAAACACACCCAAGAAAAGTAATAATTGTTGAAGGGATTTTAATCTTTAACAATGAAGCATTAAGGGACCTTTTTGATATCAAAATATTTGTTCATGCTGATACTGACGAACGTTTAATTAGAAGAGTACGAAGAGATATTAATGAAAGAGGTAGAGATGTAAATGAGGTTTTAAGCCGTTATCAAGACACTTTAAAACCAATGCATCAACAATTTATCGAACCAACAAAAAATTTTGCAGATATAATTATTCCTAACGACAGACATAATAATGTTGCTATAGATATAGTTAGAACAGTAATAAGCAATAAACTATAAATGACTTTTAAGCAGTTTAAACAAAATAGATTTGTTAAATTTTGCACCAATAGGTATGTAATTATTTTAACCACATTTGTTGTTTGGATGCTTTTTTTTGATGATAACTCAAACCTTGTCCATAGAGAATATAATACTGAAATTAATGAACTAGAAACAGTTATAAAATTTTATAAAAAGAAAATAAACGAGGATAAAACAACCATTAGAAACCTTGAAGATTCTTTACAGTTAGAACGATTTGCAAGAGAAAAATATTTAATGAAAAAAGAAAACGAAGATATTTATATTATTGAATTTGATACCTTAAAAAAATAATGAGTACTAATTTATTTGATAAATTCACAACAACTTCTGCCTCAGCTTGGAAACAAAAAATTCAAGTTGACTTAAAAGGTGCTGATTATAACGATACTCTTTTATGGAAAACAGATGAAGGAATTGTTGTAAAGCCTTTTTACACAAAAGACGATTGTAAGAACAGCTCAAATACAGACTCAACGTTTAAATTCAATATTTCTCAATCTATTTTTATAAGTGATGAGAAAATCGCGAATTACATAGCCATAAACGCTATTGAAAAAGGAGCTAATGCAATTGAGTTTATTGCGACTGAAAAGTTCAATTACAAAATAGCACTTCAAAAAATTGATTTTACTCAAGTAAGCATCTATTTCAGATTTCAATTTTTAGACTCAGATTTTGTAAATAATGTTTCAGATTTTGTAGACTCAAAAACCTGTTTTATTCAAACAGACATTATTAACAATTTAGCACAGACTGGCAATTGGTTTAAAAACCTTAAATCTGATCATACAGAATTTGAAAAAATTGTAAGTCATTCAAATAATTCAATTGGGGTTGATGCAAGTTTGTATCAAAATGCAGGAGCTACTAGTACACAACAATTAGCATATGCTCTGGCACATGCAAACGAATATTTAAATCATTTTGGAAGCGAAATGGCCTCAAAGTTTCATTTTAACTTTGCTGTTGGAAGTAATTATTTCTTTGAAATAGCCAAATTAAGAGCATTTAGAATTCTATGGAAGTCTTTATTAAAAGAATATGGAATTGAAAATTCTGAAACCTCTATTTTTGCTCAACCAAGCTCACGTAACAAAACAATTTACGACTATAATGTAAATATGTTAAGAACAACATCAGAATCTATGAGTGCTATTTTGGGTGGGGCAAATACAATTTGCAACCTGTCATATGATAGTGTTTACCATAAGAAAAATGAATTTGGAGAAAGAATTGCTCGAAATCAATTATTAATTTTACAACAAGAAAGCTATTTAGAAAGTGCAAATACATTTGCTAAAGGCTCTTATTACATAGAAAGCATAACAAATCAATTAGCAGAAAAAGCACTGCAAATATTTAAAGATATTGAAAAAAGTGGAGGCTTTTTAAAACAGCTAAAACTTGGTGTAATTCAGAGAAAAATAACTGAAAATGCAGCAAAAGAACAAGAAAAATTTGATAAAGGAGAACTCATTTTATTAGGAACAAACAAACAGCCTAACAAAGATGATCTAATGAAAAACGAGATAGAGTTGTATCCTTTCTTAAAAACAAAACAAATAAAAACATTGCTTCCCCCGATATTAAAAAAACGCTTATCAGAACCTTATGAAAAGGAGCGCTTAAATAACGAAAAAAAAAATGGATGAAGAAAAAAAAATAATAGTTCAGTACGAAAGAAAACAGAAATCTATAAAAAAAGATATTAAAGAATTAAAGAAAAAAATTCCTTATTGTTTTTCAGGATTTGTACTTTGTACTATTGGAGTCATTTACTTACTGCAAACTAGAACGACTAACATGATCAGTAGCACTCTTTATTATATTATTGCTGGAGTTTCTACAATAGGAATAATTGCTTTTATTTATTTTATCAATATTAATTTAAAAATAAATAAAAAAAGAAAAGAAAATAAAATATTAGGCTCAAAAATGTATAAAATAATGAAGCTCTAAGCTATTACTGTATGCAAAGAAAAAATGTTCAAAATATAAACATCAAAGAAACTCTGGCAGTTACCGAAAAGCGTTTTATTCATGAAGGTTTTATTGCTGGAATCGCTCCATATTTGCGCGGCCCATATTCTACAATGTATGTTCGTAGACCATGGACAATTAGACAATATGCTGGATTTTCTACTGCTGAAGAAAGCAATGCTTTTTATAGACGTAATTTAGCAGCCGGGCAAAAAGGACTCTCTGTTGCATTCGATTTAGCCACACATAGAGGTTATGACTCTGATCATGAACGTGTTCAAGGTGATGTAGGAAAAGCTGGAGTTGCAATAGACTCTGTAGAGGATATGAAAATTTTATTTAATGAAATCCCATTAGATAAAATGTCAGTCTCAATGACAATGAATGGTGCTGTATTACCCATTTTAGCCTTTTATATTGTTGCTGCAGAAGAACAAGGAGTTGACGCAAAACTGCTTTCTGGAACTATCCAAAATGATATTCTTAAAGAGTTTATGGTGCGTAACACATACATATACCCTCCTTCTCCATCTATGAAAATTATTGCTGATATTTTTCAATACACCAGTAATTACATGCCGAAGTTTAATTCAATTTCTATTTCTGGTTATCATATGCAAGAAGCTGGAGCTACTGCTGATATTGAATTAGCATATACATTAGCTGACGGATTAGAATACGTAAGAAAAGGAATAGAAGCAGGGATGGATATCGATTCATTTGCACCTAGACTATCTTTCTTTTGGGCGATTGGAATGGACCATTTTACTGAAATCGCAAAAATGCGAGCAGCAAGAATGTTATGGTCAAAAATCGTACAACAATTCAATCCGAAAAACCCAAAATCTTTAGCACTAAGAACTCATTGTCAAACTAGTGGCTGGTCTTTAACAGAGCAAGACCCTTTTAACAATGTTGCTAGAACAACTATAGAAGCGATGGCTGCTGCATTTGGAGGTACACAAAGTTTACATACAAATGCTTTAGATGAAGCAATTGCGTTGCCAACAGATTTTTCAGCAAGAATTGCAAGAAACACACAAATATATTTACAAGAAGAAACACATATTACCAAAACGGTAGATCCTTGGGCAGGAAGTCATCATGTAGAGCAATTGACTGATGATATTGCTAATCAAGCTTGGAAATTGATTCAAGAAGTTGAGGAATTGGGCGGAATGACCAAAGCCATTGAAAAAGGAATTCCGAAAATGCGCATCGAAGAAGCTGCCGCTAAAAAACAAGCAAAGATAGATAGTGGTCAAGATACTATTGTTGGCGTTAATAAATATCAATTAAAAGAAGAAGACCCTCTACATATTTTAGAGGTAGACAATGAAGCTGTTCGGAAATCTCAAATTGAACGTTTAGAATCGATCAAAGCTTCTAGAGACAACAATAAAACTCAACAAACTCTTACTAATTTAACGACAGCTGCGAAATCAAATGAAGGAAATTTATTAGATTTGGCTATCAAAGCAGCAAGAGAAAGAGCTACATTAGGTGAAATATCTGATGCCTTAGAATCTGTCTTTGGAAGACATAAAGCAGTTCATAAAACCATATCTGGCGTGTATAGTAAAGAAATTAAAGACGACGCTTTGTTTAAAAAAGCAGCAGAATTAGCAAATAACTTTTCCGAATTAGAAGGGAGACGTCCAAGAATAATGATTGCCAAATTAGGTCAAGATGGCCACGATCGTGGCGCAAAAGTTGTTGCTACTGGTTATGCCGATTTAGGTTTTGATGTAGATATTGGCCCTTTATTTCAAACACCAAAAGAAGCAACCAAGCAAGCTATAGAGAATGATGTCCATATTTTAGGAATTTCTTCGTTGGCAGCAGGCCATAAAACATTGGTTCCTCAAGTAATTGAAGAACTGAAAAACTACGGCCGTGAAGATATTATGGTAATTGTTGGCGGAGTAATTCCTGCCCAAGATTATCAATTCTTATTTGATGCAGGTGCTGTTGGTGTTTTTGGACCAGGAACAAAAATTGCACAAGCTGCTATTGATATGCTAACTATTTTGATTGATAGTGTAGCTGAATAATTACTTTGTCCCTAAGCTAGTTTTGGTTAACATTGAATAGAAATTATTAAAATAAAATTATATTTTTAACGCTGGCTAAACCTTCCTGAAAAAAAACTACATTAGCCTTGTTTTTTAACAGTATTTTCCATTTAAAAAACAAAGAATCCAATCGTATATTCAAGCATTTATCCGTAAATTTGCAGAGTTTTATACTTATGTAATTTTACGATGAAAAAAATCTTAAATATCCTATACTCAACGCGTTTAACGGCAGTTCTATTTTTTGTATTTGCAACAGCAATGGGAGTTGCAACCTTTATAGAAAATGATTTTGGCACACAAACATCAAAAGCACTGGTATACAATACTTGGTGGTTTGAAGCCATCATGATATTTTTTGTAATTAATTTCTTTGGAAACATTTTTAGATACAGACTGTACAAAAAAGAGAAGTGGGCAGTATTACTATTTCATGCTGCATTTCTATTGATACTTATTGGAGCTGGAATTACACGTTATATTGGCTATGAAGGGTTAATGTTAATACAAGAAGGAGAAGTAACTAATAAATTTATTTCAGAAACTACTTACCTAAACGTAGTTATTGATAATAATGCTGAGCAAAAGGGAACCATCCACAAACCGATACTGCTTTCTGCATGGGGTCAAAATAGCTGGGGCTTTACAACTCAGTTTAAAGATCAACCAGTAGCTATAGATCTAGTAGAGTATATTCCATGGGCTGAAAAGAAATTGATAGAAGATGAAAATGGAGAGGAATATTTATTCTTTGTAGAATCAAGTAGCGGCTCAAGACACGAACATTATATTAAAAAAGGAACGGTAGAAAATATTCATAATATTTTAGTTGGTTTTGATGTTGATGCAGAAAACGCCAATATCAATTTTAAAACTGTAGATGGAGAGTTAAAAATAATTTCTAAAGAGAAGGGTACTTGGCTACGTATGGCAGATAGAGCAGAAGGAAATATTATCAAAGATTCTTTAGCCTCTTTTAATTATTTATCACTACACAATATTTCGGGACTACAATTTGTGATTCCTAGACCTGCAGAAAAAGGTGAATTAAAAATGGTCAGCGGACCAAAGAATGATAAAAAATATGATGTTATTGTATTAGATATTACTACAAATAACAAAACAGAAAGAGTTGAATTACTTGGAGGAAAATACAATACTCAAAATTCAGAAAAAATTACAGTAGATAATTTAAATTTTAGAATATTATACGGTTCTAAAACTATAGAAACTCCTTTTCATGTAAAATTAAGAGATTTTCAATTAGAAAAATATCCAGGATCAGAAAGTGCTGCATCTTATGCTAGTGAAGTTACAGTAATATCACCAGAAAAAACTTTTGACTACAGAATTTATATGAATCACATTTTAGATTATAAAGGCTATAAACTTTTTCAGTCTAGTTATGATTTATCTAAAGAACATGAAGAAACTCATTTATCTGTAAACCATGATTATTGGGGTACATTGTTCACTTACATTGGGTACTTCTTATTGTATTTTGGGTTGATTTGCATTTTGTTTGTAAAAGGTACACGTTTTGATTCGTTAAAAAAATCATTGAAAAAAATTAGAGCAAAAAGAGCTGCTTTAACCTTATTTGGACTCTTATTCTTATCTACAACAATAAATGCCCAACATAGAGAGCGCCCTGTTACTGGACAACAAATAGATTCTATTTTAAAAGCAAATGTTGTTGATGCTAAACATGCCGAACTTTTTAATAGTTTGGTTATACAGGATGCTGGTGGAAGAATGAAACCAGCACATACTTTTGCATCTGAATTGGTTAGGAAAGTGACTCGAAATGAAACATTTAAAGGAATGAACCCTAGTCAAGTTTTTCTTTCAATGAAAGAAAACCCTAGATTCTGGGAAGTAGTTCCGATGATTTACTTAGAAAGAGGAAATACTCAAATAAGAGAATTGTTAAGCATACCTAACAATGCAACACATGCTAGTTTATCTGATTTTTTAACTCCTAAAGGTGAATATAAGATCACAAGCTTGATTCAAGAATCTCAGAAAAAAAACATAAAAAATAAATTTGAAAAAGATCTAATCAATATTGATCGAAGAGTGAGCTTAGTGTATCAAGCACTTTATGGAAGTATATTTAGAATTTTCCCAATTCCTAACTCACCTGAAAACAAATGGGCATCACAGCCAGAAACTTTACATGCCGGTTTTAAAGGGACTGATTCTGTTTTTGTAAGACAGGTAGTTCCTGTTTATATGCAGATGCTTCAGAAAGCTAAACAAACAAACGATTATTCGCAAGCAGATAAAGTTTTAACAGGAATTAAAACCTTTCAGCGAAAATTTGGAGCTGATGTAATTCCTTCAGAAGATCAAATACAGTTAGAGATCACGTATAACAAAATAAGTATTTTTAGTCAACTTTCTAAATATTATGGATTATTTGGAGTGTTATTAATTTTCTTAGTTATTGCGCAAATTTTCTCTAACAAAAAAGCACTGAATTATGTAGTTAAAGGCTTTATAGGAATTATAATAATCCTGTTTGTTTTACACACTTTAGGATTAGGATCACGTTGGTATATTAGCGGTAATGCTCCTTGGAGCAACGCGTATGAATCTATTATTTATGTTGCTTGGGCAGTAATGTTGTTTGGTTTTATCTTAGGAAGAAAATCATCTTTAACATTAGCAGCGACCACATTTTTAGCATCAGTAATTTTATTATTTGCACATCAGAATTGGTTAGATCCAGAAATTGCAAACCTACAACCTGTATTAAACTCTTGGTGGTTATTGGTACATGTATCTATCATTGTTGCTAGTTATGGTCCGTTTGCTTTAGGAATGATTTTAGGAGTCTTATCATTATTCTTAATTCTATTTACTACTGAAAAAACCAAAAAGAAACTAGATCTTGTCATTAAAGAATTGACTATTATCAATGAAATGTCGCTTACAGTTGGTCTTATTATGTTAACCATCGGGAATTTCCTTGGAGGAATGTGGGCTAATGAAAGTTGGGGACGTTATTGGGGCTGGGATCCAAAAGAGACTTGGGCATTGATAAGCATTATGCTTTACGCTTTTGTATTACACATGCGATTAATTCCTGGACTAAGAAGTAGGTTTACATTTAATTTATGGTCTATCATTGTATTTGCTTCAATCATGATGACCTACTTTGGTGTAAATTTCTATTTATCAGGATTACACTCATATGCAAGTGGTGATAAGGTGATTACACCAGCATCAGCTTATTACTCCGTTGGATTTGTTGCCATACTAGGAGTAGCAGCATGGTTTAAATACAAAAAATACTATAAAAAATAATTTCTGGATATAAATTTTAAAAAATAAATTTCACTAGAAGTCACAGAAAATAATCAAAAGAAAATGTATTTTTGCTTTCTTTTAAATAAAACAACAACTTATGTTTAATAAAAACTTTAAATTAATAATTGCAGCCTTAGTAACTGCTTGGTCTGTATATGAGTTTTGGCAAGGACACATTATGAATGGAATATCTATTCTATTCCTAGCGGGTATATTCATTTTATTATATTTCAAAAACGAATTTATCTTATTAGCTTTTTTACAATTACGTAAACAAAATTTCCCAGGAGCTCAGAAATGGCTTGGATATATTAAAAACCCAAGTACCGCTTTAATTAAAAAGCAAGAAGGATATTATAACTTCTTACACGGAATTATGTTGTCACAAACCAACATGTCGCAATCTGAAAAATATTTAAAGAAAGCTGTAAAATTAGGTTTGTCTATGGGACACGATTTAGCAATGGCTAAATTACAATTAGCAGGAATAGCAATGACAAAGAGAAGAAAACGTGAAGCTACAATGTTAATGAATGAAGCTAAAAAACTGGACAAACAAGGCATGCTTAACGAGCAAATAAAAATGATGAAACAACAGATGAAGAAAATCTAAGTTTTTTTTCAAATAACATAAAAGCTCCTAATTTTCTGAGTTATTCTCAACACTTTAGGAGCTTTTTTATTTTGTGTAAGTTTATAAATAAAGTAAACTACTCTTTTCTATTGATACTCAAATCAGTTTGAAACTCTAACAAATACAAGCCTCTGTTTTCTGAAATACTAAATTGTCTTTTATTGTAATCGAATTTACTTTCTATTCTATAAGAAACTCCATCAGCAAATGTATCATACAGCTCTTTTCCTGAAGCCAATCGCATAATAACATCATACGCAACATCAAACCCACGAGTAGCATAATAAGATGGCAATGCTTTATTCTTTTTTAGATATTGTTTGTTAAAAAAATTTGCTGCATCTGAGCTTTCATCAATATAAGTATCAGTTACGTAAACAAACTCTAATTGAGCTAGTGAATTATTATCAACATAACCTGGTCTTTCAAAACCAAAAAGTTTTACCAAATAATTTATTTTCTCTTCTGGTTCTTCATCTTCGTCTTCTGGTTCTGGTGGATCAGGAAAACTAATCAAACTACCAATCGCATTTGAAGCAATTACATCATTGTCTGTTGCTATAATTACCCAATTTTTAATATTGGTCGTATCTGACTTCATCATTGCTAACAAGCGTTCCTGCTCAATAGTTCCATAATGAGGAACTATTTCATGCACCTCATTAATAGAATCATGTTGCTTTAAAATGTTAGAAATTTGCTTCATTTGTGTGATAGAAGCAACAGTAGAATCCCCAACAATAATTATGTTTTCATTGGTATACTGCTTGGCTACAAAAGACAATAATTTCTCTTTATATAAATGTTTATCTGGTGATGTCTTTACAATGCTTGTTGATGTAAAAGATGTTTGCGCCCTAGAGAAAATAGGAAATACTAACGGTACATTTACGGTATTGGCTAATTTTTTAGTTTCATCAGAATAAATAGACCCAATAATAGCGTCTTTATCTTCTAAAGACTTATCTGCAATAATATCATTAATTTTTGTATTTCTATCTCCAGTATCAAACACTGTTAGCTTAACATTAATCCCTTTATTCCTCAATGAATCTACTGCTAGTTCTGCACCCAAATAAAAATCGGTAACAATATTATTCAGTATTCTTTCTTTCTTGAAAATCTCTTTCGAAGCAATCGTATCAAACAGCTCTGCTCTAAAAGGCAATAGTAATGCAACTTTAACATCTGTATAATCGGCAATACTATCTTTATAAATTACATCTATAAGTTCTCCTCCTACACGTTTTTTGATCTTTATTGTTGTTCCCAACTTTAAACCGTCAAATAGCTCTGGGTTCAGAATTAACAATTCAGATTTTAACACATTGTAATATCGAGTTAAACTGTAAAAAGTATCTCCTTTTCTGACTTTATGAATGACAAAATCCTTTTTCACATCTTCTAGTAGATCAATCTCATTAATAACATCACTTAGAATAGTGTCTTTAACAACAGTGTCTTCATTTTTTTTATCAGTGCCTGCATTAAGATTAACTGAGTTTTTACTTGGAATAAAGATTTCTGTATTAGGTTTCGGTCTTCTACCTATATCTGGGTTTAAACGTAATAAGTCTTTAGTATTTACATCTAATTTCCTAGCAATAGATCTCATCGTTTCACCTTGTTTTACCTTATATGTGATGTATCTTTTTTGCTGCCCGCAAGAAATCGTAATAATGGTAAATACAAAAATTGTAACTAATAATTTAAAATGCTTCATGTACTCTGTTTTTCTAGTTTTAGAAAAGTTTCTAAAACTAGCAATTTTCTCTATTATAACAAAAAAAATGCCAGCTTAGTATATTATTCCCACTCAATTGTAGCTGGTGGTTTTGAGCTGATATCATACACAACTCTATTTACACCTTTTACTTTATTTATAATATCGTTTGATGTTTTCTGCAAAAACTCATAAGGTAAATTCACCCAATCAGCAGTCATACCATCAGTACTTTCTACAGCTCTTAACGCTACAACTTTTTCGTAAGTACGTTCATCTCCCATAACTCCAACAGAGTTTACAGGCAATAAAATAGCACCTGCTTGCCATACTTTATCGTACAATCCGCTATCTTTTAATCCATTGATAAAAACAGCATCAACCTCTTGGAGTATTGCTACTTTCTCTGGTGTTATATCTCCTAAAATACGGATTGCTAACCCTGGCCCAGGAAATGGGTGTCTTCCTAATAACTCTTTATCAATTCCTAAAGAAGCGCCAACTCTTCTTACTTCATCTTTAAAAATCATACGCAAAGGCTCTACAATTTTTAATTTCATGAAGTCAGGTAAACCACCTACATTATGGTGACTTTTAATCGTTGCTGATGGACCGCCATTTACAGAAACAGATTCGATAACATCAGGGTAAATAGTTCCTTGTGCCAACCATTTAGCATCTGTAATTTGATTTGCTTCAGCATCAAAAACTTCAATAAAAGCATTTCCAATTGCTTTTCTTTTCTCTTCAGGGTCGCTTAAACCAGCAAGGGCTTTCATAAAACGTTCAGAAGCATCCACTCCTTTTACATTTAGCCCCATACCTTCATATTGCTTTAAAACATCTGTAAATTCGTTTTTACGTAACAATCCGTTATTTACAAAAATACAGTGTAAGTTACTTCCAATAGCTTTGTGTAATAAAACTGCTGCTACTGTAGAATCTACTCCTCCAGACAATCCTAAAACAACTTTATCTTCTCCAACTTTTGCTTTAATATCCCTGATAGTTGTTTCTGCAAATGAATCTGGAGTAAATGTTTGTGCTACTCCTGCTATTTTTACTAGAAAGTTTTCTAATAATTGTTTTCCATCTGTAGAATGATATACTTCTGGATGAAATTGTATTGCATAGGTATCTTCTCCTTCAATTTTGTAGGCCGCATTTTCAACATCGTGTGTACTTGCTAGACGCAAACCACCAGTTGGTAATTCTTTAATGGTATCAGAATGGCTCATCCAAACCTGACTTCCTATTGCTATTCCTTCAAGAAAAACCTCATCATTCTTTACAAATGATAAATTTGCTCTTCCGTATTCTCTAGTGTTTGATTGACCAACCAAACCACCAGAAAAATGCGCCAAATATTGTGCACCATAACAAACTGCTAATAAAGGTTTTTTTCCTCTTATTTCAGATAAATCTGGATGTGGTGGATCTTCAGATCTTACAGAAGATGGACTTCCTGATAAGATTACTGCTTTAAATTCGTTACTGTTTTTGGGTAATTTGTTATAAGGATGAATCTCACAATAAATGTTTAATTCTCTAACTCTTCGGGCAATAAGTTGTGTGTATTGCGATCCGAAATCTAATATAAGTACGTTGTGTTGTTGCATGTGCAAAAATACTACAAGAATTTAGATTTTTTTGTATCTATTTTCATTTTTTTTCACTCACCACAAAAACCACAAATATGAGAAGAATCCTCTTTTTAGAACTTATAAATTATCGCGTTGATATTCATTCCTGCTCCCACAGATGCAAAGATTACAACATCGCCTTTGTTTACTTGTTGGTTCTCTATCCTACCTTTTAAAACCAAATCTAATACAGTTGGTACAGTTGCAACTGAACTGTTTCCAAATTCATGAATATTCATTGGCATTACATTTTCTGGAGCTTGCATTTTAAACAACCTATAAAAGCGTTTTATGATTGCATCATCCATTTTTTCATTGGCTTGATGAATAAATATTTTTTTCACATCGTCAATATCTTTTCCGCTTTTTTCTAAAGCAAATTTCATTGCTTGTGGCACATGATTTAGAGCAAATTCATAGATTTTACGCCCTAACATTTTTATATACTTTTTATCAGGGTTTGCATTTAAGTCAAATGATTTTTCAAAAAACAAATAACCAACTTCATCTTTAGCAAACGTTTGAGAAGCGTGACTCAAGATACCTGAATCACTTTCATTTGTTGATTCTAAAACACACGCTCCAGCCCCATCACTAAAAATCATCGAATCTCTATCCGATTTATCTACAACTCTAGATAAAGTTTCAGCACCAATTATTAATATTTTCTTTGCTATACCTGCTTTTATAAAAGCATGAGCCTGAATAACTCCTTCTATCCAACCAGGACAACCAAAAAGAACATCATAAGCAACACAATTAGGGTTTTCAATTTGTAGTTTATGCTTTACACGAGCAGCAATACTAGGCACTGAATCACTTTGTTGCCCTGGACTTTTTACATCTCCAAAATTATGTGCTAAAATAATATAATCTAGTTCTTCTGGATTTACCTTTGAATTTTCTATTGCATTTTGAGCTGCAAAAAAAGCAATATCAGAAGTTAAATAATTATCCGCTGCATACCTTCTCTCTTCTATACCTGTTATAGATTTGAATTTTTCTATAATTACATCGTTAGGAGCTTCAAATTTTGAACCATCCTCATTTAAAAATTGATGATCAGAAAATTTATCATTCCCTTGAATAACTGTTGGAATATAACAACCTGTACCTGTAATTTTTGAATTACTCATTTATTTTTAATTTGTATAGGGGTTGGATTTAAACAAAGTAACGGTTTTTATATTAATTTATTAAACTGCCAGAACCCTTTTATCTATTTTTGTTAAATCCTTAAAAATTTCATATAATATTAAACAAATCACAAATTACATTGTCATAAAATTATATTAATCGTAAAGTTTAAACTTCACTTGCATCACCATAGCTATTGAGCTTGCTCTGTCTTTCATGTTTTGAGCATTTTGCCCTTCAAATGAATCGTCTATTGTTTCTTTTAGGTAATTCAACCACTTATTAAAGTGTGCTTTTTTAAACGCTATTTTCTTATTAAAATCTAAATGTTTTTGTAATACATTATTCTTATATGTAGCTGTATGAAGTAAAATATCTTGCCAGAAATCTGAAATAATTTCGATATGCTCTTTTAAATGATTTTGTTTCACTATTTCTTCAAAAAAAGGCAGCATCTCTTCATCAGCAATTAACTTCTTATAAAATTCAGTAATTATAAAATGGATATCTACTCTTGAAGAAACATCTTGTTTCATTACAAATAGCTGCTATCAAATGAAAATGGCAATAAAGACAATAACGATTCAGTTTTTACAATCTGACCTACTTCTCCCATGAAATAAATTTCTATTGGTTCTTTTTGATTAATCTCATATTCTGACAGTGTTTGCCTACATGCACCGCAAGGCCCAACAGGTCTATCAACAATTGAATTACTAGAGCTAGCCGTAATAACTAATTGGGTTACTTTTACTCCAGGATAATCCGAACTTGCTTTCCAGATAGCAACACGTTCTGCACACATTCCAGATGGATACGCTGCACTTTCTTGATTATTCCCTAAAATGACTTGATTATTTTCTAGCAATAAGGCTACACCTACTTTAAACTTAGAATAGGGTGCATAGGCATTATTTCTTGCTTCTATTGCTTTATTCATCAATGTCTGAATGCCAGAAGGTAATTCTGATACACCATCATAAACAGTAGCAGACGCTACTACATTAATTTTTTTCATAAGGATACTTAACTCGTGAAAGAACGAAGGTACTAATAATCTTCATAAATTTCCCCTAAATCAAAAGACAATGAGAAACGCAATGTGTTTTCTAATGGATGATTCACATTAGATGAGTTCATTAGGTATGATAAATCTAATGAAAAAGCTTTTGCTTTAAATCCGCCACCCATAGTAAAATACTGCCTATTTCCTTTGATTTCGCTTTCGTGATAATATCCAGCTCTTAAAGTAAATGCATTGTTATATAAATATTCTGCACCTAAAGCATAAGTAAATTCTTTCATTTCTTCGCTAAACCCTCCTGGAGCATCTCCAAAAGAAGAAAACATTCCAGAAATCCAACCTTTATCTTTATCAGAGTTATCTGGCTGAGGCGTAGGTACCAATAATTTCGTTGTTTCTATATTTATCCCAATAATATTGTAATCATCCAAAATAAAATCAAAACCAGCTCCTAACTTTAAATTTGTCGGAATAAAATCTTCATTCCCTGGCACATAAGACACTTTAGGTCCAATGTTCGCTATATTAAATCCTAAACGATATCTTCCATTAAAAGTTCCATAGTTTTCTTCTGGAGATCTATAATACCCAGAAACGTCAACAGAAAAAGAATTGATCGCTTGTATATCTGGATTTTGAACACTTAGTTTATAATTTGAGTGGATAAAACGCAAACCAACACCCATAGAGAAAGATTCACTTAACTTAAGTGCATACGTTCCTGTCAAAGCTAATTCATTTGGGTTTTCTGTTCCAATGGGATTCCCTATATTATCTGTTAATTCAATTTTACCTAAAGAAAAGTATTTAAAATCTACACCCCAAGCAGCGTTTTCACTAAATCTATTTATATAAGACATTCCTCCTATAAAAATATCATCAACTAAATTACGTAACCATGGTGTATAATTCGCTCCAATACTAATTTGATTGGTATTGAATACTATTTTAGACGGATTATGAAATATTGAAAATGCATCAGAAGAAGTTGCGACTCCAATATCTCCCATTCCTCCTGCTCTAGCATCTGGAGTAATTAACAGGAACGGCGCAGCTGTTGTAATTGAGTTTGTTTGACTTTGTAGTGTTGTATTTGTAAAATAACATAATACTACCCCTAATAGTAATGTACTTTTTCTCATGTGTTGGTTTTAGCTTTGATGTAATCAATGACTTATACTAAAGTATGACTAATTTTTCATATTTCTGTGAAAATTGATTACTAATAGTTGATTTTACTTTTAACTTATAAATGTATACTCCTTTTCCTAATCTGTTTCCGAAATCATCTAAACCGTTCCAATGAATACTTCTTGACAGGTTACCAGTAGTTTGGATCGCTTGATTAATAGTCTTGATAACTTTTCCAGATATTGTAAATATTTGAACTTGCACCTCTAGTGGTTCGTTAGGTTTATTATGATTGAACCAAAACTCAGTATAATTTACAAATGGATTTGGGTAATTTAAAACATTATCTAAAATTAGATTGCTATCGCTAACAACCATGAAATTTAACGTTGCTACTGAAGAATTATTATAGGTATCCCATGCTTTTATTTTTATGGTATGCATCCCTACAGATAAATCTCTTAATTGATACACTACTTTCCCTTTTGTAAAATCGTTTAACTCAGTTTCATAGTAATCATTTAATATGACTGGATTTGCCTGGTCTCCATCTATTATTGCAACAATATCATGATCTACAGATGTTATTGATGTATTTATTCCACTTAAATCAAATAATGAAATGATTAAATTAGGCGATGTATTTGTATTACCTCCTTCAATAAATGATTCATCATTCATATAAACATTTAATTCAGGACCAACTGTATCACTTGAGGCATTAGGATTAATGCCTCCAACAACAATGTCAAAATTTGCGCCCGATTTATCTTCAGTATCATTTGAGGCATAGAAACTCATTTTACCTTTCCCAAAGGCAATTTTTATATCTTTTGGAACAATAAAATCAAACTTAAAGACTCCATTTGCTACAGTAGATTTTCCTCTAAATAATTTACTCTCTCTAGAATCAAAATTCATTTTAATTCCAAATCCATTATTGTCTAATGTTGTTTTATCTATTGGCTTGTCAAAAACTGTAGTAGATAATACACCGTTAAAATCTGATAAAAGCTGATTTGCATTGTCTGTTACAATACCCTCAAAACTAACTTTTGATAATGCCTTTAAAGTATCAATAGATTGAGTAATATCAATTCCATTCATCTTTGTTATTTTAACATTTGGCTTTGGAATTGCTAATTTCATCGCCGGGTCTCCTATGAAATAAATAAAGAATTTCTGAAAACTTGTAAATCCATTTTTAGTAGCCATCAAGGATTCTGCTATTGTTAAATCTTCATTATTGAATTCTAATAAAATTTTCATCAATTTCTCATTAAAATTCTGCCCAGTAGAGATAAAGACTTCTCTAGTGGTTGTAATTAAACTTGCTGCTCCACCGTTTTTATTCCAAAAAACCAATTCTCCAGCTGTTGTTCTCAATGGGTTATCGAATCTTGAAAACTCACAAGTAACAGTAATAAATAGCGGTAATGTTTTGGGGTTGTTAAAATCTTGAATTTGCGGGATCTCTAAAATTCGTTCACTTGCAAACCCATCTTCTCCTCCATGCCCAAAATAATCCATTACTAACGTTCCTTTTTCAATGGCGTTGGTTAATGCTAAATTAACCTGCGGATAGCGCTCTCCTCCAGAAGATGTTTCTTGTTTATAAGCATCAGCATAAATTTTATTGATATTAAAAACTGGTTTATTTTTTTTAATCGAGTCAGCAATTCTTTCCATTCCTAACTGTAACGTTTCCTCTCCTGTTTGATCAATATCATCTGCTAATAAAGTGATTGTATTTCGCCAATCTCCAAACGCATTTTTACTGTAATAGCTTAGTATCTTATCTACAACATCTGCAGCTTGTTGAACAGTTGTAACGGGTATTCTTCCTGATGCAACATCAATAGTATCTGAAGTCAACATTAATCCATCATTGGGATCTAACATTACAAAATAATCATCTGTAACAAAAGAAGTTGCTAGATTAAAACTTTGATAAGATTCATATACGGGAACAATATTATTATTGTTGGTTATTCTATCTTTATAATCATAAGAGCTATCACCAAAGAAACAAACATATTTCAATTTCCCTTCAGTAGATGAATTCGTCGTATATACTTGTTTTATAAAATCTCTAATTGCTGTAATATCTTGAGAGCCCGAACCAAACTCGTTGTAAATTTCAGAAAGTTGAATAACCTGTGTTGTTAACCCTGAATTCTCTTGATGGTAATCTGCCAATCGTTGTGCTTGACCAACAAGTTCTTGGTTGGTAATAATTAAATAGTTTACATCTTTAATCGTTCCGTGTAAATCTTGATTTTTTATTAACGAATTATCGTCAACTGTTGGTTCGAAATAATCTAAAGAATTCAAAACTATATATTCTTCTAATACTCCTCCATTCGCTTTAAAAATAAAATCAATTCCACTTGTTGAATTTGTAATTTCTTTTGGGCTTATTGGATTCGTAACATCCCAAAGCCTAGAAACATTACTTGCATTTTTTATCTGATATTCTACAACACCTGATTCTTTAAAAGCTTCAAAACTTCTAAAAGAAAATTGACTTCCATTTGCTATTAGCTGCTTTTTTCCTTGCACCTCTATATAATCTAAATATGCTTTTGCTCCTGGATTGCCATTATTATTATAGCCAACAGAGACATCAATAACAGATGAAGAAATTGACAATTGAGAAGAATTGTGATTTACATAACCTAAAGTTAATGATCCAGTTGTAACACTTGGATAATTTATAGAAAAAGCACTGTTTGCATTTACAAGAATATCCATTGATGAAGATAAGGCAGAAATTGCAGCTCCTCTTACTGTAATTTTCAATGGGAAACTTGAATCAATATTATTAAAATCTATTTTAAAATTCTGATTGTTCTCAACACTAAAATCTTCTCCAAACCATTGAGTTCCTATCGCAAATAAATTTCTAGTTTCTTTTTCGTAAAAGATAAAATCATCAAAAACAGATATAATTTTTGCTGATGGACCTGTTACTTCTGGCAATATAGAAATTCTTTTCCCTTGCTCTTGGCCTATCGTTAAAAAGTAATAGGATACATCTGAATATAGATTTTGCCTGTGTTTCGCAGCTTCTAAAGCAGGATTAACTTCCCAATCGTGTGGACCTTTAGCATAGAACAATATATAATCTTCAGCATTAAAAACCCCATCCTCTTCACCAGAAACATAAATTGAATTCTCTTGTAAATCAGCATACCTAAAATCACTATTTCGATGTGGCAACATCACGCCTCCATTACCATAAACCTTAATGTTTTTAGGGTTTAAGTTTGTAATGTTAATCCCCATTTTTTGAAGTAAAGAAACATCGATTTTAAAAACACCAGTTGTATCCACAGAAAACTTATACCAAGTACCATTTGATAACACTGAACTCGGTGACTGCGAATAGCTTAAGCTACAAATGCTAAAAAATAGCACTAAAAGGAATTGTGTTTTTCTCATTTGTTTAACAAAATAACGCCGTATCTATTACGATATTTTAAGCTAATGCAAGAATACTTATAATAAACATAAAAAACAATCGTTTATAATTTGAATAATTAACAACACTTGTAAAAAACCTTAATTAACTTGGTAGAAAACATAATTATTGTAAATTGCAAGACAAATAAAAACCCTAAACAAATTTAAATAAGATACATGAAAAACTTATTGAAATTTACTTTTTTAGTAATAATTAGCTTGACATTTACACAATGTCAGACATGCACCGAATGTACTTCTTCATTAACAGGTTGGAAATTTAACAACCCTGATTATGGAAACTATATAAAAGGAAAATCATTTGAAGGTTCTAAACCACCTAGTGGAATGGTTTCCATAGAAGGCGGAACATTTACAATGGGACAAGTTCAAGATGATGTTATGTTTGACTGGAATACAACTCCTAAACAGATGCACATTCGTTCTTTTTATATGGACGAGGCAGAGGTGTCAAACGCAGAATACTTATTATTTTTGCAGTACACAAAAAATGTCTACCCTCCTTCAGAAGCAAAATTTAAGAATATTTACACTTCTATTTTACCAGATACTTTAGTTTGGAGAAAAGGATTAGGAAATACTGATTTGTTATCAGAAAATTATTTACGTCACCCAGCATACGCTAACTACCCAGTTGTAGGTGTTAGCTGGTTACAAGCTACTCAGTATTGTAAATGGCGTACAAATGCAGTAAACTTAAAGATCTTAATGGACAAAGGTGTTATTAAGAATATTTGGAAAATGGATTCTATAGACTTCAAAGGGAAAAATGTATTTGACACTGATGTGTATTTAAATGACCCTTATGCTTTATTTGATGGAGATTCTACAATTTACAAAAAAGGATTACCAAGTAATGTCCCTAGAAAAAGAGGAGACCCAAGACCTCCAAGAGGATCTTTTACTGGTAGACAAGTAACTTCTTCTGATGGAATACTAGCTCAAAAGTATCGCTTACCAACAGAAGCTGAATGGGAATACGCAGCAAAAGCGACCATTGGAAACAGAGAATATAATAACATTAAAGGCCGAAAAAAATACGCCTGGAATGGAAAATACACTAGAGACAAATCTAAAAGATACAAAGGAGATCAATTAGCAAACTTTAAACAATCTAAAGGAGATTATAGTGGTTTAGCTGGGTGGAGTAGTGATGGCTCTGATATTCCAATTAAAATCAAATCATATCCGCCAAATGCTTTTGGTTTGTATGATATGTCTGGAAATGTTGCTGAATGGGTTTCAGATGTATATAGACCTCATATTGATGTAGAAGCGAATGACTTTAATTACTTTAGAGGTAATATTTTTACTAAAAAGATGATCAATAGCGATGGTAAAGTTGTTATTGTTGATGATAATTCAGTTGAGTACGACACACTAGAGAACGGTAAAATTGTTCCAATAAATTTACCCGGTAGTATAAAACACATCCCTATTACTAAGGATGAAATTTATATGAGAAGAAATTATTTAGTTGCTAATAATGCTAACTTAAGTGATGGAGATAGAAACTCTTCAAGATTTTATCAATCAGACCTATTACAATTTGCTAGCGACCCTGCAATGTATAACTCTCCAAAAACACCGAGAGATGAAAGAGACAGTATCGGGAATCTTGTAAATAAATACGATTCAAAATTTAGATCAACATTAATTAGCGACAATACAAGAGTTTTTAAAGGAGGGGGCTGGAGCGATAGAGAATATTGGCTTGATCCTGCTCAAAGAAGGTATTTACCAGAATATATGTCTACTAATTTTATTGGTTTTAGATGTGTCACTGATAGAGTTGGGCCTATGACTTACAAGAAAAGAACAGCTAGGAATCCTAGAAGATAAAATTAAGTTTATATTAAAAATTATTCACCTCATTGTATCTTATTTACAATGAGGTTTTTTTATAGTTGAAAAATGAATATTACAGCATTATATAATTTATATTCTGAGTCTTTTTTAGTAGATACAGATACTAGAAAAATTAGAAAAAACACAATGTATTTCGCTCTTAAAGGAGAGAATTTTAATGGCAACACCTTTGCTCTTGAAGCCCTTAAAAAAGGAGCATCTTACAGTATTGTTGATGAAAAAGAATATGCAACTACTACTAAAATTATTTTAGTAGAAGATGTTTTAGCAACACTTCAAGAACTTGCTAAGTATCATAGAAAAAAACTAAATACACCAATTATAAGTTTAACAGGTAGTAATGGAAAAACAACCACAAAGGAGTTGATAAATGCCGTTCTGTCTACGCAATATAACATAACTGCAACTGTAGGGAATTTAAACAATCATATAGGGGTTCCGTTAACCTTGTTATCTATGACTCCAAGTACCGAAATCGGAATTGTAGAAATGGGAGCTAATCATCATAAGGAAATTGAGTTTCTTTGTTCAATTACCAATCCAGATTATGGCTATATAACAAACTTCGGAAAAGCGCATTTAGAAGGATTTGGTAGTTTAGAAGGTGTCATTGAAGCTAAATCAGAAATGTATGAATACCTACATAAAACTAATAAATCGGTTTTTGTAAACACATCTGATAAAATTCAAGTTGAGAAAACAAAAAACATCAACTCAATTAACCTAAACCAAACAATAAAGCACATAGGTTCTAATCCTTTTGTGTCAATCGAGTTTAATGGAGAAACCCTTCAAACAAACTTAATGGGAGGCTATAATTTTGACAATCTATCTGCTGCAATTACTATCGGAGAGTACTTTAACATCTCTAGTGACAACATAAAAAAAGCTATAGAAACCTATACTCCTACAAATAATCGTTCGCAGCTAATTAAAACAAAAAACAATACTACAATTATTCTTGATGCTTATAATGCAAACCCCTCAAGTATGAAAGCCGCATTAGATAATTTCAGTCTTATAAATTCAAAAGACAAAATGGTTATTCTTGGTGACATGTTTGAACTTGGATCAGACAGCTTACAAGAACATCAAAACATTATTGATTATTGCTCAAAATTACGTTTAATTGATTCTATTTTTGTTGGAGGTTTGTTTTATCAAGCAAAAACAAATAGTTTAAAAATTAAAACTTTTGAAGAATTGAAAGAACACATAGCAGCATTAAATTTAAAAAACAAACACATTCTTATTAAAGGATCTAGAGGAATGGCTTTAGAGAGAATAGTAGCTATTATACATTAACTTTCTCTTTGTGATATGCTACCAAATTATCTATTGGACGCTGAATAATATCCGTGATTTCCATGCTATATTTCGCTGCAACTTTCTCTAAAATTTCTCTAAAATAAAATGCGATTGACCCAATAAAATAGATTGGTGTATCTGTTGGTTTTTGAAATGGAAGGATCCGATATTTAAAGAATGTTAAGAATCCTTTTTTAATAATTCTCTTTATATATTTCTCCTCTTTAAACTCAAACATAAATTTTGCAAAACTTGCCAAATACATATTTGGATTTGATTGTCTATATAGGTTAAATTTTACGGTATCGATATCTAGATCAAACTGAGCTTTGAATTTTGCTGCGATTGGCTTCGGCATTTTATCATAGTAGTAATCTCTTAATAACCGTTTACCAAAATAATTCCCACTAGCTTCATCCATTAACGTGTACCCTAAAGAAGCTGTTTTCATTTCTATGTTTTTTCCGTCAAAATAACAGCTATTAGAACCAGTTCCTAAAATACAAACCAGCGCAGGGTTTGCTCCAGAAACGGCATAAACCGCTGCCAACATATCTTCTGAAACAGTAACTTGAGCATTTATGAAAATTGATTTCAATAAGCTTTTCAGTATCTCTACTGGCTTTGGAGTTCCGCATCCAGCTCCATAAAAATGGATCTCAGTAACAGCTTCCTTAACACTCATTAATTGAAACATATTAACAATTCTGTTTCTTAATTCTTCTTCTGAAACTACAGCTGGATTTAAACCTAAGGTTCGTACTCTAAATGCTTCTTCTTTATTAGAATCTAAGGCTATCCAATCTACCTTAGTAGACCCACCATCTGTTATTAATATCATACTTTTCAAATTATTCCTTCCAAATATATCATATCAAAATTGAATAACCTACGATAAATTAAACTACATCGATTTCGACTTTAAAAATAAACATCATAACTAAAATCTTCCATTAATTATTCCCTTTAAAAGTGTAATTTCGTTTAAAATTAAATGAATGTTATTTTTTAAAAAGAAGAAAATTCCACTTACTGAGTTATTTCCTCAAGATTTTGTTGATATACATTCTCATTTATTACCAGGAATTGATGATGGTGCAAAAAACTTAGAACATTCTATTGAACTGATTAAAAAAATGAGTTCTCTTGGAATCAAAAATTTCATCACCACACCTCACGTATTAGGTGATATATACCCAAATTCAAGTACTGTTATCCAAGAAAAATTAAATGAAGTAAGAGTAGAGCTCAAAAAACAGAAACTTGATGCTATAACGATTCGCTCTGCCGCAGAATACATGATGGACGAGCAATTTGTGCAGCTTTTAAAGAAAAAAGACATCCTGACATTAAAAGACAATTATATTCTTGTAGAGATGTCTTATTTTAACGCTCCTTTTAATTTATATGATATCCTTTTTGAGATTCAAATAAAAGGCTACAAGCCTATACTAGCGCACCCGGAGCGTTATAATTTTTACCATGCTGATTTTGAGAATTTCTACAAGCTTAAAAAAGCAGGCTGTTTATTTCAATTAAATTTACTTTCATTAACTCCACACTACGGTAAAAATGTTCAAAAAATCAGCTATAAACTATTAGAAGAAAACATGTATGATTTTGCTGGAACAGACGTTCACCACAGTAAACACATAGAACTACTTAAAGAAATAGGCACAGAAAAGACAAAAAAATCGATTTCTCATTTACTCAGAAACAATAAAAAACTTCTATAAAAAAAGGAGCAATTTAAATTGCTCCTTTTTTTGTTCTTATTTTTTACTAAATATTTTTTTATACCACGGCTTTTCCTCAACACCATAACCATAACCATAACCATAACCATAACCATAACCATAACCATTACTGTTTTTTGGGTCGGTGTCGTTTAAGACCATTGCCATATTGGGCAATCTCTTCTCTTTATATAAGGCTTGAGGCACTTCTAATAAGCGTTTGTCTAAATAATTAGCTCTAGCAACATATACAAACATGTCTGCGTATTTTGCTACAAGCATGGTGTCAGTCACTAAATTCACTGGTGCCGTATCTACTACAATATAATCGTATTTTTCTTTTAGTCTCTTAAATAAAGTCTCAATCTCTTTACTCATTAACAATTCTGCAGGATTTGGAGGCACTATACCAGAAGATAGTATGTCTAGATTCTTTAACTCATCTACTTGAAAAATTAATTCATCAATATTCAAACGACTATCTAAAACAAAGTTACTTACACCTTTCTTATGTGGTACATTAAGATACTCTGTTACTTTTGGCGCTCTTAAATCCAATCCTATCAATAACACTTTCTTTCCAGACAATACTAGAGAGCTGGCTATATTAATTGAAACAAAAGATTTCCCTTCTCCACTAGTTGTTGACGTAATAAATATCGTTTTACAAGTAGCATCATTACTAGATAACATAAAATCTAAATTCGTTCTAATCAATCTAAATGCTTCAGCACAACTACTTCTATCATCTCCAGATATTACAATTTTTTCTTTCGATTTAGATTTTGGTATACTACCTATAAAAGGGATACTTAGCGTATCTAAAATATCTTTTTTAGAATGGATTTTAGTGTCAAATAAAAATCTTAAATAAATAAATACAAAAGGAATTAATCCCCCTAACAATAATGCTGCTAAGTAAGTTATTTTTCTTTTAGGAGAAATAGGGTTACCACTTCCATAGGCTTTGTCAATAATTTTTGCATTTGGAACTGTAACCGCTAAAGAAATATCTGTCTCTTCTTTTTTCTTTAAAAGGTAAGTGTACAAACCAGCAATGATTTCTCGTTGCAATTTGATATCATGAAATTCTAATTCTTGCAATGGAACGCCAGAAATTCTAGACTTAATCTTTGAATCTTCTAACTGAAGATTTTGCAATTTTAAATCTAAAACCTTTTCTGAGTTTTTTAAACTTTTTAACAAACTTATCTTTAAGCCTTCTATTTCTTCGGTAACTCCAATTACCACTGGATTCTGCTCACTTGCAGTTCTTAATAACCTCCTTTTTTCTGCTATCTGCTTATTGTACTCTATAATCGTCTGGGCAATTGATTGATCCTGAAAACCTAAATTAGTAGGTAAAACTTCGTCTTTGCCATTGTTACTTTTAATTAAATTTTCATTTAACGCTTTAACTAAAATAAACTGAATGCTCGTATTAAGTATACTCTTATTACTTTCTGACAATTCTTGAAGAATGAGCGTAGACTCCGCCTCAATATCAGTAATCTTGTTTTTTGTTTTAAAGTTTTTTAATCTGTTATTAATTCCAGATAAATCTTCCTTTACAATTTCTAATCTGCCATCAATAAATTCTTTCGTTTTTTTAGAAACTTGGTTTTTATCTGAGACAGCATCTTTATTATATGCAATTACTAAGGCATTTAAAAAGTCAACTGCTTTTTCTTTAACAGGATTGTTAATCGTTAAGTTTATAACACTGGAGTTTTTATTGACTGGAGCGATATT
>CAJXVT010000016.1 GCA_913062575.1 uncultured Flavobacteriaceae bacterium | reverse complement strand
AGAAGGCTATATTACATTAACAACACACAACAACAGAGCTATGACAATTAATAACTCTGAGTTAGAAAAATTAAAAGCTTCAAAAGCTTTTTTCAGGGCAGATGTTAGTGGTAAATTCAATGAAAATGCTTTTCCAAACGATGAACGTTTAGCCCTAAAAGTAGGAGCGCAAGTAATGTTTATTAAAAATGATAGTTCGCAAGAAAAGAGATATTACAACGGGAAAATAGGAATCATTACCAGCCTTAATAATGATACCGTTACAGTTCAATGTGGTAACGAACTAGATGAAATTGTTACAGAAAAGGAAACTTGGGAAAATATCAACTACTCTATTAACGAAGAAACGAAAGAAATAAAAGAAGACATTACAGGTTCATTTTCTCAAATTCCGTTGCGTTTGGCTTGGGCAATTACCATTCATAAAAGTCAGGGTTTAACTTTTGAAAAAGCAATTATTGATGCAGAAGCTTCTTTTGCACACGGACAAACCTATGTTGCTTTGAGTAGATGTACTTCTTTAGAAGGCATTGTCTTAAAAACAAAAATTAGCAACAATGCCATTATTAATGATGCAAAGGTTGGTTCGTTTACTAAAAGCGTAGAAGAAAATCATCCTGATGAAGAGCAATTGATTGCTTCTGAAAAACAATTTCAACTGAATTTGATTTCTGAATTGTTCGATTATCAACCTTTATTATACCCTACAACACGGTTGATTGATGTTTTTTATAAAAACAGAACAAGTATTAAAGGTGAAGTCATCAATCATTTAGATATGATTAAAGACAATGGAATTGTAGCCCTGTTAAAAGTTGCAAACGGCTTTAAAATTCAGCTAAGAACAATTTCAGAAGACGAAGATTTACCAGAAAATAGTTCAGCTGTTCAAGAACGTTTTACAAAAGCTGTAGATTATTTTGTGATACAAACAAAAAGTAACATTCTGAAACCTTTGAATGCAATTTCATTTTCGACAGATAATAAAGCAGTAAAAAAAGATTTTGACAAACAGTTTGACTCTCTACAAGAAAAATTATTAGAAAAGTTATTTGCTCTTCAAAAAATGACAGCTGGTTTTAATGTGAAAACCTATTTACAAGTAAGAGCAAATTCAGTTTTACAAAATGTAGAAAAACCGAAGAAGAAAAAAGTGGCTTCTAAAAGAGATCCCATTATTGCTTTAAAATTAAGAAGCTTAAGAGATGATATTGCTAAGGCAGAAATGATTCCACACTTTCAAATTTTCACCCAAGAAACATTATACCTACTATGTGATGTATTACCAAGAACTGAAAAAGAGTTATTGAAAATAAACGGAATGGGGAAAATTAGAGTCAAAAAATATGGTGACGAAATTTTAGAGCTCATAGAAGGCTATTGCAAAGAAAATGGCATCAATCATTTGAATCAACAGAAAAAAGAAGATAAAAAACCTACAAAACAAATCACTTTCGAGTTGTTTAAAAGTGGCTTATCCGTTAAAGAAATTGCTACAGAACGCAGTTTAACAATTACAACCATAGAAGGACATTTGTCAAGTTATATCACTACTGGTGATGTTAATATTTTAGAATTAATTCCAGAAAAGAAATATAAAAAATTGCAAAAAGAAATTGAAGAAACAGAATTTAAAAGCTTGACAGACTTGAAGGAAAAAATAACCAAAAGCTATTCTTTCTCTGAAATTAAAATGGCCTTATTAGCCATCGAATTTGAAAAATAAAAAACCGCTAAACAAATTGCTCAGCGGTTCTTTTTAATTATTCTCTTTTCCTTTATTTATTAATTTCTTTAGTACTTAAATGAAACTCTTGATAGGTTTGCAATAAGCTTAATAAAGCCCCAACCAAATCTTTTGTTTCTAATAATACACTAAAGTATAATGTTGTGTTTTTAGGACTTGTCTCATCTGTTCTAATTCTAGCAACTTGTTTTTCAATTGACGCAGAAACATCCAATAATAATTCTTGCTTCTCAATTAAAACATCGTTCAATTGATCAAAAGTTCTATTCTCAAAGACATCACTTATTTTCTCTAATAAATCAGATAGTTTATTATCAATGTGTTTTAAATCTTTTAATTGTCCTTTTTTAAGATTCTTATGGTTGTTGTTTACATGTTTAAAACTCGCTCTAGAAATATAACTAATAGATTGAGCAACATCTTGTAAATACCCTAATACTAAAATATAGAATCTACTTGCCTGTACAGATGTGTCATCTAAAGATTTGATAAAGTAAAACACTCCATCTTTTAATCCATCAATTTCGTCATTTAACTTTCCAACGTGTTTATCCGTTTTACGTAATTTATTTAAATCGTGCTTTGCTAAATCATTTACCACATTAGTATATAATTTATTTACACGAGTAGCAACTTCTGCAATATGATCTGAACTTTCTTCAATTACTCCATTGATAGTAATTAATTCTGCTCTTTCAATATGCATTTGTTTCTTCTCTTCTTTTGATTTTTGTGTATGCTTGATAGAGTTTCTTGCAATCAACCCAAATACAGCTAATAGTAAGAATCCAACCATTACAATTCCTCCTAAATTAATTAGGTAAGCTACAGTTGCAGCAGCAATAAAAGCTACTAAAGCAGTCATAAACCAACCACCAATCACATTTAATACACCAGCAACTCTATACACTGCACTTTCTCTCCCCCAAGCTCTATCTGCTAAAGATGTACCCATTGCAACCATAAAAGTTACATAAGTTGTTGACAATGGCAATCCCATTGACGTCCCTACAGAAATTAATATTCCAGCTACAATTAAATTGATTGAAGCTCTAATCATATCAAAAGCTGGCATCTCATATGTTTTGTCTTTTGACAATGTGATGACAGGTTTCTGAAATTTAGAATCTACAAAAGCCAAGGTCTTTTTTGGAAAAACATAACTGATCCCCATATTTAATCCCATCGCAGCTCTAACTACTACTCTAGACATTGGGTTTGGCTGAAACTTCTCATGTCCTTCTCCTTGACGTGATAAATTAATTCCGGTTTCAATTACTGTTTTTGCTTTTTTCGAGGTCCAAATGGTAACTACCATAATTGCTCCAGCAATTAATAAGTACCAAAAGTTTGCAGGCACTTTTTTATCTAAAACTGCCATTGAAAAACTTGTCGCAGCTTCCCCTGAACTTTGCCAAGCAGCGTATGAATCCCAAGCAGCAATAGGTACACCAATAAAGTTTACCAAATCGTTACCTGCAAAAGCTAATGCTAAAGAAAAAGTTCCAATTCCAATAATTAGTTTTAAAATATTTGTCTTAAATACTTTGATTAAAAATTGAGATATTAATGACCAAAAGACAAATCCAATAGTGATAATCAACATTAGGTTCCCTTCAATTAAGTGTTTAATATCTTTATAAAATGGTGTTCCCTTTAAACCTTTAATAACTATAAAATAAGTAATTGCAGTAATTGCAAATCCTCCAAACAATGCATTTACATAACTTGGTCTACTTTCTAAATGAAATGAGTAAATTAATCTAGAAACAAACTGGACAATTGCTCCAACAGAAAAAGCGACGACAACAGAGAGCAGAATACCAAAGATGATAAACATTGCTGTTTCTGTATTGATATATTTTCCAAGATTTGCAGCTGTTTCTCCAGAGTCTGTAGTATAAATTTTTATCAATGCCATTGCTACTGCAGCTCCTAATAATTCAAACACAATAGAAACGGTTGTAGAGGTTGGCATCCCTAATGAGTTAAAAACATCTAGTAATAAGATGTCTGTAATCATTACAGCCATAAAAATGTACATGATTTCATTAAAGTAAAATTCGCTTGGAACAAAGATTCCTTTTCTAGCGACTTCCATCATTCCGCTTGAAGTTACAGAACCTACAAAGACTCCTAAACTGGCAATGATTAATATCTTTTTAACTGGTATTGCTTTAGAACCAATTGCTGAATTTAAAAAGTTAACAGCATCATTACTAACTCCTACTACTAGGTCGATTACTGCTAAAATTGTTAATGCAATAAGCATTAAAATATATGGATTCTCCATGTTTGTTTTTTTAATTTTTGTTTTACAAATGTATAAACACGCTCACGTTCAAATGTTATGCCTATGTTAACTTTTTGTTTCTAGAAATGAATGTCTATTTGCAATCTGCACATGACTTGATTGGTTTTATAAACCAAATCTAAATAACTAATATCTGTTTGCACTTTTAACTTATGTCCTACTAAATATTTAGAAAGACCAATTGTATATTGATTCTCTGCTCCTTTCCCTAAAAATTGATCGTAGTTAACATTGGTGTATCTTCCTGTTACCTCCCAATTTTTTGAAAATAAATAGCCACTCACTAAGTTTAAACTATTTCCTGTTTGTACTTTATCTCCAGTTAAACTATTATCTGAGTTTTTTGCCAATGGATCTTTTGCATCTCTTAATGCATATTCTCCCATAAAAGAAAACCCTTTATATTTTAACATGGTATCAATAAATAGTGTTGAGATATTGGTTTCAAAAAAACCAATATCATTTTTCATATAAGAACCTTGATTACTCCTATTTTTAACAGCGTTATTATTTAGATCGTAACTTGCAGCCAAAGCCCACTTTACAGTTTTTTCTCTTTTTAAATCTCCACCTATATAATCTCCTTTACCTGTAAAGTTTCCAAAAGGTAACAATTCTACTCTAGCAGTATATTGTAATCCTCCTAAATTACCAGTAGTTACATTTCTTCCTTCTCCTTGTGCGATAGAAAATATTTCTTTTATGATAAAGTTATCTGAAACATTAAAATGATGTCTTAATTGAATTCCCATATCTCTATCGATATTGAATCTTTTATTTAATAAAGATCTATCAACCAATTGCATGTTTGCAGAAGAAACAACTCGCTCTCTATTTCCTGGCAATTTGGTTTGACCAACCCATAAGACAAAGTTGTCGTGGAAATTCCATTTTAATACTGCATCTAAAATATATCTAGGTGAATTATTAGTGAATTCTGAAGCTCCTCCAATATCTTTATTAGAAAGTCCTAATTCTAATTTGTATTTTAACTTTGGGCTAAAAGCAAAACCACTAAATTTTAATCTCGCTCTTCTAACTAACATCGAAGTTTCTTGATTTGATAAGCCATTAGAGTTAGCATCCCAAATAGAAGTTCCTAAAAATTGCATCCTAGCACCAATATTCATTGACCAAGAATTATCTTCTCCTACAAGGTTAAACAGTCCTTTACCAAATTTTGGTGAATTTGCTTCTTGAGCACTTAACACACTAACAAACAGCAACAAAGCTACTGTAGTTTTAATATAAAATTTCATTTGTATTCGTTTTTGTCGCTGCAAAGAACCAATACTAATGTTAATTTAATGTTTCCAAATTATTATTATAGCAACAACAAAACTGCCTTCGGCCGAAGGCAGTATGGCTGTATTCATACCTAAAGTCGACAAAAACTAAATACGTTATGAAATACTGTAACTTTATAAATTTACAATGCAAATATCAGACAAGAACATTATATTAAAGTAAGAGGAATATTAAATAATCATTAATGAACACCCCATTAACATTACACTTTTATTAAGCATAAAATATTTTTACCTTTGATAAAATTCTCTTAACGAAATGATCAAAAAAATTTACTTCTTTATTCCAATTGTATTGTTGATTATTTCATGCAAAAATAAAAACATGACTACACATAAATTCACGAATAATCTTATTAAAGAAACGAGCCCATACTTGTTGCAACATGCGCACAATCCTGTAAACTGGTATGCTTGGAATGATGAAACATTGGCATTGGCAAAAAAAGAGAATAAATTGTTATTAATTTCTGTTGGATATTCTTCTTGTCATTGGTGTCATGTTATGGAAGAAGAAAGTTTTGAGAATGAAGATGTAGCAAAAATCATGAACGAGTATTTTATCAATGTAAAAGTTGATAGAGAAGAAAGACCAGATGTAGATCAAATTTACATGAATGCCGTTCAGTTAATGTCAGGAAGTGGCGGTTGGCCTTTAAATTGCATTGCATTACCAGACGGAAGACCAATTTGGGGCGGCACCTATTTTAGAAAAGAAGAATGGATGCAAACGCTGCAGCAAATTGGAGATTTGTACAATAAGAATCCAGAAAAAGTGATTGAATATGCTGAGAAGTTAACAGCTGGAATTCAACAATCTGGCTTGGTTTCTATAAACAAGGAAAAGGTTTCTTTTACTAAAGAATATCTTAATGAAACGGTAAAAAAATGGAGTATTTATTTTGATGATGATTTAGGAGGGCTAAACAAAGCGCCTAAGTTTCCGATGCCTAATAATTATCATTTCTTACTAAGATACGCCTATCAGAATAATTTTAATTCTTTAAAAACTTATGTTAATAACACTTTGACTAAGATTGCGTTAGGAGGAATTTTTGATCAAGTTGGTGGTGGTTTCTCAAGGTATTCAGTCGATACAAAATGGCATATTCCACATTTTGAGAAAATGCTATATGACAATGGTCAATTAGTAAGTTTATATGCAGATGCATATTTAATTACTAAAAATGAATTGTATAAAGAAACGGTTTACAACACCTTAGAGTTTATTGAACGCGAATTACTCGATCCTTCGGGAGGGTTTTATTCGGCGCTAGATGCAGATAGTTTAAATGATAAAGGTGAACTTGAAGAAGGCGCTTATTATGTTTGGACAAAAGAGGAATTACAAAAAATTCTAAAAGATGATTTTGAATTATTTTCTGATTATTATAATGTGAATCAATATGGCTTTTGGGAAAAAAACAATTATCACTTAATTAGAAATACATCAGATGAAGTCTTTGCTAAAAAAAACAACTTACAAGTTAGTAATGTAAAATCAATAGTAAAAAACTGGAGAAAAACACTTTTAAAGCAACGATCGAAAAAAGAATACCCTAGGTTAGATGATAAAATACTAACCTCTTGGAACGGGATTATGCTTAAAGGATATGTTGATGCGTATCGTGTTTTTAATGATTCTCATTTTTTAGATGTTGCTTTAAAAAACGCCAACTTTATAGAACAAAATATGTTTAAAGAAGACGGCACATTGTATCACAACTACAAAAATGGTACAGCAACCATCAACGGATACTTAGAAGATTATGGAACTATTATTGACGCTTTCATTTCGCTTTATGAAGTGACTTTAGATGAAAAGTGGTTGTCTATATCAAAAAGCCTAACAGACACTAGCTTTGACCACTTCTACAATTCTGCATCAAGTATGTTTTACTTTACTTCAGAAAAAGACACGAAATTAATTGCCAGAAAAATGGAAGTTGAAGATAATGTAATGCCTTCTTCAAATTCTATGATGGCAAAAAATTTATTTAAGCTAAGTCATTATTATGACAATGCGTATTATTCAAAAGTAAGTACTCAAATGCTGAATAATATGACCAAAGACATTCAAAATTATGGCTCAGCATATTCAAATTGGTTAGATTTATATAGCAATTTTACTGAGCAGTATTTTGAAATTGCGATAAGTGGTGAAAATTCGAAAAAGGTACTCAAAGAAATCAATCAAAAATACATTCCCAATAAATTAATTTGCGGAAGTATTTCTGATAGCAATTTACCTTTATTAGAAAACAGGTTTGTTAATGGTAGAACATTAATTTATGTTTGTGTAAACAAAACCTGTCAATTACCAACTGAAGATGTAACTACAGCTTTTCAACAAATTAAAACTTTACAAAAATGAACACACTGATGCTTTTTTTAATAGGATTCGTTGCCTTTGAACATATATATTTCTTAGTCTTAGAAATGTTTTTGTGGACAAAACCAAAAGGCATAAAAACCTTTGGATTGAAATCTAAAGAATTTGCAGAAGAAACAAAAGTACTAGCTGCAAACCAAGGATTGTATAATGGTTTTTTAGCCGCTGGATTAATTTGGTCACTTATTATTGAAAGTCATGATATAAGTATATTCTTTCTAAGCTGTGTAATTGTTGCAGGTATTTACGGAGCTTACTCTACAAAAAACATCAGACTCTTTTATGTTCAAGCAATTCCTGCAATATTAGCTCTTCTAATTATAATGTTTAATTAAAAGGTAGAAAAACAGTATTAAATTAAATATAAATTGACATTAAAGTCCCAAAGAATGTTTAACGCTTTTTCTGAGGAACGGCAATAAAATCTTTTAAATAAAAAGGCTCAAAATAAGCGACATCTTCGATGTCGTTTTTTTTGTATTTATCATACGCTAAAGAGCACATTTCTTTTGCTGAAGGATATTTCTCATCAACAAAAATAGCATTGGTATGCGAAATAACTTCTTTACATTTCTCTGCTCCATCTCCTAAAAAATAAACGTTCCCTTTTTCTAAATATGTAGCAAAGGAGTTCACATCAATTATTTCTGCTTTAATTTCTCTTATTTGCTTGTAGTTCACATCTAGAACAGATGAATATACTTCCATTCTTCTAGCATCTAACATTGGAATAATAACTCCTTTTTTTTCAGCAATTGAATGTGCTAATGATTGTAATGTATCAATCGATATTAAAGGAATATTTAGCGAAAAGCACAACCCTTTAGCTGCGGAAACTCCAATTCTTAAACCTGTATAAGAACCTGGACCTTTACTAACAGCAACGGCAGACAAATCGTTTATGGAAATCCCTGCTAAAACAATCACTTTATTAATAAATGAATGTAACACTTCTGCATGTGAGTAATTTCCATTATTCAATTCTTTAATTGCTATTAACTCTCCATTTTTGGAAATACTAACAGAACAATTTTTTGTAGAAGTTTCTATGTTAAGAATATAGGTCAAATGAGTGCTTTTTGGCAAAGATACATTTTGCATCAAACAAAACATAAAGTTTACAATTAATAGTTAAAATGATAAAAATGTTTTGAAAAAACCAAAATGCGTAGTACTTTTATTGCAATTAAGCCCCATTAATTAATAATTTGAAAAAATATCTAAAATACTTTATTGCTTTTTTTATAGTATTATTAAGCAGTTTTGTTCTCTCAACAAAAACAGAAAATACAGCTTCTGATTTAAGCTCTACAGTACCAGTTACTGATAGTGTCATAGAAAATAAACCCTCTTTCCTTATAGGTAGATTTACAGATTCTGAAACTAAAAAAGTACATCATAAATTAGATTCATTACTTAAAAGGATTAATAAAAGACATGATTTTCATGGTGCAATTTTAGTCGCTAAAAATGATAAAATTGTGTATCAGAATCAAATTGGAATGGCTGATTTCAGAAAAAAGAAACCGCTAAACAAGGAATCTGTTTTTCAATTAGCATCTGTAAGCAAACAGTTTACTGCTACTTCAATTATGATGCTTATTGAACGAAACCAATTGCAATTAACAGATACAGTTTCTAAATACTTTCCTAAATTCCCTTTTAAAAATATCACTATAAAACATTTATTAAATCATACCTCTGGCTTACCTAAATATTTTTGGGTTGCAGAGCATGAGTGGAATAAAAGCAAGCCTCCAAGCAATTTAGAGATGATGAAGTTTTTTGAAACTAGTAGTACTGCATCAATGTTTTTTAGACCAGGAAGAAATTTTGATTATTCAAATACTGGGTATTTTGTGTTGGCTTCAATCATAGAAAAAATAACCGAAATGAGTTATTCTGACTTTGTAAGAATTAACATTTTTGAGCGTTTACAAATGGACAATTCTTTTGTGTATAGCTATAAAAACGATCCCATAAAAGAGAACCAATTGCAAGGGTATAGATTGTATAGAGGCTGGAGGCATCTTAAAATAGGTGGTACTGTCAATGACGCAATTGTTGGTGATAAAAACATCTATGCGACTAATGAAGATTTGCATAAATGGATCGTTGGTTTAAATAATGGGACTCTTATTTCTGAAGAATCATTAGAAATGATGTATACCAAAGGAAAAACCAAATATGGTAGAAAGGTACCTTATGGTTTTGGTTTTAGAATTGACACTAAAAATGATGAGAAAGTAATTTACCATTTCGGTAAATGGAATGGTTTCAGTACTGGACTTTCGATGTATCCAAATGAAGATTTAGTTGTCATAATATTAGAACATACCAGTTACAAATCAATGGGGTATTTAAACAAGAAAATAAAGAGCATCGTTTTAAATAATTTTAAATAGTAAAATGATTTCTTATAAAAACAAAAACCTCTGAGAATATTTCTCAGAGGTTTTTGTTTTTATCTAATTTTTGAGGGTACTAAAAAATTGATTCTCCATAATAGAATTTCAATACTTTGGTTTTAAATACATAATCATATTTAGATCTAATCAAAGTTGATTCTGCATTTACCAAGCGATTTCTTACTTGATCAAACTCAAATAAAGTCATTGCTCCAAAATTATATCTTTCTTGTGCATTTTTAAAAGCTTCCTGTTGCGCTTCTAATGAAGATTTTGATGCTTCGTAGCTTTTTAAAGCTGCTTTAGCGTCTAAGAAAGCTCTTTGTATTGTTTGTTGTAAATTTAATTTTGCGCTCTCTAAAGAAAGCTCACTCTTCTCTTTACTAATTATTGCTTTACTAAGATTTACCTTATTTTGAAATTTATTAAAAATCGGAATACTTAATGATAGCCCAACTCCATAACCAAAGTTATCATTTAGCTGGTTAAAAAAGTAGTCATTTCCAGGGTAACCTTGAATTAAAGTATATCTATGGCTAAAGTTTGTTCCTGCACTTGCTGATGCTGATAATGTTGGTAAAAAACCACTTTTTGCGATATCAATATTTAAATCTGATTGCTTGATGTTTAATTTTTCTTTTGTAATTTCTGGTCTTGTCTCTACTGCTTTTTTATAAATAGTAGTTGGATCTTTAAATAAAAGAGACGCAGAAGGAGCTCCTACATTTATTGTAGCTACATCAAAATTTGTTGGATCTAATTGTAATAATTGTGCCAACTGTAACAAGGCTAAATTTAATGTGTTTTCTAAAGAAACTACATTTTGTAAATCACTTGCATAGGTAGATTTTGAGTTTAATAACTCTCCTCTAGCCTTAGTTCCTGCATCTACTTGGTTTTGTACAACTTCTATTTGTTTTTTACTAATCTCTGCCTGTACTTTTGATACAGTTAAATTTTCTTTAGCAAATAAAATGTTTAAGTATGAGTTTACTACGTTTAAAGAAATATCATCAATAATTTTTTGAAGATCTAATTTACTTCCCATCACTCCTAGCTTAGAAAGCTTGTAAGAGTTTAACAGTCTGTAGCCATTAAATACTGTAACTCCACTATTTAAATTATAAGAAGAGCTAAAATTAGTTGAAGAGATTCTTCCATTAGTCACTGGGTCAATTGTAGAACCAAAACTTAAATTAGCTCCTGACGAAGCATTTAAGTTTGGTAAAAAACTCCCTTTTGCACCAACTACATCTTGCTCTAAAGATTCAAGATTTAATGCAGATTGTTTGATTGTTATGTTATTCTGTACTGCATATTCTACTGCTTCTTTCAATTCCCATTTTTTTTGAGAAACTCCAGAAAAAGAAAAAGCTACTAATGCAATTATTACTAAGACCTTAATTTTCATTTATTAAATTTTGTTAGTTTTTATTTTATCTTTTTTATTAAACACAAACAATGCGCCAAAACAAAAAAAATTATGAGCGATTGTTTACCAGCTAGTTACCTAAATTTTCTTTTTTTATAACTGTTTGATTTCGAACACTTGTGATTAATATCGAACACTATTCTATTCAACATTGTACATATGACGAATAAAGATAGAATATGTTACATTTTTTTTATCTTATTCAAGTGTTAATTTTTAAGTCTCTTTTTATATCGAAATAAAACGTATCCTAAAATAGCAACAAGTAGATAGGGAAAGAGCATTAGGTATGTAATTCCAGAGTTAATACCTTCTGCCATATCTAGTCCTCCATTTTCAACCACAGCTTTACACATTGCGCATTGCGCATTGGAATCTAAAACAAAAAATAGAACTAGTAGTAATGCAATATTTTTTTTCATCATTAATTATAATAAGGAGAGATCATTAAATAAACTACAACACCGGTAACAGCGACATATAACCATAAAGGAAAAGTGATTTTTGCGATTTTTTTATGCGCTGTAAACTTTCCTAACTTGGCTCTAACAAAAGTTATGAGTACAAACGGAATTACAACTATTGATAATAGGATGTGAGAAATTAAAATAAAGTAATAGATATATTTAATAACTCCTTCTCCACCAAATTTGGTTGACTCTGAGGTCATATGATAAGCAATGTACATAAACAAGAAAACGACAGAACATATAATTGCAGAAGTGTTTAATTGTTCGTGAACTTTTCTATTTCCTTTTTTAATTGCAACAACTGCCAAAACTAAAAGCACAGCAGTTAATCCGTTAATTGATGCATAAATTGGAGGTAAAAAGGATAATGGTTCAACATCAAAACCTAATTTCTGTAAATTTACACCAAACAATCCTGCAACTGCTACTGGAATAACTATAGATAAAATTGTAATTATTCTGTTGTATTTTTTTTCTTGACTTGAAATATCTTTATTCATTTAACAATAACTTAATATCTTCTTTCAACTCTTTTATTTGATCTGGAAACGTATTTTCTTCTAATGCTCTGTAGTACATTATTGGATTTCCATGCGTATCTTTTCTTGATCTTATGTTTCCTTGCTTATCAACCAAAGCGAACAAACCTGAATGTTCAAAACCACCATGATCTCCATCTCCATTACCAGCAAATAACTTAAACCCTTTGTTGGATAAGGTATAGACTACTTCTTGACTTTTACCAGTTAACATATGCCAGTTTCTACTCTCAATATTGTGGTCTTTTCTATATTGCTTTAAAATTTCTGGTGTGTCTATATCTGGAGTAATAGAAATAGATGCAATTCCGAAATTTGGGTTTCCGTAAAATTCATTTTGTACATCAATCATTTTTCTATTCATAATAGGACAAATAGATGGACAGGTTGTGAAAAAGAATTCTACGACATATACTTTTCCTTCAAAATTTTTATTCGTGATCTTATTTCCATTCTGGTTTATAAACTCAAAATCTGGAACTTTATTGAAAGTAACTAAATCTGCTTTTTGAAACCTCTTTACCACTTTCGGAACCACGTAAATCCCAAAAATTAAAATGATGAATGAAATTCCTATATATGAATACTTTTTGCTCATTGCTTTATATTTTTCGTTTGCGGCGTTTTTCCTTTTCTAATGATTTTTTAAGTTGATAATAAATGATTTCTATATCCTTTTTCATCTTATTTTTTAAATCATTAACAGAATTCATATTGTAACCATACAATCTTCCATTGTCTGTGTCTTCATCATCTTTACGTCCTCTTAAACGCAGTTCTCTATCAATAATAAATGTGTATTCTGAACTTAAATTTGGATGGATTGTATATGGTGAATCGAAACTATTGAAAACTGCTTTAATTTCATTTGCATCCATAAAAACAAATTTCCAATTCTGGATATCTGTATAAGTTCTTAACTTCTTTTTTAAAGATTCAACCTCAGGCTCGCTTCCTTTTGGGCAAATCAAAACCGATTGAAAATAAAGGCTTTTTCTATATCTTTTATAGATAACTTCGTTCAAGTTAAAAAGTCTTCCTTTGTTTTTATCAAAGTCAGAACCTAAGAAACTCACAACAGAAAAATGATCTTTAAAGGAAACATCTCCTTTAATGTTTTCTACTTTTTCTGTAAGTATTGGTAAATTAGCATGATTGTAAATACCTAATGAAAGGAAAATATAAAAAATTAATGGGCCTAAAAAGAGTACCGATAAAATGAATCCTTTTTTGATTTTGTTTTTCTCCATGATGCAAAAAAAAAGGTGGTAAAAACCACCTTATATATTTTATTTAATTACCATTTTACAAGTGGTGCCAATGTAGAGTATAAATAATCACCTTCTATTAAAAGTAATGTTACAAGGTAACTGATTAAGAATACGGCTGTCCAAACAACAGAGCGTCTAAACCATTTTTTTTCACCTTCCATATGCATAAATGCCCATGTAATCCCATACGCTTTAGCAAGGGTTAAAATGATGAAAATCCAATTTAATGGGCTTGTTCCTAAAAAGCTAGTCAAGTGTAATGATGCTGGTTTAACAATACCAAAACCTACTTCTACTATAGTTATTAAAGATAAAATTCCAAAAACTTTCCAGATTCTACCTGTATTTGATTCGTGTGCGTGTGCCATGTTTTGTCTGTTATTTTAAATTATACTAAGTAGAAGAATGTGAATACAAATACCCAAACTAAATCTACAAAGTGCCAATATAACCCTACTTTCTCAACCATTTCGTAATGTCCTCTTCGCTCATAGGTCCCTATGATTACATTAAAGAAGATAATGATATTAATCAATACTCCCGTAAATACGTGAAATCCGTGAAAACCTGTAATAAAGAAAAAGAAATCTGCAAAAATTGGATTTCCATATTCGTTTACTTGAAGATCTGCTCCCTCTACTACTTGTTTCGCTTTTAATAAATAAGCAGAACCTTCTTCTCTAGAAAGTATTATTTTTTGTTTGGTAGCAGGATCTATTTTCTCTATTCTAATTTGAACAGAAGCATCATGACTGTATGAGTTTACAACTTGATTTAATGAATAGGTTGACAATGTTTCACCACTTTCAAACCATAAACCATTCTTTCTAGTATGTGCAACTCTATCTCCTTTTTCTCCAACTACAAAATCAGTCAAGGCTATTTGATGCATTGCTCCATGTCCATCGTCTTTTACAAACTGTAAGATTTTACCATCTTTTGTTTGAACAGCTCCATAAGAACCTTTGATAAAGTTTTTCCATTCCCAGGCCTGAGAACCTAAGAATATAATACCACCAATAATGGTAAATAACATATACCAAGCTACTTTCTTTTTCTTCATTTGATGACCTGCATCTACTGCTAAAACCATCGTCACAGAAGAAAAGATTAAAATAAATGTCATTAATGCTACATAGTACATTGGTGCATGTACGCCGTGTAAAAATGGAAAGTGAGTAAATACCTCATCGGCAATTGGCCAAGAATCAATAAATTTAAATCTTGTTAAACCGTAAGCGGCCAAAAAACCAGAAAAAGTTAATGCATCTGATACGATAAAAAACCACATCATCATTTTTCCGTAGCTAGCTCCAAAAGGCTTTTCTCCGCCTCCACTCCAAGTAGCTTTTTTGTCAGTCTTTGCAGCAATAGTTGCTCCCATAAATATCTATGTTAATTATTTTTTAAAATAGTTTGTCAAAATTACATAATTTTCATCATCTAATAAAATAGAAAAAGAAAAATAGATAAATCCATAGCACTCCAACAAAATGCCAGAATATTGCACCTAGCTCAAAACCAAGCAATTCAGTAGCGGTGTACTTAGATTTATAATGATTATAAATTACAACTAATAGCACAATTAAACCCGCAATTAGGTGTAAAATATGCATAAAAGTTATTCCAATAATAAATGATGTTGATACAGTACTGTTTGGTCCTGTAAAAAAGAGACCTATACTCTTAAGGTTATTAAAACCTTCATATTGAAAGTAAATAAACCCAATTCCTAAAAACAAGGTAAGTATCAATAATAAAAAACTAGCTTTTATGTTGTTCTTTTTAAGCAATCTTTGAGACAAAATAAAAGTAATACTGCTTAATACAATTAAAATTGTACTGATGTAAAACGCTGTTGGCAAATCAAAAGAAACCCAATCTTCTCTTTTTCTACTTACAACATAAGCACTTGTTAATCCAGCAAAGAACATTGTCATGCTAATCATTGAAACCCATAACATAGGTTTTGCTGATTTTTGCTTTGCTGTTTTTAATTCTGATTTTAAACTTTCTTGACTCATTTAATGTAAAAATTTATCTACTACATATATTATTTGTACTAATGTGATATAAAGCACACTAGACAACATTAATTTTCTTGCTTCAACATTAGACTCTGTCTTATATAACTTTACTCCATAAAACAACATTGAGCTCCCAATTAAAGCAATTATTACCGCTGTTACTGGGTATATATAAAATTCTCCTGTAACTTTTAAAACTGGCAAAACTGAAACAAGAATCATTATTATTGTGTAAAAGATAATTTGCTTAACTGCTCCTTTATCTTTTGTATTCATTGGCAACATATTAAACCCTGCCTTTTTATATTCTTCAAATTGTAACCATCCAATTGCCCAAAAATGCGGGAACTGCCAAAAAAACTGAATCAAGAATAAGAAGCCTGCTTCAATTCCAAATTGATTAGTGGCTGCTACCCAACCTAACATAAACGGTATTGCTCCTGGTAATGCTCCAACAAACACAGCGAGTGGTGTTACAGATTTCAAAGGAGTGTAAGCGCTAACATACAAGAAAATACAGATTGCACCAAACAATGCCGACTTTGCGTTAATGCTATACAGAATACCAATTCCAATAATTGTAAATAAAACGGCAATAGTTAACGCGGTTCTAACAGTCATTCGACCTGTTGGTAATGGTCGATTCATTGTTCTCTTCATTAAAGCATCAGTATCTTTCTCTATAACTTGATTAAATGCATTAGATGCGCCTACCATTAAATATCCACCAACAGCTAATTTAATAATAATTCGTGCTTCAATAATATCTACAGCAAGTAAATAACCTGCTATTGCAGAAAACACAACACTTAATGACAACCCTATTTTTGTAAGTTGCTTAAAATCTGATACAAAACCTTTAAAAGTTGGCTTATTTTCTATTGATGAAATGGAGTCCATTTATTATTTTCAATTCTTTTGCAAAGATATTTTTTTCTACTCGATTTCCTGCACTTTTTAAGTGATAAAAACCGGAATTAAAATTTTTTTAAAAAAATTTAAAAATATCTTTGGTATCTCCTTTTTTGTTTTAACTTTGCACCCGCATTGAAAGACATGCTAGTTCTTAAAAATATACTGTGCGAAAGTAGCTCAGGGGTAGAGCATCACCTTGCCAAGGTGGGGGTCGCGGGTTCAAATCCCGTCTTTCGCTCTATTCAATTAAAAATATACCAATGCTCAAGTGGTGGAATTGGTAGACACGCTGGACTTAAAATCCAGTGGGCAGTAATGCCCGTATGGGTTCAAGTCCCATCTTGAGTACAACTAAAGTCTTAACATTAATTTGTTAAGACTTTTTTTATGCAAAAAAAATAAATCGAATTATTGAACATAAAAAAACCCACTCTAAAATTAGAGTGGGAAAATTGCTATGAAAAAGAAAGTGGTTTTTACACCACGATACAAATATACATGTTTTTTATAAATCTTGTTATGTTTTAAAAAAAAAAAAAAAAAAAATTAGAAATCAAAATACCAATTAAACAGATCGGCCTTTAAACCTACTGAAAACCATATAGTATTTGATGCTTTAAAATTATCTGTAGTAATTTTTGGAGAAAAACTCCTAAAGGTCAATCCACTAAAAATACTTAAATTACTAGAAGCATTTAATAAATACCTTCCTTGAAAATCTGCCATAAAGATAGTTGCTTTGTTTCCCTGAGCTAATTCGTTATCATAATTTCCTCTTCTAATTAAATACGACTTGTAGATATCCCCTCCATAACTGGTTCCATCACCTTTATCAAATCCTTTTTGCCCCAACACCATTTTAGCACCCACAGTCCATCTATCAAATTTATAGTTAGCAATCCCGATTGCTTCCCAGAAATTTGCTCCCCAAGTATGACTTAATGGTTGACTATAGTTTCCGTAATTAAGAACAGGATCTTTATGAGCAAATGTATAAGGCCTAACCGTATTTAACTCTGCCTGTACAAACAAATTCTTTACATTAAAGGCATCAAAGTATTTAGCTCCAAACTGAAACCCAAACTTATTCCCCCAATATCCCAAATCACTAATCTTTCCAAATGAAAACTCATCTATGACTATTTGAGAATATAGTGTTAAATTATCTTTTAACTTATACTTAGCGGTTAAGCCCAGCATTGCATTTCCAGCATCTTCTCCTCGCCCAAATTCTACAGACCGATAAAAGATTAACGGGTTTAAAAACCCTACATCAAACCCTTGATCTCCTTTGGAAACTGCTGTTTCAAACAAGCCTAAATTAAATCTATCAGTAATATTAATACTCAAGTAATGTATTGCTATATATTTCCTTGCGTGCTCATTATCAACCACCGCACCATGTCTTACATCAGTGCCCCAAAGCCAAAGAGTTGTATAATTGAGTTTCCAAAAACTCAAATTTAGTTTTGAATATGGCATAGGAGAAGATGTATCTGATAATAATAACGACCTATATCCATCACCAATAAAATTCTTTCCATTTCCAAATTGAAATTGTAAAAATTTATTTGGCGTATATGACAAGTACCCTTCTGCCACTGGATAATCATAAGCATCAGCTTTAAATCCTTTTGCTTTCCCTCTTCCAGGAACTAATCCTTCTGAAAATGCAGGCTTAAAAGACAATGATGGGTTTGAAATATACTCATTAATATATTCTGCAAATCGACCCTGACTTTCATAAATGGTTGCAGAAAAAGAAAGTTTATTTCCCAATCCTCCATTAATTGTTAAATTTCTTGAGTTATTGTATGTATAAGAAACATCTGAATTATCTTTCCCTAGTTGCACGTCTAAAAGAAAATCTAAATTAAACCAATATCCATCTCCTCGCACCTCCAATAAGTGTTCGTTCCACAATTTTCTCCCTATCCAAGTACTTTCATCTGGTTTTAAAAATTGACTCTTCTCTTGGTCCAAATCAAAATAATTAGAAATAGCACTATAGGTATATGGCTTTACAGCCGTATGTGTGTTTTTTACTTTGTTTAAAGCATATTCGTAATTGATATATCGCTGATGATTAAAAGGAATATTTAACTGACTTTTATGCTCTATAAATAATGACTTTTGATTTGTTTTTTCTTGAACTGCCTTCCTAATTTCTATAGGTTGAACTTTTACAATATCCTCTACAACTTCATTTCCAATTTGTAAAGGGAAATTTAATGGCAAAGCAAAACGCATTTCAACACTATGGTTATTATATTTTGCTGGTGCTATTGTTGGCAAGGTCTTAAAGACTCTTTCAACCTCTTTTTGCAACTCTTTATAAGGTGAGTTTACATAAATTAATTTGAAATTTCCAGTGTTAGTAACCACAAAAACAGCTGTTACATTTGCTGTATATTGTTCTCTTTCAAGAATAACGGGCGAGTTAAATTCTTTAAAAAACAACTCTTTTGTTTGCTTATAAAAACACAATTCTAGCTCCTTAAGATCTTGATTTTTACACTCGTTAAATTCTGGATGTTTTTCTGATTGCGCAACTATTAATGCTGGAATTAACAGCATAAAAAGTAGAATTCTTTTTTTCATTCGTTTTTAATTACAATTTGGTAACGCTATTGTTTTTTAATTGATACTTCTCTTTGCTCTCTGGACATTCTGCAATACCATCTTCATTAAAATCTAATCGATGCCCATATTCGCTCATCCAGCCAATTTGTTTTGATGGATTCCCAACAACTAATGCATAAGGTAAAACTTCTTTTACAACAACTGCTCCTGCTCCAATAAAGGAAAACTTTCCAATATCATTTCCACAAACAATGGTTGCATTTGCACCAATACTCACTCCTTTTTTTACAATGGTTTTCAAGTATTGATTTTTTCTATTTACAGCACTTCTAGGATTAATTACATTTGTAAAAACCATTGATGGCCCTAAAAAGACATCGTCTTCACAAATAACTCCTGTATAAATAGAAACATTATTTTGCACCTTAACATTATTGCCCAATACCACTTCTGGAGAAATTACTACGTTTTGTCCAATATTACAGTTGTTTCCTATTTTACAATTGGGCATTATATGGCTAAAATGCCAAATACTTGTTCCCTCTCCTATTTCACAACCCTCATCAATGACTGCAGATTCATGTGCTTTATATCTCTTCATTTAATATTCTAAATTTATTTTATCTTCATCAATAATTTGCTTTGCAGACGAAGTTCCAATTCTTTCGACTCCTAAAGTAATCATTTTTAATGCATCGTTCTTTGTTTTAACTCCTCCGGCTGCTTTAATTTTTAGTGGCTTTGCATTTTCTGACATAATTTTTATGCTCTGAAATGTTGCTCCGTTTGGTTTACCTTCTTTTGTTTTATAAAATCCGGTTGAAGATTTTACAAAAACATTTTTAGCCTTTTGAGTACCAAAATTTTCTATTACAATTTCTTTTATCAATTTTGAAATTCCTGCTATTTGATCGTCTGTTAAAGCTGCAACTTCTATTATCCATTTTACTACCTTATTGTTTTTTAACCCAATTTCAGTTCCTTTTATAATTTCTTCTTGTACTAATGAATGATTCCCTTTTTTAAACGCTTCATAATTGGTTACATAATCTAGCTCATCGGCTCCTAAATCTATTGCTTTTTGCGCTTCTATTAGCTTTTCATCTAAAGAAAAAGTTCCTTCATGAAAACCAATTACTGTGCCCACTAAAACATTTGAACTTTCATTGGCAATCAATTCTTTTGCTAAAGAAATATAATTAGCACGAATCATCACCAACTTAAAATCATACGCAATAGCCTCTTCAACTAACTGAACAATTTTCACTTGGGTTTGTTCTTCTGATAAATTTGCTTGTTGGGGTGTTTTTAAATACGTAGAATCTAAATAATGAATGAGCTTCATAGGTGAAATATTATCTAACAAAAATAGTAAATAGCTCACTACTAAATAAAAAAACTCAGTGATATTTCACTGAGATATAGTACTGTTATTCTATCTTAAACGAAATTGGCAAAGTAAACTTAACATTTACTGGAATTTCCCTTTACATTCCTGCAGTTAAATCTGGGAGTTCCGTTATAATTCTATTCACTTCTTTTTTATAACTAGCTTTTAATATTACAACTATACTATTTCAAAAAAAGCCAATAAAAAAGAGCAACCGAAGTAGGTTGCTCTTTTTATATTTTATTTGAATACTTTTACTACTCTACATTAAAAGAGATTGGTAATGTATATTTCATTCCTACTGGAACCCCTCTTTGTTTCCCTGGAATCATCTTAGGTAACAATTTCGCTACTCTAATTGCTTCTTTCTTTAATCTTGGGTGAGGTGCTCTTGCTTGAATTTCAGTAATATTTCCTTTTGGATCTATTCTAAAAAATATGATAATTTTCTTTTTCCCAGGAGACAATCCTAAATCTCCAGCTAAATCACTGTTGAACTTTTTTTGGATATGAAGTCTCATTTTTTTATTCAAGCAATTGATTTTCTGAGCTCTTGAACCTTTACATCCTGGAAAAACAGGAACTTCTTCAATAATTGAAAATGGAACATCTTCAATCACTTCATCTACTTCCTCTACTTCTTCTATTTCCTCTACTTCAACAGCCTCAGTTTCATCAGTCTCAGTAGTTTCAATTACTGTTTCTTCAACTTCTTTTTCGTCTTCAACGATTTCGATTTTTTCTGGTGCTGGTGGTGGCGGTGCTTTTGGCTTAACTGGCTCTATACGTTCTGTAATTGGAATATCTTCATCCATTTCATCTTGCATATTTGCGTCTCCAAACGTATCCACAACCTTATCATATGTTTTATTCTCCATTGCTACATACGTAACAAAAAGAGCTAAAACCAACCCTAGCTGAATAAACAACTTTGAGTAATTTTCTAAGTTTGATTTTGGATTTTTCTTAATTTCCATCCTAAATGTTTTTTTTAATAGTTCGCTAATGTAATTAATTTCTTACGACTTACGCAAGTATTAAAGTTAAATAGCATCAATTTTTTTATAAACTGAGTTAATTATTAACAATGCTACAAAAACCCCAACTGTATTTGCAAGAACATCAAGTAAGCTGGCTGTTCTATAAGCAGTAAATGTTGTTTGTAAAACCTCAACAACTATGCCGTAAATAACGCAAGCTGTTGCAATAAGATATTTCACTTTGCCCATCTTAACAGCTATTGGAAAACTAAGCAACCAAAATAATGTCAAGGTAAAGTATGCTATTATGTGATAGACCTTATCTAAATTAGAAATTCCAACGTTAGTTGTCGGCATTTTTATTAAACTTAAATAACCAATAAAAATGGTAATCCCAATTGCAACAATGAGTGACCTATCCTTGAATAAGATTCTTATAAGCTTCAGCATCTAGTAAATCGTCTAATTGTGATGTATCAGAAAGTGCAATTTTAATAATCCAACCTTCTCCATAGGGGTCTTTATTAACCACCTCTGGTTCATCTTCTAGACCTTCATTAAATGCAATTACTTCTCCAGTTAAAGGCATAAATAAATCTGAAACAGTTTTTACGGCTTCTACAGAACCAAAAACATCTTCCCTTTCAATAGTGTCATCTAATGTATCTACATCTACATATACGATATCTCCTAATTCTCCTTGTGCAAAATCAGTAATACCTATTGTTACTGTATCTCCTTCAATTTTAATCCATTCGTGGTCTTTAGTGTACTTTAATTCAGATGGGATGTTCATTATAAATATATTTTATAGTTGATTAATTTTAGTTTCCTAAGTTATAAATTAAATTAAAACCAGCATTGATTGATTGTCTTGGGAATGTGGTTGAAATTGCATATTTCGATGTATTATGATTGTAATAAAACGATGCTGTAATATTACTATTTAATTTATAGTCTGCTGCAAATTTAATAGATAAAAGTTTTTGACCACCACTAATTTGATTATTATCTACATCTATAGATCTAATTAGTGTTAAATTATCTCTTATAGAGATATCTGCTCTCATATTTATATCGCCTTTAAGCTTTTGCTGTTTCCCTGAAATACGAGTATTAAATACTACATTTTTCAACCTATAACCTACTCCAAATATGTATTCAGTTCCTTTAATATCTGTTAGCGTACTGTTATCAAAATTTAATGTTAAGGTTCTATCTTTTCTAATTTCCCCTTTAAACGAAAAAGAGTTTCTCATTTTCATGTCAATCTTAATTAATGGAGAAAATTCATCAATTAAACTTGCAGATGAAATTAACAATTTACTTTCATATGTATTGGTAATTGGATTCTCAACTCGGTTTTCAAATTGTAAGTTGTTGGTGAAATTAGAAATTGTATAGGATGATTTATACCCATTGGTAATGGTAAAGCTACTAAAATTGTCTTTAAACCAATCAATCTTCATCAATCCATTATATCGTAATGTCCAATTTGGAATAGGTGTGTTTCTAAATAAACCTAGTTTTACAGAATTTGGATCTTTCCCTGAATAAGCAGCCAAAAATGCTGGCAATAATGTTTCTTGAGAAGAAAATTTATTAGGGTCTGATTTATCTTGTGTGATTAATCTGTTTGCTATTGTTGATTGATAGTCTTTTAAGTTTTGAAATAATGTTTCACTATCACTAAAAGCAGTAGACAACATAGAAAAACTTGTGCTAAAATTACCAGATTGAGTAAGTGGTGCTGTCGTGTTTAAAACGCCTCCAACTACATCTAACTGTTGAGAAATATTATTGGTTTTGATTTTATTTCCAGTCAAATCAATATTTAGATCTTTAAACGGTTTTAGAGAAATTGTATACTCTAATTTATTGTAATGTGTATTGCTGTAGGTTTTATTATAATATTCAGACCCAACAGCTCTATCAACTAACCACCCTTTTTCAAAAGCTCTATTTCTAATATCTATCTGACTTCCAAAAACAAATCCTAACGTTGGCGCTAAACCTCCATTTAAATTATCTCTTCCTAAAAAACCTGCTGTACCTGTGTAACCAGGTAAAGCTGTTCCGTTATTTTCTGTATAACTGATTTTTGCTGTTTTAATTCCTGTTACAAAATCATATACACCCAATAAAATTTTGTCTTTAGTAGATTGTTTTTTTACTGGTTTATTTTTGTTTACACCTGGTAATTGTGGCGCTTGGAATTTGTTAGAGTTTGATTTAGGTGTTTTAACAAATAGTTTTTTTAATCCTGATTCTCGATATAGCTTTGAAAAACTTAAGGTTGTACTTAAATTATGTGTATTTGAATTTTGTAATAAGTTTCCAATTTTATCTACATAACTCTTAGAAGAGGCTTTCCAATCAAAACTAGCAGTATACCCATAATTTGCAGTCACAAAACCTAAATAAGGAATTTTATTAATTGGTATTTTATAAGTAGCGTTTAATTTTTGATTGTAATGATCTGGTCTTCCTGTGTTAAAAAACTTGTCAAAAATTTCGATCTCTTCATCATTTCCAAAATTATCATACAAGTAACTGTTATTGGCATTAAAGTTTAATTTTAATGATTTGGTAAGATCAAAACCAATGGTATAATCCCAATCAAATAAAAATCTTCTTTGAGTTAATGTTGGTTGAGCAGTTAATCCTTCAATTAAGTTTCTAGATTTTTGTTGCACAAAATTCCTCGTAATTCTTGTGTTTAACCCAATGGTTTTGGGCAATAGATTTAAGTTGATATCTCGTATCAATTGCCAATATTTACTCTTCCCAATAAATGTCGATTTTTTAAATGGCTCAATAATTTTTGGTTGAAATGTAAAATTATAACTAGCGCCTGCAGTTAAATTTTGGTTCAAATATTTCTCAATATTATAATCTTTATGATGCTCTTCTGAAAACGCGTAAGACACAGAGATGTTTTCTACATCGTATGGTTTTGGTTTTTTTGTTGATTCTGGGTTTCTATTCTTTTTTACATTATTAAAACTAATACTTTTTCTTAAGGTATAATCTTGAGAGTTTTTACTATTTGGATTTACTTCTTTTGCATCTGCAAATTTTACATCTTGATATTGTGGATCGTATTTAGGGTCTCTAAATTCTTCTCCAACACTATAACTCATAGGCAATTGAATTCCCCATTTTTTCGGCATCATCTTTCCTAAATAAATATTCGTAGAAAGATCATATTGCCTTGTTTCTTCAATACTTCTTTGGTTTACTCTATCTTCTACATTTCCGAAGCCAATTGTTTGAATTCTTCCTGTTACAGAGACATCTGCTAAATCCGCAAAATTAGCATCAGCACTAATAACTGCTGCCCAACCTCCTTTATTATCAAACCCTGAAGAACGCAACTCGTTAAACCAAATTTCTGCACTTTTAGGAGTTGCTGCAGTATTTTTCACCCCCAACATTAATGTTCTAATTGATGCTAATGTTGGATTTCCTTTTACTCTTAAGATTAATGTTTTCGGGTCGTTATTTGCTGGGAATGGATATAACTTATTAATTGACAAGGTTCCTCCAGAACCAGGGATTTCACCATCTCTTTTCAGTTTCAATTTTCCTAATTTTTCTAAAATAGCGCCTAAATTATTGGCTTCTGGCCAAACATTTGTTGGCTCCAAACTTCCTGTAGCAGAAACTTTTAAAGGAATTTCTAATTGATAAAAATTATCATCTAAATCGGTACCTAATCTTACAATCGCTACTAAATCGTCATCCTCAACACTTCCTGCAAGAATTGGCTCAGCATGTATAAACATTTTTAAGTTTTTATACATTCTTAAATCAATACTTATGTTCTTATAAATCGCCCTTGTTTCACCTTGTAATAAATCTTTGATTTTTAAAGAAAGAGATTGTTCGTTTTGTTGTTGAATTGAAGAACTTCCTTGTAATTGCTCTCTAACAATTCCTGGTGGCAATACATATCTCCCTTCATTTTGCTCTATACTAACCACGCCAACTTCAAAATTATTTAACTGCTGGTTTGTTAAATCTTGTGGAGGGCTTACTACTGGGTCTAGTGTTTTTGTATATCTTCTATAGTCTCCTCGAACCAATTCTAATTGTCCAAAACGCAATACAACAGGCATTTTAAACTTTGTCATAAACATTCTAATAAACCGAATGCTATTAAAGTCTGTAATTCCGTTTACTGCTGTTCCGCTTCTTACCGGAATTCTGAATTGATACCATTTAGTATTTCTGGTGCCTCCATTTGGCAATGTTACCGAAGTTATTTTTTCATCAACAATATTATTGATCCCTTTTACCAAATCATTCTTGTTTAAAGATACTTTATATTCATAGTAACTTTCAACAGTGTTCATGGTTTGATCCTTATTAATATCTTCTACATCTGGATATGTTGATGATGATGTTGGATAGGATTCTGTCGATTGATTTGCCGTTGGAGAATTCCCTTCTGTATTATTAAAATTCTTATATCTTGTTAAAATAGATGCATTTGCATTATCATAATCTGTACTTCTGAAATAGCTAAAATTATCTGAAGCAATATCATTTGGATTTAACTTACTAATGTCAAAAACTTTTGACTGATAAAAACTCAGCTCATTTTCGTTTTTTAACCCATCCAAACCAATATCTTGATTTAATCTTGCTGCATCATCTACATCAAAAGCATATATAATAGATTGATTTGTTGGTACATTACCCCATAAAGAAGTAGTTGTATTTGTACTAGACCCATCAGCAGGCATTCCGTTTTCATACATCTTACGGTTATCTTTTAAGATATCTTCAGAGATATTTCCAAGGTTAAAATACAAATCTCCAACTTGATTTATTGGGTTTGTTGGATCAACACCTATTGGTAATCCTTCTGCATTTGTAATTGAATAATCTTGGTAAGGATCTTTAATCCAAAACTGAATGTATTCTACATTTGCTTGATCGAAATTGTTAGTTGTTAAGGGTCTCATAATTCCTCCCCAACGATCTTGTGGATTCGAAAATGTTCCATCAATATTTACATCTATTCCTGTATCAAAATTATAGGTTCCTCTTTCTGATGGATAATAGGCTAAATCTAAGGTTCTAACCAATATATTTTGCGTCAAATCTAATTCTGTGTTCGGAAATAATTCTGAATATCCTATCTGTCTAACTTCTGTTCTAGACAATTCAATATTATCAATATTAGCAGGCTTGGCACCATTTCCATAAAATAACTGATCTACAGAATACCATGATAACTTAGCTCTTTTATCATTATAACTCAAGTCTGATAAATTTCCATTTAAGTTTTGAGAATGTGGTGTACTTGCTGTAAACCAATTTAAAGGAGATAATAAATCTATCGGAATTTGTGAAGCTTCAAAATCATCTACATAAGAGGTTGCTTCTCCGTTTACATTTATTCCACTTGATGAACCCGGGATTAAATAGGCGAAATCTGCTCTTACAGATAAATTAGAAGCAACATCTGTATCTACAAACGGAATTTTATTTGCCCATTTAGTAAAAATTGGCATTTCTGTAGAATAATCTACATTTAAACCAAACATGGTGTTATTTATCGGCTCACTTCCAAAGTTTACCTTTTGAGTGATTGGCTTTTCATTGATGTTTAAAATTGTTCCTCCTAAAATAAATTTGTCAGAAAAACGATGCTCAACCTCTAAGCCCATAAATGTTTTACGCTGCTGATTAAATACTGCATTGTTTTCTGTAGAAACACTAATTGGAACTCCAGAAGCTTGCAATCCTGCATCAATAATTTGCACTCTACCAAAATTATAATCTACTACATAATCTATTCCTTCAACCAATTGTCTACCACCAGCGGTCACTTTTACAGAACCTCTAGGAACATTGAAAGAGTTTAATGGAATTCCTCCACTATTTTCTGATTTCGCATATCCTTTTAACAAGAACTTATCTTTATTCTGGTAATTATTTTTGGCTTGAGATTTTGTGTTAATATATAATTCATTAAACACGTAGGCCTCTTTATCTGTTGCTGTAGTTAATGAGCTTTCTAAATCAGCTCCAAAGGGTTCTGTTTCTGGAAATATGATAAATCCTTTCGCTGAATTTACAGTAATATTCTCTACATAATCAAAAAAGCCGTCTCCATCTGTAACAGCAAAAGAACTTTGATCTAATTTATCTAAATTTAATACGTTTAAAAGTGTTTTACTTTGTAAACCTGGTGTTGTAGCATTTTGTAATGTGTTTGATGGAACTCCAGTATTATCATCTCTATATAAGATCTCAAATCTAAATCCGTCTTGCGATAATGGAAAAACTCCCAAAGGATACACGTTCTTCATCATCAATCTCCAGGTAGGAAATCCTTCTTGTGTTCCGGGTCTTTTTGTAGTAACTATTTCACTTCTTAATAACTTTACTGCTAAGTTGCTAGGTGCATTGATTCCGTCATTAGATAATTCTCCAACCTTATAAGATGTTTCAGAACTTCCTACAACTGTATATTCAAAAGCAACTGCTAATACTTCTCCATCAGACAGTCTTCTATTTAAAGAAACAAAGCCTAATTGAGGGTTTAACGTATATTCATTCGCATCTAACTTTCTAGCATTCTGCAACACAGAATAATCTGTTCCTTGCTTCATGTTAAAGGGCAATAATGCTGCTCCAATTGTTGAAATATCTCTTATTCCTCCAGTAGCAGTTAAAATAGATTCTATATTATTAGCAGAATTTGCAGGAATATTTTTCCCTAAAACCTGTGGTGGAGAAGTCGGAATCACATTTACATTTACAATATCTGAAGGATTCGATTCCCCGATATCAGCAAAAGCAACAATACTTCTAAAGTTTTCTGTATTCGAACTTCTGTTTGTAATCCAAACTTCCATTCTTGTAATAGTAATCGGGCTACTTATTAATGGGTAATTCTTTAAAGAATTATTATAATTTTCTCTAAAATATTGTGATAAAAAAAAGTGCCTATTATCATCATAATCTGTGGCTCTAATTTCAAACGGGTTAATTGAAGCTCCTGCTTCTGCAACGACTGTTTTACTTTCTGAGTTTTGTTGAGAAAATACTGCAGTAACAGAAGTTTTTCCAAACTGTAATTCTGTTTTAACTCCAAATAAACTTTGCGCACCATTAATTAATGAATTCTTAATCGGCATTGAAACATTACCTGCTTCAATTTTTTGAATGATATCATCTTCCGTTGGCGTATATTCTAACTTGATTAAGTTTTGAAAATCTAATGTAGCCTGTGTATCATAATTTGCAGTTACTTTTAATCTCTTACCAACATTAGCAATAATACTTGCACTAATTTGTTGATCAAAATCAAAGGTAAAACTACTTCTATTGTTTTCTGATAACTGCGGATTGTCTACATTCTGAAAAATTCCACCCAGCTTAATATTTAAATTACCCGACGGAATAACCTCTACTGTGTTTCCTCCAAAAATAGATTCGAAAAACTTGGAATTTACATAGTACTTTGGTAATAAATTTCGTTTTGCTGCTTTATTCCCTTTTTTCTTACTTAATGCATCAATTTTCTCTTTAAAGTAATTCTTAATATCCTTTTTTAAACGATATTTTTGATACTCATCTGGAGTCATATAAATTGGGGTTCCGACTTTAAAATCACCCAATAATTCAACGACAATATATTTGTTCAATTTCTTATCATAAACCACAGAATATGTAGAAGGGTTGTTTAAGAATAAACTTCCTCTTTGGCTTGATCTAAAATTGTATTTAAGAGCAGGAATCGAATCTCTTTTTATAGAGTCGTTTTCAACTTTTGTGGTTTGTGAAAAAACAGAAGTACTCGCTAAGACAGCAAGTACACAAAGAAAAAATGTATGTAAATACTTATTTTTCAAATTGATTATAAACTTTTTAATGCTTTTTTTATTAACAATTCAACTGAAGCGTCTGGATGTTCTTTTAAAATATTGTTTAATACTTTATCTGATTGCTTTCTATTAAACCCTAGTACTTCTAAAGCAGATAACGCCTCATCTTTACTAGTATTGCTTCGAGTTACAGAAATTGCATCCATATCAAAAGTTTTTAAAATTTTATCTTTTAAATCTATGATAACTCTTTGAGCAGTTTTAGCTCCAATTCCTTTAACCGACTGAATAACAGGAATGTTCTCAGAAGCAATTGCTTGCTGTATCTCTTCAGAACTCATAGAAGACAACATCGTTCTTGCAATACTTGGTCCTACACCAGAAACAGAAATTAATAATCTAAAAATCTCTCGTTCTGTTTTATCAATAAAACCATACAACGTCTGTGAGTCTTCTTTTACAGATAAATGAGAATATAATGTTATTGCTTCTCCTTCTGGCAACGATGAAAATGTGTTTAAAGAAATATGTAATAAATAACCAACTCCAGCGCAATCAACTACAACATATGTTGGGTTTTTCTCTACTAATCTTCCTTTAATTTGGGTTATCATCTAAACTGATTTTAAGAATTATTTCTTTGCTTTTGTTGTGCATCTATTACTGCTACTGCAGACATGTTTACCATTTCGTCAACACTTGCTCCTAATTGCAATATATGAACTGGCTTCTTTAATCCCATCATAATTGGCCCAATAGATTCAACTTTATCAACCTGTTTCATCAACTTATAGGTAATATTAGCAGCATCTAAATTAGGGAAAATAAGTACATTTACTTTCTTTCCATTCAATTTAGAAAACGGGAATTCTTTTGCCAACATTTCTCTATTCAATGCAAAATCTGCTTGTAACTCTCCATCAATAACAACATCTGGAAAATGCCTATGAATATAAGAAACTGCTTCTCTAATTTTTACTGCACTTTCTGAATCTGAAGACCCAAAATTTGAAAACGACAACATAGCGATGTTCGGTTTTATACCAAACATTCTTGCCAACGAATATGTTAATTGAGATATTTTTGCTAAATCTTTTGCGCTTGGATTGATATTAATTGTAGTATCTGCTAAAAATAATGGTCCTTGCTTTGTTAACATTAAGTTTGCTGCTGCAACACGCGTAATACCTTTGGCTTTTTCTATCAATTCCAACATTGGTTTAACCACTGATGGATAAGACCTTGAATACCCAGTAATCAATGAATCTGCTTCACCAACATTTACCATCATTGCTGCAAAGTAATTACGCTCACGCATCATTTTTTGAGCCTGAAACAATGTAATTCCTTTTCGCTGACGTGTTTTCCAATAAATTTCTCCAAAACGATTTCTTCGTTCAATTTCTTCGTCTATTTTAGGATCTATAATTGGAACATTTGCTGTAAAACCTATTTCTTCTTTTAACTCAAGAATAACTTCTTTTCTTCCTAATAAAATTGGCTTCCCAATTTTCTCGTCATAGACTCTTTGAGCTGCTTTTAACACATCTAAATGATCTGCTTCTGCAAACACAATACTTTTCGGGTTGCTTTTAGCTCTGTTGTGTAACAATCTAATTTCTTTACTTCCTGTTCCAGAACGTTCCATCAATTCTTCTCGATATTTATCCCAATCGGCGATTGGTTCTAAAGCGACTCCAGAAGCAATTGCAGCTTTTGCTATTGCTGGTGGAATTTCATAAATTAATCTAGGATCAAACGGTTTTGGAATGATATATTCTTTACCAAATGACAAACTGATTTCATCATACACAATATTCACTTGCTCTGGAACTGTTTTCTTAGCTAAATCTGCTAAGGCATGTACAGCTGCCATTTTCATTTCTTCATTAATTTTTGTCGCTCTAACATCTAAAGCTCCACGGAAAATAAATGGAAATCCAAGAACATTATTTACCTGGTTAGGATGATCTGATCTTCCTGTTGCCATGATAATATCCTCTCTTGTTTTAATCGCTAAATCGTAATCTATTTCAGGTGTAGGATTTGCCATTGCAAACACAATTGGATCTTTTGCCATAGATAACAACATCTCTGGCTCCACTACATTTCCTTTAGACAACCCTATAAAAACATCTGCATTATGCATTGCTTCTTCTAAAGTACGTACATCTTTATCGGTTGCAAATTCTTCTTTTTGTGATGTTAAGCTATCTCTATCTTTTCTGATAACTCCTTTGCTATCACACATTACTACATTTTCTCTTTTTGCACCCAACTTTAGATACAAACGTGTACATGAAATTGCTGCTGCACCTGCTCCATTTACAACAATTTGAACTTCATCAATTTTCTTTCCAGTGATTTCAATAGCATTTTTTAATGCTGCTGCAGAAATAATTGCTGTTCCATGCTGATCATCATGCATTACAGGAATATCTAGTTCTTCCTTTAATCTTCTTTCTATTTCAAATGCTTCTGGAGCTTTAATATCTTCAAGGTTAATTCCTCCAAAAGTTGGAGCTATTGCTTTTACCGTTTCCACAAATTTATCTACATCTGTTGCATCAACTTCAATATCAAAAACATCAATATCTGCAAAAATTTTAAAGAGCAAGCCTTTACCTTCCATTACTGGTTTGGATGCCAAAGGTCCAATATCTCCTAAACCCAACACTGCCGTTCCGTTAGAAATTACTGCTACTAAGTTTCCTTTTGCTGTATATTTATATGCGTTATTTGCGTCTTTCTCTATCTCTAAACAAGGTTCTGCAACTCCAGGAGAATATGCCAAAGATAAATCGTGTTGAGTAGCATACTTTTTAGTAGGTACTACTTCAATTTTCCCTGGTTTTGGTTTTGCGTGATATAATAAAGCTTCTCGTCTTTTTCTAGATTCGCTCATGATTTTACTGTTTGTATGAACTTACAAATATACTCATTTTTACTATTGATAATAGGTAAAAAAAACAACAAATCTAAGTAACGAAACAGTGCTTATAAGCGTCTATATTAAAAGTAAAAAGTTTAATTTTAAGAAATAATTGTACCTACTTTAACAAAATTTAGTGACAATTCTTTACAAACATCAAATAAGTTTGCTATTCAACGACCAAAATCTAGCTATGAAAAATTTTATCCCATTGGTACTATTATTAGTTTCCACCTCTATTACAGCACAAATAAAAGGAAGAATTCTAGACAATAACGGAGACCCATTATCCTTTGTTAGTATCTATCTAGATAATACAGTAACAGGAACCACTTCTAACGAGGATGGCTTTTACGAATTACCGCTTAAAAAAACAGGAAATCACACGGTTGTATTTCAATTTTTAGGCTTTAAGACCTTGAAAAAAAAGGTACATATCTCATCGTTCCCTTTTCAAATAAATGTAAAATTAGTTGAAGAACAAGTTACTTTAGATGAAGTTCAAATAAACAGTAACGAAAATCCTGCAAACAGAATTATTAGAAGTGTAATTGCTAATAAAAAGAAAAACGAAAATAAAATTCAACAATTTACTGCAGATTTCTATTCTAGAGGATTGTATAAAATTAAAAATGCCCCAAAGAAAATTCTAGGGCAAAAATTAGGTGATTTGGGCGGCGGATTAGATTCTACAAGAAGTGGGATTATCTATTTATCTGAAACTTTCTCTAGAATCTCACATCAAAAACCGAACAAGTTTAAAGAACATATTGTGGCCTCTAAGGTTAGTGGATCTGACAATGGCGTAAGTTTTAACAGAGCCGAAGACGTAAACTTTAACCTCTATAAAAACACCGTAGAAATCGGGAACGAGATTATTTCACCAATTGCAAATTATGCTTTTGGATATTACACATATAAATTAGTTGGGAGTTTTTACGCCAAAAACGGGGAAATGATAAACAAAATTGCCATTTTTCCTAAACGTAAAAATGATCGTGTTTTTACCGGTTTCATTTATATAGTTGAAGATGATTGGGCATTATACGGAACAGACATTACTGTAACGGGGGCACAAGTAAATTTACCAATGGTTGATGCATTACACTTTAAACAAAGTTTTAATAAATCACCAGAAAAAAATGCTTGGATTGTAATTTCTCAAACCATAGATTTTAAAATAGGAATGTTCGGAATCAATATAAATGGACGATTTTCTTCTGCATATTCTAATTATAACTTCAATCCAACTTTTACTAAAAGCACTTTCGGAAAAGAGATTTTATCTTTTGAAAAAGAAGCTACAAAAAAAGACTCTGTTTATTGGAATTCTTTGCGTCCAGTACCTTTAACCAAAGAAGAGACAAAAGACTATATTGTAAAAGACAGTATTAAAACAGTTCGTAAATCAAAGAAATACCTAGACTCTTTAGACACAAAAAATAACAAACTTTCTTGGGGCTTCCCTTTATCTGGATACTCATATAGAGACACCTATAATAAATGGTCTTTTAATATTGATTCTCCTATAGAAAATTTAAATTTTAACACTGTTCAAGGTTGGAATTCTACTGTTGGAATGCGTTATTTTAAAACTTTAAACGAAACTGGAAAATGGGTTAATTTTGGAACCAATTTCAACTATGGTTTTTCTGATAAAAAATTAAGACCTACTGCTTTTTTTGGATATAAATGGAATAACATTACAAGACCCATTTTGCGCTTTTCTGGTGGAGTCACCACAAGACAATTCAATTCGCAAAATCCTATTTCAAACATTCACAACACAATAAACTCTATCTTTTATGAAAGAAACTATAAAAAGATTTATGAAAAAACCTATGCCAATGTTTCTTTTTCCAGAGAAATCACAAACGGAATTCGATTCAATTCGTCTCTAGAATTTGCTGACAGAAAACCTTTAGTAAACACAACAGATTATAGCGCTAAAAATATTAAAGACAGGATTTACACTTCTAATGACCCACAAAATCCAGACAATTATTCTCCGTCATTTAATCAACATAAAATTTGGTCTTTAAATCTGGGAGCTAGCATTAATTTCGGAACGAAGTACTTATCATATCCCGATAGAAAATTTACTGTATACAACAATAAGTACCCTTCTTTATATGTTGGCTATAGAAAAACTTTTGGGTCAGGAAATTCAGAGAACCACTCTGACTATGTATTTTCTCAACTAAGTCAAAATTTCTCTTTGGGTAATTTAGGAAAATCTAAATACCGAATTAAGGGCGGGGTTTTCTTAAATCAGAATGACATTCCGTTTATAGATTATGCGCATTTTAACGGAAATAAGCTGTCAATTTCTCCAGATAGCGGAACCACAAGTCATTTTAACTTGTTAGATTATTACGCTTACAGCACAAATAGTCGTTTTGCAGAGTTTCATGGAGAACATAATTTTAAAGGATTTTTATTAGGTAAAATTCCGTTGATAAATAAATTGAATTTCCATGTTGTAGCTGGCGCTAAAGCATTGTTTACTGGCGATAGAAAACCATATACTGAAGCTTCAATTGGTTTAGACAATATTGGTTTTGGTAAATGGCGATTTTTACGCGTAGATTATGTGCTCTCAAAAGGAGGAATCAACCAAAAACAAAAAGGATTTGTGTTTAGTATTGGATTATTTAATTAAATTTGAATGATGAAAATACACCTCTTATTTTTCGGAATTACAACTGACTTATTAGGAACTTCTTCTTTAGGGATAGAAACGTCTGCTGATGCAACTATCTCTAGTTTAAAAGTCCAGCTTTTAACGAACTATCCTCAGTTAGAAAACATCAACTCCTATGCAATTGCAGTAAATGAAGAATATGCAACTGATAAAACTTTGCTAAAAGAAAATGATGTTATTGCTATTATTCCACCAGTTAGTGGTGGGTAATATCAATGTCATTCTGAACTTGTTTCAGAATCGTTATAAAAATATGAGACACTGAAATAAATTCAGCGTGACGAAAACTACTTATTGAAGATATTTTTTATCAACATAAAAAGTTCCAAAAGGTAAAATAGAAGCTACTAAAACGGTTCCAAAAGCTTTACCATTCCATTTTTCTGGAGTTTTTAACATAAAGGCTAAAATCACATATACAACAAATAAAATTCCGTGTGGCATTCCAAGCATTTTCACATAACTAGGATCCTCACTTAAGTATTTAATAGGTGTTGCTACAAACAATAATAACAAGTAAGAAACTCCTTCAAAAAAACTAACAATTCTAAATATATTCTTCATTATTAAAACTTCTAAAATTAGAGAGCAAAGATACGTTTTGATTTGTTATTTTTGTAGAAGACATGAGCAAAACATCTATAAAGATTACTTCAGAAAAATTAGACTTACAAGAATGTTATAATTTTGTAACTGATGCTTCTTGTGGTGGAATATCTGCCTTTGTTGGAACCGTAAGAAATGATACTAAAGGAAAAGAAGTACAGCAATTAGATTTCTCTACCTACAAACCAATGGCGATTAAAGAAATGCAAAAAATTGCAGACATCGCTTTAGAAAAGTTTTCGATTGCTAAGATTGCGATTCATCATGCAGAAGGCATGTTGCAAATTGGAGATATTCCTGTAATTATTACTGCATCTGCAAAACATAGAGTTGCTGCTTTTGAGGCTTGTCAGTTTGCAATTGACACACTAAAAGAAACGGTTCCAATCTGGAAAAAAGAGCACTTTTCTGATGGAGGAATTTGGGTAAATGCACATCCATGATTACATATCAACTTACAGCTACAAAAAAAGAATTAGAAGAAATAATCGCTCTTCAACAAAAAAATCTACCAGTAAATATTTCTACAAAAGAGAAAAATGAACAAGGCTTTGTCAGTGCTCAACATACGCTAGAACTTTTAACTAAAATGCATGATGCACATCCTCATGTTATTGCGAAACACAACGGTAAAGTTGTTGGATATGCACTTTGTATGTTACAGGAGTTTAGAAATGAAATTCCATTATTAACGCCAATGTTTAATCAAATTGATAACGCAATCAAAGAATTAGACGAGAGCCTTAATTATATGGTGATGGGGCAAATTTGCGTTGATAAATCTTATCGAAAACAAGGAATGTTTAGAGCGCTTTACAAATACATGAAGCAAAATATTTCTAAAGAATACAATGCTATTATTACTGAGGTTGATGTTAAAAATATACGCTCATCAAATGCACACAAAGCCATCGGTTTTGAACTATTAAAAGAACACCAATCTAACAATCAAAATTGGCAGTTGATTGTGCTACCTACTTAAATAATTTCCATTTTTTTCAACAGAAAAGAAGCATTCATATTTTTACAAATTCCTTTTTTAAGAGTATAATCGAAATGCAGTTCATTATCATGGATTTGCGCATCAAAAAAGTAGTTTTCTATATCCTTAAATTCTTCTTGCAATTCACACAAACTCACATCGTGTGTTGCTATAATTCCAGTTGATTTAGAGTTGCTCAATTTTTCTACAAACTTTTTAGAGCCAATCGCTTTGTCTTTGCTATTTGTTCCTTTTAAAATCTCATCTAAAATGATAAAATAGTCTTCCGTTTCAATTGTATCAACAATAAATTTTAACCTCTTTAATTCAGAGTAGAAATACGATTCATCATCTGCTAGCGAATCTGAAGTTCGCATGCTAGTTATCAATTTTATCGGGTTGTATTCTAATGATTCGGCACAAACTGGCAAACCAATATTTGACATCACCATCGTTAATGAAACCGTTCTTAAGAAAGTGCTTTTACCAGCCATATTTGCTCCAGTAACAATAAAAAACTGTTCTTTATCAATGATAAAATTGTTGTCTATTCTTTTGCTTGAATTTAATAAAGGATGCCCTAATTGTGTTGCTTTTATAATAGCTGATGTATTACTAATTGTTGGCACTACAAATGCTGGATGGTTGTAAGAAAAATTTGCCAACGTATTTTGAGCATCAAAAAAAGTAATGGTCTCAAACCAACTTTCTACAGTATGTTTATACTTTGAAATCCAATTTTCTACCTTTACTGCATTCTGAATATCCCAAAGAAATAAGGCATTTCCTACAACAGCAATAATAATATTATTTCGTTGATCAAAAGAATCTAGAATTCTAGAAAATTTCTGAAAAATTAAAGATGCTTTTTCCTTTTCTGATTCTAGGTCTTGTTGCTTTTCAATTAATAATTTTGAAGAAAAAGACTGCTTTTCTATTTCTGATAATAATTGATAATATTGTTTGAATGTTTCTTTTGCTTTACTTGATTTATTATAAATCTGATTTGTTTTTTTAATCTGGGAAGCAGAAATAAATAAGCCAATAAAAAACCAAATTACCAGAAATGTAAATGGAATTACACTAGTACTGATTAATACAATTAAAGCTATAGTGATCAAATAAAACACTTTTACAAAACCTGCAAAATACGTTGGTAAAACGGTTGTGTAATTTTTTATATAATTTAAAATCGACTTAGAACTAAACTGTACTTTCACCAAACTAGCAATTGCAGAAAAGTGTTGTCTCCATGTTACTTTTTTGGCTAATTCTTGAATTGATTTTTGTTTCTCTTCAATTTGATCAATCTTGTTTTCTGTTAACAATGTTGCATAAGCTTGAGCACCTTCTTCTGTTGCTGTTCTGTTAGAATATTGAAAAAAAGAACCGATGCCAAATAAATCAATATCATTACTATAAGAGTGATGTGGATCTACAAATTCATTTCCTGATTTTAGGTTTTTATATACTCCATTTAAAACTGAAATTTCAGTTGCATTGATTTTTATTTTAGAAAGTAAAATCTCTTTTTCAATCTGTAGTTTGGCATTTTTAACCAACAACAATGCAAAAATTGTAAAGCCAATTACCCCAACAACAGAAACAGTTAAGCCATTTCCAAAGAAATAATAGATTCCGATTACTGTTGTAAAAAACACCAGCAATCGAAAAGCACTAATTGTATATAGTGTCTTTTTTAATGTAGCTAACGCGGTTTCAAGAGTTGATTTCTCTTGATTGTAAAATTGGATTGGATTTGTCATTTAATAGTCATTTATTCCTCCTGCTAAACTCAAAATGTTAGCTTCTGGAAATCGTTCTTTCAATTGTTTTGTTGCATTATAACTGGTAATTCCTTTTTCACAAACCAATACATATTTTTTAGAGGCTTCAATATTTAATTCTTCAATGTTTAATTTTTGAATAGGAATTTCTTTATCAACGATAAATGGTGTTTGTAAATTTTCTAATACAGAGATGATTTCTACACTTCGACTTCGATCTGTATCCGAAACAATTCTCTTTAATTCTTCTGCTGAAATTAACCAATCAGGATTTTGAATTTCGCAACTCGCATCAAAATAAGTTTCGTTGTCAAATCTTTCTTGAATTTCTTCTTTTGTAACTGCTCTTTGAAGTTTCATTTTTAATTGCGAATTCTGTAACGAATTGTAAATTAACAATTGGTTTGTTAATGGTTCTCCGATTCCGGCAACTAATTTCAACACTTCATTTACTTGCTGCGCTGCTATTAAACTTACAATAGAATTTAACGTTCCTGCTTCCTCACAATTAGGTACATCAGTTGCCATTTTAGGAAAGGCATCTCGTAAACTTGCAGAGTAACTTCCGTCTTCTTGCGCTACGTTAAAACTTGCCACATAACCATCAAACTTGTATAAAGAACCGTAAACTAGCGGCTTATTTCTAAGAACACACGCATCGTTTAACAAATATTTTGTTGGTAGAGAATCGGTTCCATCAACAACAATATCTGCATTGGCAATCAAATCAAAAACATTCGATTTTGTTATTGGTTTTGTAGAAAAACTCACTTTAGTAAATGGTGCTCTATTCTCAATGAATCTCATTAAGGTTTCTGCTTTCGGTTTTCCAACATCTGCAAGCGAATAAAAAACTTGTCTGTGTAAATTTGTAGCATCAATAGTATCAAAATCTACCAAATGAAGTTTACCAATTCCGCTTGCAGCTAAATGCACTGCAATCGGACTTCCCAAGCCACCACAACCAACAACCAAAACACTTGCGTTTTGCAATTTTTGTTGCCCAATTTCACCTATTTCTGACAAGGTAATTTGACGTTTAAAAAGTTGTTTTTTTGTTGGTTTCATTTTATTCTTTTCTGTCATTTCGAATGGAGTAAAACGTAATTTAGAAATCTGTTAACCATTTATGAGATTCCTCTTCGTTCCTCATTCGGAATGACATTTACTATTTCTTTAATTCCTCTTTAACTTGTTCAAATTCTTTAGGAGTATTTATATTGCGTATCAAGTCATCATCAACCTCAACAATTTCTACATCAGAATTGATTAATGTTTTTCTTGGGCACGAATAGCCTTGTGCTAAATATTGTAATAATATTGGATATGCTTTGGGTTCGTAAATGGTAATTAATGGCTCAACAAATTCCTTTCCTTTTCCTTTAATTGCAGTGGCAACTTTTGACGGGTTTCTTTTTTCTAATAATAGTTTAATTAACTCATCATTTACAAAAGGAACATCTGTTGCCAAGATCAACCAAGCTGCATTTGGGTCTTTTTGAAATGCAGAACAAATGCCACCAAACGGACCTAAGTTTAAAAACGCATCATGAATTTCATTTTCATTTCCAGCATCATTTTGAACCGAATAATATGTTTTCAAGGCATTCGTTTCTAACAACTCTTTTACATATTCTTTTTGTGGTTTTCCGAAATATTCTAATTGAGATTTATCAGTTCCCATTCTGGTACTTTTTCCTCCAACCAACACCAAACCTTTAATTACAGGAATTGTTTCTTGTATCAACTCTGAAATATGATTCGTGATGCTTTCAATATCCGACAAGTCATATTGCGGAATTTCTTCCCAATTCGGAAATTTGGCTTTTAACGACTGAAATGGCTCAATAGTATTGGTTAATTTTATGAAAAATTGCACCTCAGAAATTTGATCAATTCTTTTAGTGATAGACGCTTCTTTTTCTGGATCTAAAAACACCACTTGTTTCGATCCAGCATAATGATTTCCGTTAATAAACACATAATCGTATTGCGCAAATTGCAAACGTTGCTCGAATTTATTGATGTGACCAGATGTAGTTATTTGTAAGTTTCCATCATGGTGAAAAACAAATTCTGAAAGCTGATTTTCAGCTACATCTTTTGCATGAGAAGCATCAAAATATGCTAATCTACAATCTGACAATTCTTTAGAAACTTGATTAACCAACTCTGCAATAACACCACATTTTGTTCCTAAAAGCACTAACTCGTTTGGAGCAAAAGTATCATTGCTTCTCTTGGTGATGTTTGTATGTTTTTGATGTTTAGTCATTTCTAATATCTGATTTTCCGCCTGTTTTTTCTACGAGTTTCACCTCTTTAATAACCATCTTTTGAGAGATTGCTTTGCACATATCATAAATAGTTAAACAAGTAATATTCGCTCCAGTCAAGGCTTCCATTTCTACACCGGTCTTTCCTTCTATCGTTACAGAACAAAAAACTTCGATATTTTCAGAATCTACAATTTCGATATCAATATCAACGCCATTAATTAGTAATGGATGACACATCGGAATTAATTCTGAGGTTTTTTTAACCGCCTGAATTCCTGCAATAATTGCCGTTTGAAAAACAGGTCCTTTTTTGGTGATTAAATCATCATTTGTAAAATGAGAAATAATTTCTTTTCCTAAAAACATGCTTGCTTTTGCAATAGCTGTTCTTTTGGTAACTGCTTTATCAGAAACATTTACCATTTTAGGTTGATTCTTTTTATTGATATGTGAAAAGTCGCTCACGCTAGAAGTTTTTAGTGATGAATTTTTAGTTTTTAGTTAGGCTCTGTTGAGACGTTTTAACAATGGATGTTAATATTAGTATCAACTCATCAATATCCAAAATTAATGAATTTGCACCAATTTATGTTCCACTTCTTAAGAGTTGTTTTGAAACGATATATTCATTTTCTTTTAACAACTCTTTGTACAAAGAAATTATTTTTAACGAAAACTGAAAACTCTTTTGTTGTACTATACTCTCTTTCATTTCTTTTTTCAACAACTTACAACTAAAAATTCAACACTCAAAACTATAATTAGCGATAGCGAATGATTGGAAAAACTTCTCCTTTTTTAAATTCAGATTGTTGTGTTGGCAGCTTTATAAAAGCATCTGTACTTACCAAACTGGCCAAATCTCCAGAACCATTTCCAGAAATCGGAGTTGCTATTAAATGCCCGTATCTATAACTCAATTTAACTTGTAAAAAGTATGTTAAGCTTGGTTTAAAAGACACATCATCTGCTAAAATCGCATTTTCTTCTTGCTGTTCTATTCCTACAGATTTATAATACCAAGGATAAAAATACGCCAAACAATTTACAAAGGTCGAAATTGGATTTCCTGGAAAACCGAACACATTGCTCCTTTCTGTTTTTCCGTAGAAAAAAGGTTTTCCTGGCCGTTGTCCTACTTTATGAAACAATTTTTCCACGCCCAATTCGTCAAAAACTTCTGGTAAAAAATCGTATTTTCCTTTGCTAACTGCACCGCTAAATAGCAAAACATCAAAATCTTGTAAATACTCTTTTATCTTCTCTTTTAAAATTGGTTTATCATCTGTAAGATGCGCCGTTTCTGAAGAGATGTTTAGTTTTTCTAATAGTGAAACCAAGGTAAACACATTAGATCTACGTATTTGATGTGTTAACGGGGTTTCATCAACTCCAACTAATTCATCACCTGTAGAAACGATCATTACTTTGGGTTGCTTCGCAACTTTAACAATTGCTTTTCCTACAGTTGCTAACACACCTATTTCTGCCGCAGAGATTATTGTGTTTTGCTTAATTAATAGATCTCCTGTTTTCCCATCTTTTCCTCTATGATGGATGTTTTGATTTTCTTTAATTTCATTAATAGTAATAGTTGCTATTTCATTTTCAATAGTAACATCTTCATATCTAATAACAGCAGATGTATTGCTTGGCAATACTGCGCCTGTCATTACTTCGATACAATTTTCTGAATTTTGTAATGTTTTTTGTTCACTTCCTGCAGCTTGAATTCCTTCAATAACAAAACTGCGTTGGCCATTTTTGAAGTTCAAATAATCAATCGAAATTCCGTCCATAGAAACTCTATTGAATGGCGGAAAATCTCTGTCTGCTTTGATGTCTTCTTTTAAAGTTCTACCAACAGATTTGATAAACGGAACTTCTTCAACTCCAAAGTTTTGAACTGAATTTAGTATGGTTTGTAAAGCTTCTTCTACTGAAATCATTTATTTTTTCCTTTCTCGTTAATGGAATTAAACTCTCCTATTTTTTCTTCTTCACTATACAGTCTTTCAAACTTAGAACTTAATTCATTGTAGATTTCCTTATTCTCTTCTTTAAAAGTATTATAAAATTGCTTTTCAGTCCAAGTATCTATCAAAAGGTAGTTGTCATCTATTTCTATATTCTTTTTTAAAAAAGAGCCTAAATAATTTTTAGAATTTGCAAACAGTTTAGACCATGTTCCTCCATTACCATACTCTATTTCAAATTCTGCTTGATTTTCTTTTTCAACTATATATTTCCAAGCTACAGAATGCATATTATTTTGTTTAGCATAATTTAACCTCCTATAGTTGACATACTTTCAGAAACACCTCCTTTGGTTCTGTTTGCCTCTGCGATAAAACCATTTTCTGGCTTTTCTTTTACGAGTGACAAAAAGACCTTTTTCAAATCTTCATTAGATGCTCCATTTCGGATAAACTCTCTCAAATCGAAAACACCATCATCAAACAAACAGTTTTTAAATGTTCCGGTTGATGTGATTCGGATTCGGTTACAATCTCCACAAATAGTCCTAGTAAATGCTGGAATGATTCCGACAGACCCTTTGTGGTTTTCTATGGAGAAGTTACGTGATGTTGATGATTTTTCTGATTGAATTTCTGAAACATCAAACTCAGATTTTATCTCGTTTAAAATCTTGTTATAATTCCAAGCTTCTTGCATTTCACGTTGTCCTTTTCCATTAAAAGGCATTTCCTCTATAAACCGAACAGCAATGTCTTTGTCTTTCGTCAACCGAACAAAATCAGTAATCTCGTTGGTGTTAATTCCAGATTGAACAACAACATTCAACTTTAAGTTCATGCTGCTTTTCTCTAAAGCTTCCATGGTTTTAAAAACTTCATCAAACACATTTCTTCGAGTAATCTCATTGAACTTATCAGCTTGTAAGCTATCAATACTTAAGTTGATGTTTTTTACTTTCTGTAACTTCTCTAGGGTTTCAATATGCTTATGGATCATTACCCCGTTTGTAGTGATATTGATATCCTCCAACAAATCATTAAACGATAACATTTCTAAAAAACCAACAAAGCCTTTTCTAACAAATGGCTCCCCACCTGTTAATCTGATTTTATTAACACCAAGCTCTGTTAGTACACGAATTAAACGGTACATTTCTTTGTAGGTTAATAACTCTTGCCTTGGAACAATTTCAATTCCATGAGCAGGCATACAATATTGGCATCGCAAGTTACAACGATCAGTTACTGCTAACCGAACGTAATTAATTTGCCTCCCAAAACTATCTACCAATCCACTCATAATATGTGTATAATTCTAATATCTTTCTTATAACTGTCACACAACTTTCATTATGCAAACCAACACTATCTAATTAGACGTTAATGAGGCAATTTCTTACTTAACAATCCATATATAAATGCTCCAAGAGTTGCTCCCAATATCACAATTAAAATAGCGGTAATTCCGTGGCCTACTAATACAAACATTGGTCCTGGACAAGCTCCTGCTAATGCCCAACCTAATCCAAAAATAGTACCACCAACTAAAGTTCTTATCAATCCTTTTTTCTTGTCTTTAACCGGAATGTTTTCACCTAAATAATTTTTGATGGTTCCTTTTTTAAATAACTGCATAAAGATCATTGATACTGCAACTGCACTTCCAATAATTCCAAACATATGAAACGATTGAAATTTAAACATTTCGTAAATTCTATACCAAGAAACTACTTCTGACTTACTTAGTATTATTCCGAATACTACTCCGATAATTAAAAATTTAATATTTTTCATAGCTTAAAAGATTATAGGGATTAAAAACCAAGTCATAATTAAACCACCAGCAAAAAAACCAATTACTGCTAATAAAGACGGCATTTGTAAACTACTTAAACCTGTAATTGCATGCCCAGAAGTACATCCACCTGCATAACGCGCACCAAATCCTACCATAAATCCAGCGCCAATTAAAATAGCAAACCCTTTTAAAGATAAAATATTATCAATGCTAAAAATCTCTGAAGGAACATATGACTGTCCTGCGTTTGCAAATCCCAATTCTGCTAATTCAGAAACCGTTTCTGAATTCAATACTATTGGCTCTGATGTCATTAAATAGTGTGAAGAAATATATCCTCCAACTATAATTCCAACTACAAATAGCAAGCTCCAAGTTTGAGATTTCCAATCTTTTTTAAAGTAGTCTGATACTTTTCCTGCACCTCCAATGGTACAAAATGTTTCTAAGTTTGATGACACTCCGAAACCTCTTCCGAAATAATTCATCAGCAATAATATTATTGCTATCATTGGACCGGCAACGTACCAAGCCCAGGGTTGTGAGATAAATTCCATTTTAATTATTTTAGTTGACTGTTTATATAATTCATGGTTGCCTTTGTAGCACCGATGTTTTCTTTAATAAAATGCTGATTGATTTGCCCAAGTTGCTTTCTATAACCTAGGTCTTCTTTTAGCTTTGTAAAAATAGTTGAAAATTCGTTTTGATTTGCAATTACTTTACATCCATTTAAAGCAACTAAATCTACTACTTCTTTATATTTTTTATATGCTGGCCCAATTACAATTGGAACACCATATGTAGCTGGTTCTAAAATATTATGCACACCATTTTTTGTTAACCCTCCACCAACATAAGCTGCATCTGCAATCGAATATATTTTTGTTAAAATCCCGATTGTATCAACAATAAATACATCATAATCAGAAAGAGTTTTGCCTTGTTTTTCAGAATATAAAACAGTTTCCTTTAGTATTGATTTTTTTAATTCATCAATAGCATTGGTATTCATATTATGTGGAGCAATGATGAATTTTTCATCTTTAGAAGCCGAATTATTTATGTAATTTACTATTAATTTTTCGTCTTCTCCCCAAGTACTTCCAGCAACAACTGTGTACTGATTATTTTTAAATTCTGAAATAAAATCAAGTCGATTGTCTTGATTCAAGATTTCATAGACTCTATCAAATCGAGTATCTCCACTAATTGTCACATTATTTAAACCTATTGAATTTAATAATTGCTGAGAACTTTGGTCTTGCACAAAAAAGTGATCAAAGGCTTTTAAAGATTTTCTCATAAAACCTCCATGTAATTTAAAGAAAATTTGATTTTCTCTAAAAATTCCCGAAACTAATAGCGTTGAAATGTCTCTTTGTTCTAATCCTTTTAAATAATTTGGCCAGAACTCATATTTTATAAAAATTGCCATCGTTGGGTTTACAACTTCTAAAAATTCACGAACATTCTTTTTAGAATCCATTGGCAAATAACAAACCACGTCTGCCAATTCATAGTCTTTACGAATTTCATATCCCGAAGGGGAAAAAAAAGTGAGTAGTATTTTATACGAAGGGAGTTCTTGCTTTAAACGCTCTATAATAGGTCTTCCTTGCTCAAACTCACCCAAAGAAGCCGCATGAAACCAAACCACTTTATCATCAGCAGTAAAAACAGAAAGTTTATCAAAAGTAGTGGCTCTTCCATCAACAAACAATTTCATTTTTTTATTGAACAACGCAAGTATCGACAAGAAAAAAGTTGTAATTATTACAATACAATTATAGAGTACACCCATGAGTTGTAAATGTACAAAATAGAAATATAATACCATTTCAATATTGAAATAACCATAATAAAATGGCATAAAAAAACTCCCAAACGTACGTTTGGGAGTTTTTAATTTTATTTATGAAGTCTTAAACTTCGAAAGGCTCAATAGATACATAAGATCTATTGTCTCTTTTCTTTCTGAATTGTACAACACCATCCACTCTAGCATGTAATGTATGGTCTTTCCCCATATATACATTTTCTCCTGGATTATGCGTTGTTCCTCTTTGGCGAACGATAATGTTCCCTGCAATTGCAGCCTGACCACCAAATATTTTTACTCCTAGACGTTTCGATTCTGATTCTCTACCATTCTTCGAACTACCTACTCCTTTTTT
>CAJXVT010000015.1 GCA_913062575.1 uncultured Flavobacteriaceae bacterium | reverse complement strand
AAGCCTAATATCATGGGCCTATCATTAAAATAATTGGCAATGGTATCTGTAACTGTCATGGCACCTAAAGGCAAATATCCTGAGGTCAATCCTTTTGCCATTACCATTATATCTGGAGTTACATTGTGGTGTTCTATGGCAAACATTTTTCCTGTACGACCAAACCCACTCATAGTTTCATCATCAATAAATAAGATACCATGTTTTTTACATAATTCACTTACATGTTTTAAATACATTGGAGGGTATTTAATGCAGCCAGAAGAACCAGATTCGCCTTCAAAAAGAATGGCAGCAATACTTTCTGGGTTTTCAAATTCAATAACACGTTCTAAGTGAGCTAAAGACCGTTCTCCACATTCTTCAATTGAAGAAGAACCCCATGGGCATCTATAGGCATATGGATTTTCTACATGTATTACATTTGGCATGGCCTGATTGTCTACTGGGAATTTTCGCGGATCTCCACTAGCAGAAATGGCTCCGTAAGAAGCTCCGTGATAAGACCTGTAAAAGGAAATTATTTTATGTCGACCTGTATATATTCTTGCTAGTTTAATAGCGTTTTCAATTGATTCAGCACCACTAAGGGTGAAAAAAGTTTTGGTTAAGTTTCCTGGTGTAATTTCGGCAAGTTTTTTCCCTAATAGACCTCGAACATCAGTTGCCATTCCAGGAAAAACATAACTTAACTCTTGCATTTGTTTAGTGACAGCTTCTGTAATACGTTGGTTTCCATGACCAATATTTACATTCATTAGCTGTGAAGAAAAGTCTAAATATTTTTTCCCTTCTCGATCATACACATAAGAGCCTTTTGCATGTGATGCATTTATAGGGTGTAACCCCCCTTGTTTTGACCATGAAAACAGGGTGTAATCGAGATTGTTTTTTACAATATTATTCATTTAAATTTTTTTTTATGAACTACAGATGGTTCTAATTTTTTTTCAGGTTTTTCTACATGAATTATCACACTGTGTTTCATCTGTGTTTTGTGCTATGCTTAGCAAGTCATTTTAAAGATAATTGAGAATATTACGTTTATATTTCTAGCAATTTTGGATTAGAAACTGATTCGTTTTTGAGAAAAAAAGAACAGTTAGCTCATCCAATTGGTTTGAGCTTCAGGATTCCATTTAATGGTTGTTTTTTTATTTTGTGTCCAGAACTCAATTGAACTTCTTCCGGTGATATCTCCAACACCAAATTTAGAATCATTCCAGCCACCAAAAGAAAAGGGTTCTCTAGGTACAGGAACTCCAATATTTACACCAATCATTCCAGCACTAGCTCTTTCCATTACTTGTTTTGCGATGCCTCCGCTTTGTGTAAACACAGCAGCAGCATTTCCATAGTTGGATCCATTTTCAATAGTAATGGCTTCGTCTATGTTTTTTGCGCGAATGATAGAAATTACAGGTCCAAAAATCTCTTCTCTTGCTACAGACATATCTGTGGTAACAGAATCTATAATTGTTGGGCCTACATAAAATCCGCCTTCTTTGCCTTTGACAGTTGTGTTTCTTCCGTCTAATAAAATTTTGGCGCCATCTTTTTCTGCTTGTGTAATATAGTTTTCAATACGTTCTTTAGCTTCTTTGCTAATAACAGAGCCGAGGTTTTTTCCTGGTATAATGTTTTTTGCATAGCCAACCATTTTATCAACAATGTGATCAATATTCGAAATTCCAACCATTACAGCAGCAGCCATACAGCGTTGCCCTGCACAGCCAGACATTGAAGTAATAACATTGGAAGCTGTCATCTCTGGATTTGCATCAGGAAATACTAATAAATGATTTTTTGCACCACCAAGTGCTACGCATCTTTTTAAAGTAGAAGTTGCACGCTTGTATACAATTTTTGCCACTTTGGTTGATCCTACAAAAGAAACAGCCTTTATGTCTGGATGGTCACAAATAGCTTCAACAACTTCTTTTGCTCCATTGACTAAATTAAAAACACCATCTGGAAGCCCAGCTTCTTTTAATAATTCTGCCATTCTAACTGTACTTAAAGGAACTACTTCAGAAGGTTTCATAACCATTGTATTTCCAAGAACTAATGCGTTTGGCAAGGTCCAGTGCGGCACCATATTTGGGAAGTTAAAAGGAGAGATAGAAGCAACAACACCTAATGGCTTTCGTTCTATTCTACATTCTACTCCTTTGCTAACTTCTTGAACTTCATTACTGATTATTTGCGGAATTGAGACTGCAAATTCACACAGTTCCATACTTTTTAATATTTCTGCTTTTGCTTCTTCGTAGGTTTTTCCGTTCTCTAGAACGACCAAATTGGTCAATTCTTCTATGTTCTTTTCTAGAAGTGCTCTATAAGTGAAGAAAATTTGGGCCCGTTCTTTAAAAGTTATTCCTGACCAAGCGGGAAATGCTTTTTTTGCAGCTTGTACTGCTTTATCAACATCTGTATATGTAGAAAGGGGTATGGAAGAAATAGTATTTCCGTTTTGTGGATTTATAATTGTTAACGATTTTTGTCCGTTTTTTTCAAATTTACCGTCGATGAAGTTTTTTACTTCTGAAAGGGATTCACTAATATTCATTTAATTTAATTAAGGTGTGAATTAGAAAATAAGAATACAGTTAAGAATCATTAGTTTTCATGATAATTTCTTACCGTACTACCTTCAAATGTAGTGATTTAATACGAATTAGTAGTTTTTGTAATAGAATTGATAATTATGGAAAGTTTTTTTATTTATTGAATGAACAATAGTCTTTAAATTAGGAAGAAGAATTTTGTTTTAAGTGTGTGCAGAGCAAACACGAGTTGAACACTATTAATGCTATGTTAAATAGTGTTAAATATGCTAATCGTTAAAGAATGGTCACTTACTTTTGGGGCTTTATTATCAGGTTATTAGCACTTGCTCTAGTAGTAGTACTGTTAAAGAAATCTTAAAAAGAGATAAAAACAAAAATTGCAGTTAAACCTTTGCTTCTCTATTTAGTCATAGCTGAAGCTATTGGGAAATAGCTTGTAAAACAAACAATCAAAATCAACAAAAAAAGAATGATTCAGTCAATTAAAAACAAATTACTATTAATCGCTTTACTAGTAATTTCTACAAGCACTTTTGCACAACAAATTACGGGTAAAGTAGTCGATGAAGAGAAGCAGCCCCTAGAATTTGCATCTATCGCGGTTCTAAATGCAGTAGATTCTACTTTAGTAAGTTATGCAACTACAGATATTAAAGGAAACTTTAAAGTAATAGATATTTCTACCGGGAAAAGAATTTTTCAAATCAATTTAATTGGATATTCTGTATATCAAAAACAATTAGATTTTGCAGGAAAGTCTTTAAGTTTTGGGACAATTACCTTGAAGGAAAAAGACAATATGTTAGATGAGATTAATATCACTGCAGTTATTCCAATTACTATAAAGAAAGATACCATGGCTTTTAATACAAAAGCATTTAAAGTTAGGGTAGACGATACTGTAGAAGATTTATTAAAGAAATTACCAGGGTTAGAAGTTGATGCAGACGGAAAAGTAAAAGCTCAAGGAGAAGATGTTTCTAAGGTATATGTAGACGGGAAAGAATTTTTTGGTGGTGATCCATCTGTTGCGATGAAGAATTTATCTGCAGATGCAATTAAAAAAGTAGAAATTATTGATGAGAAAAGTGATAAAGCTAGAGTAACAGGCGTAAATGATTCTGATAGAGCTAAAATAATTAACTTAGTGTTGAAAGATGATCGAAAGGTAAGTGACTTTGGTAAGTTTCAAGCTGGTGGTGGTTCAGACAGTCGTTATTTAACAAGTGTAAGTTACAACCGTTTTACTCCTAAAATTCAAGCTTCTGTTATTGGAAGATATAACAACGTAAATAGCTCTGGTTCTGATATTTCACAAATCATGTCTTTTGGAGGTGGTAGTGGTGGATTTAGTATTTCTCGTGGAGGAGGAGGAGGAAGCTCTTCTGGATTTCTTACTACTGGAATTGGAGGCTTTAATTTAGGGTACGAAATAAAAAAGAAAACAAATTTAAATGTAGATTACTTTTACAATTATTCAAATAGAGAATCTGGAAATGTATTAAGCAAGAGAACAGAATTTATTGGAACAGATGCTTTATACTCTGAAAGAAGCAGTAATAGTGATAGTGAAACAAAATCTCATAAAGCAAACTTTAGCTATATAGATAGATCAAACAAATTAAAGACATTTACACTTAGAGGTAGATTGCGCTCAAGTAATACTTTAGGAAGTAGTATTAGTTCTTTTGAAGGATACGACATCAATAATGTACTAGATGTTGAAAATGTAGGAACTTCTAGTAGCGAAAATAAAAGTAATAGTGCTTCTGTGAATATTGATTATATTAAAAGGTTTAATGCAAAATCTAAGCGTAGTTTAGAATTAGAATTAGATTTTTCTTCTGATAAAAGTGAAAGCTTTAGTGGAAACAACAATACAAAAACATATACAGACCCATTATTAATAGATGAGTTGTCTACCGGTAGTCAAACTCAAAATAATAAAGGGAGTGATGTTAATTTTGAAATCCAATATACAGAGCCAATAAATGACAAGCATTTTGTAGAATTTGGAGTTGGATTGAGTAGTGATAATAAAGATCAATATACAGATCAAACACAAACATTAAATGGATCTAATAATTCAGGATCTACTTTTAAAGCTGATCTATTTGAAGACAGAAAAACAACCTATGGTTCTGTTGATTATAAATATAATAATCAAAAAACATCATTAACAATTGGAACCACATTTCAGGAAAAAACACAAAATTTTGGATTGGTTAATGTTTCAGAGTTTAATAAAAAGTATTCGACTGTAAACCCAATGGTTCGATTTAGATATCGTCCTAAAAAAGGGAGCTGGTTTTTTGTTAGATATAGAAAATCGTTAGACTTACCAAGTTTAAACAAGGTTTCTCCTGTCGTTAATAACTTCAACCCGTTATACATCAGACAAGGAAATCAAGGCTTAACTCCAGAAAAAAGACACTCATTTTTCGGAATGTATGGGAATTATAACTTTGTAACAGGTTTTAGCTTCTTTACACATATTAGTTATAACAATACAAATAATGCAATTGTAAATTCTGAAAGTACTGATATTTCAACAAGAGTAAGAACAAGTACTTATGTGAATTTAGGGAATAGAGAAAGCTTTAGTGCAAACATTAATTTGGGGAAAAGATTAAAAAAATTAGGGATCAGATATAATTTAGGATTAAATGTTTCTACAAGTGATTATCAATCTGTTATTAATGGAGTTAACAACAAAACAGATTCTAAGAATACTAGCCTAAAAATGTCTTTCGAAAATAATAAAAAAGATAAGTTAGATATGGCTATTGGAGCGAATTTCAGTAAAAATATAACTTCATATTCAGGAACAGCAACAGATAGAGATTATTTACAACAATCATACTTTATAAAGTCAGATTGGAATATTACAAAATCATTTAATTTAAATTCACAGTTCAAATATGATATTTATACTGATAGTAATTTTGGTACTGATCAATCTGTGCCAATTTGGAATGCTTCAGTTTCTTACAACTTCTTAAAATCTAAAGCATTAAGCTTGAAGTTAACTGCATTAGATATTTTAAATAAGAATGTAGGGTTCTCTAGATCTAGTACAGATAACTATTTCGAAGAAACTACTAAAGATGTGTTAGGAACTTATTATATGGTGAGTTTAACATATACTTTAAACGGAAACAAAGGGCCTAAATCTAATAGAGGAGGAAGAAGAAGAATGATGAGACATTAATAGTCTATTTATTTTCAATAACATAAAAAAGCCTGCAAATTGCAGGCTTTTTTATGTTGAAATAATCTGGTTAATATTTTGCAGGTTTCCCTTTTGAAGCACTTGCTTTGATAAAGTTTCTAATATCATCATTAGCAGTTTTTAAATCTGCCTTACGCAAATACATCATATGTCCGCTTCTATAGCCTTTAAAAAACATTCTGTCTTTTAGCTTTCCACTTGGGTCTACTTGCCACATCGAGTATTTTGTATTGAAATATGTAGTTGCTCCATCGTAATATCCCGCTTGGAAAAGCAAGTTTAAATAGGGGTTTTGAGCTACCGCTTTGCGCAATTCTTCTCTGGTGTTGTTGTTTCTCCAATCCCAAGGATGTACAGGTCCAAACATATTGTATTTAACATCTGTTTTAAAGTTTAAATGTTCTTGGATATAATGATTGATCGCAGGTGTAAATGAATGCAACCAAGAAGTTAACTCCGAATTATAATCAGGAGAACTACCAGCTAATTTTTTATCTATTCCCATATATCTTGAATCCAACCTTCCAATTGTTTTTCCAGAAGTGTTTCTTAATAGTTCTTTCCAGAAAAAGCTATTCGGAACTTCTAAGTTGTGTTGTAAAATCACCTTTTTAGAAAGCCCAGTATAATAGGTCATTTTTTCTGCAATTTGATTTTTTTCAGTTGCACTGATAAAACCACCCTTGGCTAATGCAGGCATTAAAGAATTGATTGCAAAGTCTTCTGACTCAGGTAGTATTTCTAGTAAATCTTTATTTTGTAGAGCTGGAGATAGTCTTTTATGATACCAAGCAGCAGCAGTGAAATAAGGGAAATCAATTGATGATGCCACAGCGTTATCAGAATTTCTAGCACCGTAATCTGCTGGTGAAACTAAAATAACTCCATTTAAATACATCCATTGATTGCTCTGTAAAGCATTTGCTAAACCAGAAACTCTTGTTCCGCCATAACTTTCTCCAATTAAATATTTAGGGGATGACCAACGTTTGTTTCTAGTTACAAAAGTATTTACCCATTCGGCTAAGTATTTTACATCCGCATTAACACCAAAGAAATCAGCACGGTTTACTTTTTTACCCTCTCGTTTAACGGTTCTAGAATAACCAGTGTTTACCGGATTTACAAATACAATGTCAGCTACATCTAAAACTGAATATGGATTAGAATGATATCCGTAAGGTTGTACAGGGAATCCTTCATCATCAATATTTAAAACATTTGGCCCAGTATATGCTAAATGCATCCAAACAGAAGCAGAACCTGGTCCTCCATTAAAAGAAATCAGTAAAGGTCTGCTAGCAGTATTTACATTATTGGTTCTTTTATAATAGGTGTAAAATAAAGTCGCTTTTGGATCACCTTCTTTGTCCCAAAGAGGTTGAGTTCCAGTAAAGGCAGTGTAATTGATTTTTTTTCCGTTGATAGTTGTTGTGTGCTTTGTTACAACAGTAGTGTCAGTTGAAATGGTTCTTTTTTGTGCTGATAGGCTAATTGTGAAGCATAAAAAAACTAAAAACGATACAGATTTGGTTTTCATGATTGGTTACTTTTTTTATAAAAGTAGCCAATTTATCTGAATCGTTTTTAGTTCTATTTGTTTTTAAAAAGAATAATTACTCTTTAAATTTCTCTAAGCCTTCTTTTAACCAAGTATAATACGTATCTCTATCTGTATATTGCTCTGCTCTATGTAGAATTTCTAAATCTGGACTCATCAATACATAATATGGTTGAGAAGCTGTTTTAAAGTTGATGGCTTGAAATGTTGCCCATTTATTACCAACAGTTTCAATCTTTTTTAGCTTTCCATTGCTTTTTATAAAATCGAATTGTAGTTCTTCTGGGAGCTCTTTTCGGTCATCTACATACAATGAGATCAAGACATATTCCTCGTTAATCATTGTGAAAATATCATTTTCTACCCAAACAGTTTCTTCCATTTTTCTACAGTTTACACAAGCCCAACCTGTAAAATCTAATAAAATAGGTTTGTTGTTTGCTTTGGCATATGCCAACCCTTCATCAAAATCTTTGAAACAATTGATGCCTAAAGGACAATCTGTCTCTGTCTCATAAATGCTATAAAATTGAGGTGGAGGAAAACCACTTAGTAAGTTTAAATTCCAAGCTGGAGTTTTCATCACGCCAGGAATTAAATATATAGTAAACGCAACGACTAAGACTCCAAAGGATATTCTTGAAAAGCCTAATTTTTTAATAGGAGAATCATGCGGGAATTTGATTTTAGCAAATAAATACAATGCCAATCCTGCAAAAATAACAATCCATAAACCTATAAATATTTCTCTTTTTAAAAGTCCCCAATGCTCCACTAAATCTGCATTAGATAAGAATTTAAATGCGAGTGCTAATTCTAAAAATCCTAAAACTACTTTTGTAGTGTTTAGCCATCCACCAGATTTTGGTAACGAATTTAACCAACTTGGGAATAGTGCAAACAATGCAAACGGCAATGCTAAAGCTAATCCAAAACCAGTCATTCCAGCTGTTAATTGTATAGCTCCTCCATCAGAGGTTAAAGAGCCTGCTAATAAAGAACCTAAAATTGGTCCAGTACATGAAAATGAAACTATCGCCAATGTTAACGCCATAAAGAAAATTCCGATAATTCCTCCTGTTCCTGAGGCAGTATCCATTTTATTTCCCCAAGAACTTGGTAAGGTGATTTCGTAGTATCCAAAGAAAGATCCTGCAAAGAAAACTAAGATCACAAAGAAGAAAATATTCAACCAAACATTGGTAGATATCGTGTTTAATATTTCTGGGTCTAAACTATCTAAAAAGTGAAAAGGAAGACTTAATAAGATATAAATAAAAACGATAAAGAATCCATATAAAATAGCATTAGATACTCCTTTTCTTTTAGTTTGAGACTGCTTCGTAAAAAATGAAACCGTTAATGGGATCATAGGGAACACACATGGTGTTAATAAGGCCAGTAAGCCTCCAACAAACCCTAAGAAGAAAATACTAAATAAGCTCCCACCACCTTCACTAGATCCATCAGTAGAGCTTTTTAATAACTCCGTGTTTTTTAAATCTAATTTTAATTTTTTGGTTAAAGTTTTACTTTTTTCATCAACAGACAATACCGCTTTTTTAGTAGCTTTTCCTTTTAGTGTAAATGTGTAATTATCATCAAATTGGATACAAACTGTTTTACAAACCTGACCAAATAAATGCAATGAAATTTCAGTAATGTTTGGGTCTTCTAAAACAATGCGTTGTTTTAATTCTGCATAATCATCAAAATAAGTTTCTACAACTTCAAAAACAGGATTGTATTTTTTAATGGTATCACTTTCAACAGCTTTACCTGCTAGTTTAAACTTAGCATCTTTGTTGGTCTTGCTAATAATGATTGCTAAAGCACCATCTTTATCAGAATATTGAGAATAGACATGCCATCCCATTTCTATATCAGTACTGAAAATTAAATCGTATTCTGTATCGCTAATTTTTTTTACAGAAGTTGTCCAGTTTACTGGATTATCTTGAGCATTTATGGTTGATGAAAACCCTAAAATAAATACGAGTAGTAAAACTAATTTTTTCATAGATGTTATTGTAGTAAAAAACCTCCAAGGTGTATGGAGGTTTTTTTATATGTAATTTCTGAAATTAATTATATTTTTAATTCTTTAAATAACGCAACTAATTTATCATCAGATGGTCTTGGAGCATTTGCAGTAACAATATTTCCTTGTGGATCTAATAAGATAAATTTAGGAATTCCTTTTACCATATAATCAGTTACAAATTTAGATTCCCAAACATTATCAGCAAATAATTGTATACCACCTAACTCTTTCTCTATGATCATGTCTTTCCATTTTTGATGATCTTTTGGGTCATCAATAGACACACTTAAAAAATGAATGTCCTTACCGTGGTATTGCTTTTCAACTTTCTTTAAAAATGGAATTTCTGCTTTACAAGGTCCACACCAAGTAGCCCAAACATCAATATAAACATATTTACCTTTTAAATCATCTAAAGAAGTCGTTCCTCCTGCATTATTTTCATAATTAGTAAACTTTGGAGAAGGTTTTCCTTTTACTAATTCTTTTAATTTAATATAACTTTTTTCAATTTCAGTATTGTTTTTTTCATCTGTAGAAACAGATTTGAATGCAGTATAAAGTTCTTCTAAATTATCAGCACGAGTCATTGGGTATTGAATAGCATCGTAAGCTAAGGTGTTTTTGATATCTTGATTTTCTACAGAAGAACAAACTTTTAACATAGCAAGCGTTCTATCACTATCATCTGCTTTTGCTATATCAGCTGCTTTCTTATTATAGTGACCAGTTACTAATGATTTATATGACGGAGAAGATTTAAAATCTTCAGCATTGGTATAATCTACATCATTTAATTCGCTTAGAAACTCTGTTGATGGTTCAAAATCTGGCTTTTTTGCATAGTAAGAATGATATGATTTATACATGTTAAGTTTTCCTAAATATGTATAATGAATATTTCTTTTTTCTTTGGTTTTAAAATCTTCGCTAATTCCTGTTGCAGCGTCTAGTATTTCATTTTGTGCCGTTTTAATACTAGAAAAAGTTTTTTTATAGTCAGCTTCTTCTTGTTTGTAAACAGCTGTACCTTTCCCTGTTAATTCTCTTTCTTTAAGGTTTTTAGCAACTAAATAAGAACTGATTTCAGAACCATTACCTGTTAATGTTATTGTTTTTGGGTAATCTTTAGCATCAAAATTTATTGTGATTGCATTTCCTAATTCTAAATGTAAAGGAATAGCATTTTTTGCTCCATAAAGCATGAAATCTCCAGCAACTTTTACAGTGTCAACAAATGATCCGTTTTCTTGAATAGCAATTGTATGCTTTTTAAAAGACCTGTCAGATGTTCCGTATAAAGTAATTTCTTTAGCATCTGTATTTGCAACATTTCCAGTAATAATTGCATAATCAATTGGCGCTTCATTTTTACATGAAACGATTGCGATACCCGCAACTAAAATCCATAATTTTTTCATAATGTAGGTTGTTTGAGATTTTGATTGCTAAAAATACAAAATCCATTCATACTGCATGTGTTTTTTTGGATGAAATGATGCAAATTGATCCAAAAATTAACAAAGTTTATAGATTTGTAGTAAATCTAATAAACCCCATAAAACTAGTGGGTTAAGTGGGTTTTAAGAATCTTTTTAGAAATGGTTGTTGCTAAGAAGCGTTGATCTGCTCGTTTACCAACAACCCAAATAATAGTATTTTTAGAACACAATAACCAGGTGTTTTCTTTAGCTATTAAAGAGTATTTTTCGTCCTTAAAAAACTTGCTGATTTTCTTTTTCCCTTTCATTCCTGATGGATGAAAGTAATCACCTGATTTCCATTTTCTTAAGATCAACGGGAATGTGATTTTCTCAAGATCAAAGAAAGCGAGTTGTGTATCTGTAGAAGTTATTTCTTCTACAGTTTCAAATGTTAATTGAATAGGAGATTTTATTGTAGAAGTATTTTCAAGTATTAAATACTCTATGGTTTCTTGTTTAGGCTTAATTTCAGACACTAAAAGAAAACCTCGATCTTTTAATAGTCTATGTGTTTTAGATACAACTTGTTTGCCCGTTTGAGCATTTAATAAATTGACAACATCATTCCATTCTGTAAAGCCATACTCATGTAAGACTTCAAATAAGTAGGCTTTTGGATTTGATACTTCTTGAAATTTTGAAATATCGATGGCCATAATCCCATTTTTAGATTGGGTTATGGCTTTTTTTTTAAAGGATTCAATTGCATCATTAACAATTTGCTGACTTCCTTTTAAATGTGCTGTTGTTTTTTTAAAAGAATCCAATAAGTTAGGATTGATTTCTTTTAATACAGGAAGAATTTGATGTCTAATTTTATTCCGAATATACTTGGTTGATGCATTACTAGCGTCTTCTCTCCATTGAATAGCATTGTCTTTTGCAAATTGTTCAATTTCTTCTCTAGAAAATTGTAATAAAGGCCTCACAATATTGTTATTGATTGCAGGGATTCCGGTTAATCCTTCTAATCCAGTACCACGACTTAAATTGATTAAAAAGGTTTCTAAATTATCATCGGCATGATGTGCAGTTATCACGTAGTCAAATTGATGTGTTTCAATAAGCTCATTAAACCAGTTGTATCTTAATTCTCTTGCGGCAAGCTGTGTAGAAAGCTTGTTCTCTTTGGCATAATAATTTGTGTCAAAACCAACAGTAAAAGTTTGTAGATTTAATTTTTCTCCTAAGTTTTTGACAGAGATTTCATCAGAATCGCTCTCTTTTCCTCTTAATTTAAAATTACAATGGGCTAAAGAAATAGTAAACATTAATTGGTTTAAAAGATGTGTCAATACCACACTATCCAGTCCGCCAGAAATGGCAATTAAGAGTTTTTTGTTTTCTAAAAATGAGAAACTTGTATTGATATGTTGCTTAAACTTTGCTAACAATTTATAAATTATTTGTGGATGCAAATATAAGGATCTGTTTTTACAATTCTTTGAATCATAAAACAACCCTTTTAAAAATTATTTTAAAAGGGTTGTTTACTATTTTGAATAATGCTAAAGTTCTTAGATTTTCAACTCATTAAATAAATCGATTAATTTCTTGTCTGAAGGTCTTGGAGCATCAGAACTCACTATATTTCCAGCAGGATCTACTAGAATAAAACGAGGAATTCCATTGATTCCATAATCGGCAACAAATTTAGATTTCCAATCACTGTCAGCCATTAATTGAATTCCGCCAAGGTTTTTATCTTTTATCATTTGTTTCCATTTACCATGATCTGCCGCAACATCAATTGAAAGACTTACGAATTCAATATTTTTTCCATGGTATTTTTTTTCGACTTTTTGTAAAAATGGAATTTGAACTTTACATGGTCCACACCAAGTAGCCCAAACATCTATGTATACATACTTCCCTTTTAAATCTGATAATGAAGTTTTTCCACCAGCATTATTTTCATAATTAACAAATACAGGAGAAACTTTTCCTTTTGCTAATTTTTTAACATTTTCAAATTGTTTTGTTAACCTTTTCTTGAAGTCATCATCTGTAGAAAGTGCCATAATGTTATTATACAGCTCTTCTGCTTTTAGATTTCTGCCAGAAACGTCACGCGAAATAGTGGCAAGAAATGCGTTGTTCATAAGTTCGCTCTTAGAGCTTTTAATATAGGTGATTGCAGCCTCTGCAATAGAAATTTCTTTTTCTTTAGATTCTTTACGAACAACTTTAAAGAAGTTAGCCATAACAATACCTTTATAGGCAGCTGAAGACTTAAAGTGCTCTTCATTGTCATATTTTAAATCTTTTGTTAGATCTGGAAATGTTTCAGAAACTTTAAAGTCTTTGTTTTTTGAGTAATATTTATGTGCCATTTCAAAACTACTTACATGTGAAATATGCTCATAGTTAATATTGGTTTTTTCGCTTTTAGAAAAATCAGCATCTAAACCTTCTAGTCCTTTTTCTAATGCTGCTTTTTGAGCATTCATCTTCACAAAATATGCAGCTTCATCTAAAGAATATAAATCTTTAGCAGTACCAGATTTTTCTTTTATTAAAAATTTCTGAGCTAAAAAGTTATTTACTTCATTACCAGTACCAGTATATATAATTGTTTCGTCAAATTCTTTAGCATCCATGTTTAATGTGATGTTGTCGCCATTTTTTAGATACAGCGCAGAATTTTCTTTTCCGTCAGAAAAACTTGCATAGCCATCAGTATTAAAGATTGTATCAGCAAATACACCTGTATCTGAAACAGTAATAGTTCTTATGTTTTTATTTGAACTGTTACGAATGGTTAATTTTTTGCTATTTGGATTTTGAATAGTTCCTGAGAATAGAGCGTAATCTACAGGCTCTGTGTTGGTACATGAAGCGATGGTTACCGCTAGTGCACCTAAAAGTAGTTTTTTCATAGTTTTTTATTATTAATTAAGTTTGAGCAAGTTAGTTATTTTTTTGTGATTTCGTTTAGCCAATAAATAATATCAAAAAGAACCTTTTCTTTACAAAGGTCATTGTGCAATTCATGGTATCCGTTTTCATAAATTTTATGAGTAGTTTTTTTAGAGTTATTTGAAAACTCTACAGACCCTTTGTAATCAATTATTTTATCTTCTGATCCATGTACAATAAATGTTGGTGTATTTAATTGAGATGCATTTTCAATTGCCCATTTTCCGGTTTCTATAAAAGTCAGTGAAAAATTAGGACTTACTTTATTGTGCATCAATGGATCATTATTGTATTTCTGAACTTCGGTTAGATCTTTAGAGATATCATCAGAATTTAACTCGTTATTTAGTGTAATTGAGGGTGCAATTTTTTGCATGATCTTTCCCAAAGTCATTTTCCAAGCTGGTGGTATGAATGCTAATTTTAGAAAAGGGCTTGTAGCTATAACTCCTTTTAAGTTGTGGTCTTTTCTTAAGGCGTAATTGATAACTACATTTCCGCCCATAGAATGTCCGTAAAGGAACAAAGGAATAGCACCAAAAACACTTTTTGCTTTTTCAATAACTTGATCAACACTTTCTAAAACTGCTTCAAAACTGGGGCAGTGACCACGTTTTCCTGTTGTTTTTCCATGTCCAAATTGATCAAAAGCAATCACTCCAAAATGGTTTTCTGTTAGTTTCGGAATTACATAATCGGCATATCGTGAAGCGTGTTCTCCCATTCCATGAACTAAAACAATTACAGCTTTAGTTTTTGTAGGCTGCCAGTATTGACCGTAAAACTCAGTATTATAAATGTTGAAATTAAACTCTTGATAGTTCATAAGGTTTGTAAATGGTTAAAGTTATCCCTTTTTTTTATTCGAATTCAGCTGAACAGAAATCATCTTCTTTAAAGAGACTTCTGGTTTTGGCAAAGGGATTGTTCTACCGAATTGCTTACTTCTGTTAAATTTAGAATAAGCTATTTTATGTTTTTTCCACTCGTCTGGAAACAACGCGATAAACTTATTAAAAACATCTTGAACAATATAAGGTTGCTCTAAAGTGGCAACAGCTTCTTCAATTTTTCTATCAATATCTAGTATCATTGTTTAATTAGAATTAGTGAGCACAAGCTTCATTGCTTTGGCTTTTAATAAACATTCTTCGTATTCTCTTTCTGGAGTAGATTTTGATGTAATTGCACCACCAACCGAGAAAGAAACATAGTTGTTTTCTTCGTTATATAAAATACTTCTTATCACCACATTAAAGTCAAAATCTCCAGTAGGAGTGAAGTATCCAACGGCTCCAGAATACAAGCCTCGTTTGGTTTCTTCCTCTTCTTCAATAATTTTCATTGCAGAAATTTTTGGAGCCCCAGTCATACTTCCCATTGGAAATGTTTCTTTAATAATATCTACAGGATTTGTTGTTTTTTTTACTTCTGAAACAACTGTAGAGACCAACTGATGCACTTGCCTAAAAGAATATACTTGACATAATTCTTCTACTTTTACAGATCCTTTTACTGCAATTCTAGACAAGTCATTCCTTACCAGATCTACAATCATTATGTTTTCAGACCGTTCTTTTTCATCTCTAGATAAGTCAAATGCAATTTGAGCATCATCAACTTTACTAATCAATCTTTTTGCAGTTCCTTTTATCGGTTGAGAAACAACTTTTGTGCCTTCTTTTTTAATATATCTTTCTGGTGATGCTGACAATAAATATTGATGATCGCATTTAAAAAATGTAGCAAAAGGAGGCTCTGAAATTGCATTCAAATGATGGTATGTTTCCAGCGGATTTATGGTTGCGTTTTCTGCATAAAACTCTTGACAAAAACTAGCTTCGTAAATGTCTCCACGATGAATATGTTTTAAGATCGAATTTACTTTTTGGTAATATTCATCTTTATGAATTCGTAATTTAATTTTGATATCAGGTTTAGCACTTCCTATATCTTCTTGCGGGCTAAAATTTTGAGGGGACAATTTTGTAATCGCTTCAAAATCGCTTTCTATTTCGTCATCAATCATTTTTAAATACAAGAACTCAACAGTATTTCCTTTGATAAAAATAATACGTTGTGGTTGAAAGAAATATAAGTCAGCAAAATCTAAGCCGTCATAATTTTTGGATGACAATTCTTCAACATCGTTTTTTAAATCGTAACTCAAATACCCAAAAAGATAATCTTCTGTTATGGATTGGTATTCTTTTAATTGCTCAAAAGCATTGGTGTAATCTGTTTTAATTGATGTAAATTCATCTACTGCCAATACAGCATCAAAAGAAGAATACTTTTGATGGTATTGATTTGAATCTAACCAAGAAATTGCTTCAAATTGTTGCGCCCAAATCAATAATTTTGATTTGAAATCTTCTGTAGAAGGGACTTTAAAACTTTTTTGTATTCTTTGCATTCGAGTACAAAAGTACAACTCTTACAACAGTAAGGTTACTTTTTATAAAATATACTTAATCCCTCATTTTTATTTAAAATAATTAAATGAGTTTTCCCATTGATTTTTATTTTCTTAATAGCTTTAGATTCTTTATTTATAGCAAATCCGGTCTGTAATTCTGCCGTAAATACATCGTCTCTATGTTGCAAAATAAGACCTTGTGAGGCATCATAGCGAACGGTTTCTATTTCTGCATCATAGACATTTCCGATTCCAACAATTTGATTGTTTATAAAAACAGCATCTAACATTGGTGAGAATTGTGCTCTATTTGGAAGTGTAATAATTTCAAAATCACCATTTCCAATATTTTTTAAGACGATTGAATTAAAAGTATAAGCTATATGATGAGTTGCCTTTTGTAATTTTTCTACTCCGTAAATATCATCCATAGAAGCATTTGCAAATTGTTTGAAATCTCCAATTTTTTTACCTAAAAAAGGTGTTTGTTGAGTAGAGCATTCTTTTCCTCTTACTGGAACTAATTTTCCCTTTGAAATTTTACTTAGTGCGATATCAAAAGAGGTATTATCATCGAAATAATCGGCATAAATGTGTAATGGCTTTTCTTGAGTAGGATGAAATTTATTATTATTTCCCCAGTTTCCAATAAAGTAATCTTTTAAACCATCATTATTATAATCAAACTCTTTTATACTTTGTTGCCAGCCATTTGATTTTTCCAGAGCAGCAATGGTTTTTTTGCTAAATACTCCATTTGTATTTTGATAAAATAGAATCTCCATCCATTCACCAACTACAATTAAATCATCATCACCATCGTTGTCAAAATCAGAGAAAACAGCATCATTTACCATTTTCATGTCTTCAAAGTTTTTCAGTTTTTGTTGGGTGACATTCACAAACTTCCCGTTCTTGTTTTCTAATAAATAAGATGGATCTGATAACGGATATTTACCCGAAATTACTCTAGAACCAACAAATAAATCTAGGTCCCCATCTTTGTCAAAATCAGTAGCTGTTATTGCTTTTGTATTGCTTAGCATTTTTGGGAGTTTAGAAGACTTTCTAAACACACCTTTTCCATTATTTATGTATAATCTATCTTGTAATAATAGATTGTTTTCTGATAATTCATATCCGCCAGAAGTTACATATAAATCCAAGTCATTGTCATTGTCGGCATCAAAAAATAGTGCATTTGTATCTTCAAATTGTTTATCAGAACTAAATAGCTTTTGATTGGTTTTTTGAAACTTTCCGTTTGCTTTTTGAATGTATAAGTTAGCCTCTGTTCCTTTTGCATTTCCTACAAAGAAATCTTCTAAGCCATCATTATTTACATCAGCTACAGCTAGTGCGTTTGTGTTTTCAGATTGTTTTTGAGGTAATAATAATTGAAGGTCATAATCGTTATTTGTGTTTTCTTTATGCTGATAGGTAATGCCTATATTTGTCGGGTCTAGCTCTAAATATTGACGATTATCTTCTTTTTTATTTTGAGTCTTTGCAATAGCTTTTGAGTAGAATATGTCATTTTTTTTATTAATATCAATCGAAGTTAGTTTTTCTGACACATTAGTATTCCATTGTACTAAAACACTATCTATTTTAGTTTCATTACCTAGCCCAAAATGAATTTTATTAGTAACTGAAGATTGAAACCCACGACTCACAAAAACCTCTTTTGATTGTTGGTTTTTTGGAGTATAAAGAGTGATTTTTGCTCCTATTCCGTTTGGATTATTTTTTGAACCTTTCAGTAAAAAGGAAACAAAATTAGCTGTCGTATTATTTCTATAAATTGATCCAATATCTGATTGGTTATTTACAATTAAATCTAAATCTCCATCATTGTCTAAATCGGCATAAGCCGCTCCATTTGAATTGATTTTTTCGGTGATACCCCATTCGTTAGAAACGTTTTTAAACGTAAAATCTCTATTGTTTTTAAAAATATAGTTTTGCAATTTAGAAGAAGGCATCATATTGATAGCTTCCTCTAAACTTACTTTTTTTCGGTTCATAATATTGCGTCGCATCTGGTCCCTAAAATCTTGATTTGAAAGATCGTTTTCTATCCCGTTTGTTACAAAAATATCCTTGTAACCATCGTTGTCAAAATCGGCAATTAACGGTGCCCAACTCCAATCTGTTTTGGCAATGTTTGCTTGCTGAGCAATGTCACTATAAGTATTATTTTGATTGTTGAGTTGCAAAACATTGGTCATGTATTGATGGTGGTAATTTGCATTGACAATTATATTAAAGTTATCAGCGTTCATAGATGCCATATTTTTTTTACCTCTAATATGATCTTCCGCCATCATATCAACAACATACAAATCGGGATATAAATCATTATTAATATCTGCAAAATCAGAGCCCATACTGTTGTTAGAAGTATGTTTAAAATAAGTTAACGCTTTGTCTGTAAATGTTCCGTTTTTATTGTTAATGTATAAATAATCTGGATGAAAGAAATCATTTGCAACATATACATCTAACCAACCATCTTGATTGAAATCTCCAATAGAAGCACTTAGTCCCCAAGCTCTATTTTGAATTCCTGATTCCTTAGAAATATTTGTGAATTTTCCATTATCATTTCTATACATTTGATCAGAAGAATATTCCTTTATTTCTGTATCTCTTTTTAAATCTATAATTACAGATTGTCTAAAATCGGGACGATGGTTGACTAAATACATGTCTAAATCACCATCATTATCCATGTCAAAAAAGTAGGATTGTACGGAAAAACCGTCAAAATTAAGCCCGTATTTTTTTGCTTCTTCCTTAAAAGTGTTGTCGTGTTGATTAATGTATAGTTTGTTTTCTCGTTGTGGGTTATTTGCTAATGAACCAGATTTACAAACATAAACATCTAGCCAGCCATCAGCATTAATATCGATTAATGTAATTCCGGTTGTCCAGCCTAATTTGTCTTCAACATTGGCTTTTTTTGTAATGTCCTTAAATTTTAAATTACCTTGGTTTAAATACAGTTTATTTGATTCTTGGTTAGCACTAAAGTAGATGTCTTCTAATCCATCATTATTAATGTCTCCAACAGCTACGCCACCACCATTATAGATGTAAGGATAATTTAAAAAATTAAAATATAAATCTTCTTTTACAGTATTTTTAAAATCAATCTTACTTTTTGAAGGAGGAATTAGTGTAAATAGAGTATAAGTCTCATTTGTTTTTATTTCTGAAGTTTGACATGCTATGCATAGTAAAGTGATAGTAAGAAAAAGGTGTTTGATATGTGCTTTGGTCATGTCTTTTACTTATATAGTTCAACTAATAATAAACTTCTAAGATATTTAATTTCTCTAAGTTATAAGTGATTAAATGCACTAAGTATCTTTGAAAGAGATTCTGGAGATACTTAGTATTGCATAACATTTAATAATCTTTTTATAGGAAGTTGTTTAGCTTTTCTAAAGACGTAATGATTACAATCTCTACATCTTCAACTGGCAGTTTTAACTCTTTTATTGCAGCTGTAATTTCTGTTTTTAACAGTTTTGAATTTCCTTTTATGGCGTTAATAAATAAGTTTGAAACTGTATTTAAGCTTGAATATAGAGGCCTTAATTTCTCTAATTTGGTGTTGCTTTTTAACTTGTTGAACTGCACAAAACCTTTTGACCATTTATGAAAGTAATAGACAATTTTTTTCTTTGTTTTTGGTGTTGGATTAGCAATATGAGTAGCTACAATCTTATTAAAATAAATAGCGTCTTCTGCATCTACATTACAGGCATCTGCAAATAATGTGAATGGCGAATACATTTGGTATTCTGTTCCGCCAGCATTTCTTGAATAGATTTTTAAAGGCTCGGAAATCGCGCTCAAAGTTGTTAAAGAACTAACATGTTGATTCTGTGTTAAATTTCTTAAAATTACGTTCTTATTTCTTATGTGTGTAATTCCTAATTCTTCTAACTGAAAGCTCACAACCTGTAATCTTTTGTACATGTTGTCAAAGTCAGTTACCGTTTTTTTCGACCAATAACGTTCTGCAATAGCAGCAGTTCTTGGCCAAATTCTAGAGTCAATTGTTAATGGAGTTACTAGTTCACTCCATATTGTTGCTTCTCCACCTAAAATCATTGCTCGTTCTTTATTTGTTAACTTGGCATCACCAATTGGATCTACTGAATAGTGATGTTTTACTGAAAGCATTCTGTCTATATAATATCCGTTTGAAAGTACAGATTGATATCCTTTTTTTGCAGCCTCAATTAATGTGCTTTCTTTTAGCCCTTCATTTTTTCCACGCCAAGAATGTATAACAGCCGTAGTAGGCATTGTTGGTGTCATGATTTCATCCCAACCCATGAGTTTCTTATTTAATTTTAATAGAATTTTCTCTAACTTGATATTAAAGTAGGTTTGTAAATCGTGATTGTTCTTTAAATTGTGTTTTTTCTTGAATGCACTAATTTTTTTGTTTTGATCCCAATGTTTTCCTTCATTTTCATCGCCTCCAATATGAAAATATTCATCTGGAAATAACGGTGCTATTTCTGTAAATAGGTTCTTTAAGAAGTCATAAGTTTTGTTGTTTGTTGGGTCTAATGTTGGGTCAAAAACGCCTGCATTTGTTTCAATAGAGTATTGATAACCTTCTTTACTTCCTAGTTCTGGATATGCAGTAAGAATTGCTGATGCATGACCTGGAACATCAAATTCTGGAACCACTCTAATTCCTAATCGAGAAGCATAGTTTACTACATCTTTAATTTGATTTTGTGTATAATACAAACCATCAGAAGCAAACTCTTGTAACCTTGGATATACTTTAGATTCAACTCTAAATCCTTGGTCATCGGTTAAATGCCAGTGAAAAACATTCATTTTTACAGCAGCCATAGCATCTAAATTCCGTTTTAATACGGCAACTGGTTGAAAATGTCTTGCAACATCGATCATCAATCCTCTCCATTGAAATCTAGGAGCATCTGAAATAATAACCCCCGAAAAATAAGATGAATTATGATCTGTTTTTAATAATTGTAATAATGTTTCTATACCTCTAATTGCACCAATATCTGTAGTTGCGTTTAGTTTGATGTGATCTCTTTTTACTTCTAATGTATATGATTCATCAATACCTAATTTGGGATGACTAACTTGTTTGAAATTGATACGTAAAGAAGCATTTTTATTGGTTGTTGACGGAAACCCATTTTTTAAAAAAACACCTGTTCTATTTGATGCTCTTCTTAAAAATTTAGTCGCAGCATTAACTACTTTTTTAGCATCTTTTTGATTAATTTGTATCGTAAAATCTGAGTTTAATATAAAATTATCAGTAGCCTTTTTAATTTCTTTTGGCCAAGGTATTAGGTTTAATTTCTCAGATAATTTAGTTTGAGAAATACTGTGTTGGGTGAAAATCCCGACTAAAATAATTAATATGATTCTTTTCAAAATAGTTTGTTTTTTAAAAATGATAACGCTTAAAAGCCTCAATTGCGGCATAATCTGCAAGGCCTAAATCATTGTATTTTTTTGCGGTTAATCTGTTTCTGTCTTCTACTCTAACCCAAAACTCTCTTGAGTCATCACCTTGAAACATAACACCGTCTTTTTGTGATTGATGAAAGAAAATAGCATGTCTTTTTTTTAAGACTTGATCTGGACTCATTGGTACGGCCATTTCTATTTCGTGCGACTCCCATTCATGCCAAGCTCCACGATATAACCAAACCCAACAATCATTCATAAATTTTTTTGGTTTTAGTACTTTTAGAGCTTCAAATATTGCGTCTAAACAAACCTTATGAGTTCCATGCGGATCAGCTAAATCTCCAGCTGCGTAAATTTGATGTGGTTTAATTGTGTCAATTAAATTTGCAACGATGTCAATATCCAGCTGTGATAAGTTTGATTTTTTTACCGTGCCAGTTTCATAAAAAGGCAAATCTAAAAAGTGTACATTTTTATCTTGTAGACCTAAATATCTGGTAGCGGCTACAGATTCTGATCTACGAATCATTCCCTTTAATTCTCTAGTTTCAAAAGTGTCAATATCATTGGTTTTTTTTGAGTTCAGAGCAGAAATTATTTCGTCAATTTTTGTAGAATTTATTTGTAATGCTTTAGTTACTTCAGCAAATTTTAAGGCTTCTTCATCAGAAACAGCAATATTACCAGAAGTCTGATAGGCAATATGAACTTCATGCCCTTGTTCTACCAATCGATCAAAAGTTCCTCCCATAGAAATCACATCATCATCTGGATGTGGGCTAAAAATAATAACACGTTTTTTCTCTGGATTTGCTCTTTCTGGCCTATGTGAATCATCAGCATTTGGTTTTCCTCCCGGCCAACCTGTAATTGTATGCTGAATGCTGTTAAACATTTTAATATTTAAATCATAAGAGTTTCCTTCTTCAGCTAACAAACTAGACATTCCATTGTTGTTGTAGTCTTTGTCTGTTAGTTTTAAAACAGATTTATGTAGCTTTTCGCTTAACCAAACAATGGCTCTCTTTTTTAAATCTTTTTTCCAAATACATGAAGTTACCAACCAAGGAGTTTTAACTCTTGTTAGTTCTGATGAGGCTTCAGTATCTAGAATAATAGTTGTGTTTTCGTGTCTTTGTAAGTATGTTGCTGGAATATCAGAAGTAATTTCGCCTTCAATAGTTTCATTTATTACTTCGGCCTTATTAATACCCCAAGCCATTAATACAATTCTTTTTGCATTTCTTATGGTGCCAATTCCCATGGTAATTGCTCTTCTAGGAACATTGTCTATTCCTAAAAATGAAGGAGCAGCATCTGCTCTAGTGACATGATCTAAGGTGATACTTCTTGTGCCAGAATTGTAATGAGAACCGGGCTCGTTAAAGCCTATATGCCCAGTTCTACCAATACCTAACAACTGAAAGTCTAATCCGCCTACAGCTTTTATTTTCATTTCATAATCAATACAATATTGATAAACATCATCTGAGTTAACTGTGCCATCGGGAATATTTATATTTTCAGGTAAAACATCTACATGATTAAATAAATGTGCATGCATAAAGTAGTGGTAACTTTGGATGTCATCTTTTGTCATTGGGAAGTATTCATCTAAGTTAAATGTAATCACATTAGAAAAACTTAAACCATCTTCTTTGTGCATTCTTACAAGCTCTTCGTATACTTTTATAGGAGAAGAACCCGTTGCTAAGCCTAAAACACATAATTTCTTTTGTGTTTGTTTGGATCTAATAAGTTCAGCAATTTCTTGAGCTACAATTATAGACGCCTCAAGAGAATTGTTAAATATTGCATTATGAATTTTTTCAAAGCGAGTATCTTCAAATTGACCGGCAGATTGATGTCTGATTCTATAATGCTGAGGTTTTGAGAATTGAGTGCTCATGAATAAAATAATTTTAGGTATTTATGTAAATGTAGTGTGGGTCTTTCTTTTGTGTAAATTTTTTCGACCAAAAACATAAAATCACTTATAAAAAACAAAGCGAAAATGATGACTCATCTCCGCTTCTATTAATTAATTCAAATAGTTTTATGAAACAAGTAGTTTAGAAATTACTACCTGTATCCCACCATAATCTTGTTCCAGCATTATCAGGTCCATTTAAGAATCCTGTTGCTGTACTGACTCCAGATGCGTTTGTTGATTTCTCACTATCAACAAATGGAATTCTTCTAATTTGAATTGCTGTGTCTACAATTCCTCCACTTTGATTACTAACCACTGGAAATATTTTTGGATACCCTGTTCTTCTAAACTCAGACCAAGCTTCTTGTCCTTCGGGGAACATTGCAATCCATTTTTGGGTAATAATTCTTTCTAATTTTTCTTCATTAGTTGCACCAGCATTCCAAGCCACAGTAATTGTGCTAAGAGCAGTTGCGTTATTATCAGCATTTACTGGATCAACATAATTAGCAGGTACCGATGTGTTGTCTGCAATATAGGCTGCAGCACCAGCAACGCCATGTTGTTCAAAAGATGTTGTGATTCCCATTTCGTAATTAGCTTGTGCTGTACCAGCTCCAGACCAACCTCTTAATGCTGCTTCTGCTTTTAAGAAATAAACTTCTGAAGTTGTCATTAACTGTACTTTTGGAGTTTTTACTCCATCATTAAGTGCAGAGAAACCAATATATGCTGCTTTTTGAGCTAACTCATCAGCAAAAGGTGCTTGTAATGGTAATCCGTTACGAATTCCTTTACGTTGTCCTGGATGATCTACTGATTCATCAAAATAGCTCATGATTCTTCCATCACTATAACCAGATAAGATAGACTCCATAGAAGCATTCATTCTAATGTCTCCCCAAGAATTATCAATTACTGTTAATGGGTGATCTAAGGAACCGTTTACAAAAAAACCATCGGCATTCCCAGCCATTAATCCTTCAGATTGACTTAGTGCTTTTTCCCCTTCGGCTTTAGCTAAAGCTGGATCAACTGCAGAAATTCTAATTGCTAAACGTAAACGTAATGAGTTTGCTAGTTTTACCCAATTATGGTAATCACCACCGTAGGATAAATCAAATGCCGCAAACTTTGGACTATCAATATCTGCCATTAAGTTTGTTACTGCAGTGTCTAAATCTGCGAAGAAAGCATTATAAGCATTTTCTTGAGAATCGTACACTCCAGCATTTGTTAAATCTCCGAAATTAGTATAAACTATAGGTCCGAAAACGTCAGAAACTCTATGCATTGCAGCTACTTTTAAAATTAAATTCACACCATTTAATGTTGGGAATTCAGTATCTGTTAACTCACTAATTGCGGTAGCGTTATTCATTACATTAGAGTAAGGAACCGACCAAATGAAATTGTTCCATCCGCTTACTAAATTATAAGTTGTATTGTTTGCACCCGCTATAAATGGTCTTGGAGGTGTCATATATCCAGAATATGCATCAGCATTCAGGTTTTGTTGTAATTGATATGACCATGCAGGAGTATATTGATATATACTTTCAAAGATTGGCTTGTACTTTGAACCAACATGTTGAAAATCTACTTCAAGTTGCTCTTGAGTGATATCTCTTTCGTTTCCATTAAATTCTTCTAAATCGCTACAAGAAGTCCCAATTAGTCCAAATACAGCTAAACATGCTATTAAATTATTTATTTTTTTCATCTTGTTACTCTTTTAGAATGTTAAGTTTAAATTAAGACCAATGCTTCTTGTTGAAGGAAGACCTAAAACATCTACACCTTGAAGTGCATTTCCAGTACTTAAAGATACGTTTGGATCATGTGGTGCATCTTTGTAGAAGAAAAATAAATTGCTTCCAACTAGAGATGCTTTTACTCTTTTAAAGAAAGAATCTGCGGATAAATTAAAATTATACCCAACAGCTAATTCTGCTAATCTAACATTTGTTGCACTGTACATGTATTCTCCTGTAAATCCATTTCTACCTCCAGCTTTACCATAGTATTCTTGTGCTGTTAACGTAGAAGCTGCTCCTGCCAAATTAACTACATCAACGTTTTCGTTTGCATCTTCTCTAGCAGAATTATTACTAAACCCTTCTACAATTGCTTGGGTCATACTCATTGTTTCTCCACCAAATTTTCCGTCAATTAAGAAATCAATTGTAAAGTTTTTGAATTCGAAAGAGTTATTCCATCCCAACATAAAATCTGGATTTGCATTTCCAACTTTCGTTAATCCATCTACTTGATTTGCGTCATCAATAACAAAAGCTCCACTATCATAAATTGGAGTTCCATTAGAATCTCTTTTAATTACATGTGCATAAATATCTCCAAAAGAACCTCCTTTAACTAAGTATGATCCAAAAGTATTTACTCCTTTTCCTGAGATTGTAAAGAAATCAGTTGGAATTAATCCTTGTACATTATCATTAGAAATTGATAAAATTTCATTTTTATTGGTTGCATAGTTTACAGAAGTTGTCCACTTAAAGTTATCTTGTTGAACAGGAACTGCAAAAACAGTTAATTCTACACCTTTATTAACAATATCACCAGCATTTAATCCCGCGACACCAGATGCAACAATTGTTGTAGAAACAGGAACTCTAAAATATTGATTTATAGTACTTGTGTTGTAATATCCTAAATCAAAACCTAAACGATTGTTAAAGAATTTCCATTCTGTACCAATTTCAAAAGATTTTTGTCTTTCTGGCTTTGGGGTTGTTCCTGGGAAAGGTCTTAAAGGATCTGTATTGTTTATTCCACCACCAAAATTAATTGACCTATTTGGGTTAATTTGATCGGCAGCAAATCCATTTCCTACTTCAGCATAAGATATTCTTGCTTTTGCAAAAGAAATCTTCTCGTTCATTTCAAATAATTCACTTAAAATTCCAGTTACACCAATTGAAGGGTAAAAGAAGGAGTTGTTATCATCTGGTAAAGTAGAAGTCCAATCGTTTCTTGCTGTTACATCAACATATAATTTGTCTTTGTACCCGAAAGTTGCACTTGCAAAGATTGAATTACCTCTTGTTTCGTAAGAGTTTTGTCTGAAGTTAACAGAAGCGTTTGCATTAAAATTTTGATAAGCAAAAACATTTGCGAATTGTAATCCACCGTTTGTTCCAGAATCAGCAACTAAAGATTCAGTTGTGTTTCTAGTTGTACTAGCTCCAGCAATTACACTTACTGTAAGATCGTCATTGAATTTAGTATTTACTGTAGCAATTACATCCCCATACATTTGTGTAAAATCATTTTGATTTACAATATATCTACCATTTGCAGGAGCTAAAGTAGCTTCTGTAGTTGCGTAAATTTTTCTTTCAAACTCTGTAGTTGTTTTGTCATAAGTTCCTCTAGCCTGAATTGACAACCAGTCATTAACTGTGTAATTTAAGTTTAAAGAAGAAACTAATTTTTTATTAGCATCAGTACTTTGATTTCTGTGAGTAATCCAATATGGATTTTGCTCAATATCAGATGTTCCTCTAAACCAACGTTGAGACATAATGTTTCTTGAAACATCTAACTCTTCATAGTTTGCATAATCAGATAAGCTTCCTGCTGAAGTGTCAAATCCATATACACCAACTAGTGGATTGAAGTATAAACCAGAAATAGCTCTGTTTGTGAAGCTTTGAGAAGAACCCATTACGCTAGCTGTAAGCTTTAATTTGTCATTTAATAATTGAGCAGTTTCTTTAACATTAAAAGTATGTTGCTTCATGCTGTTAGATGGTAAAATACCATTAGCAGTTGTATTACTGTATGAAAAATAAGTTTGTGCATTTTCTGTACCACCAGAGATAGAAAACGAATTGATGTACGTTGAACCTGATTCTAAAAATGTATCTACATTTTTTTGAGCAGCATCATTAAAGTCCATCATGTAAGCTGCTGTTTCTGCTGTTACACTTGATGAAAAATCAACTTTAAAGCTTCCGCTTTTTCCTTTTTTAGTAGTAATTAAAATAACACCATTTAAACCAGCACTACCATATAATGCAGATGCAGATGCTCCTTTTAATACTGTTAATGATTCAATATCATCAGGGTTTATTAAAGACAGTGCATCTCCACCATCTCTATTTCCTCCATTAATGTCTCCAAAAGTATCTCCTGGTTGACTTGCCGAAGGGTTTGATAACGGAATCCCGTCTACAACATATAAAGGTTGGTTGTTTCCAATAGAAGAGTTTCCTCTAATTAATACCTTAACAGAACCACCAGCTCCAGAAGCACTTCTAGTGATTGATGCACCAGCAATTTTTCCAGACAAACTGTTTATTGGGTTTGTTTGTTTTACTTTGTTAAGTTCTGCTGCTTTAATATCTTGTGCAGCATAGGTAATTGATTTCCTGGTCTTTTTAATACCGAGAGCCGTTACAACAACTTCGTCTAGTATATTGTCCCCTTCTTCAAGTTGGGCATTAACTGTTGATGAGTTTGCTGTAATTGTAACAGAAGTAGATTTCATCCCAACAAAAGAAAACGTTAATACGTCTCCAACTGAAGCTTTGATTGAATACTTTCCATCAAAATCTGTCTCTGTACCTCGTGTAGTATTTTCTATAACGACACTTACACCTGGTAATGGCTCTCCATCAAATTTTGATGTTACTGTACCAGAAATACTTTTTTCTTGTGCTATTATGTTAGTTGATAGCATCAATGAAAAAATTGTAAATAAAAGTATTTTGATTTTTTTCATGAGTAAATTGTTAATTAGTTTATCTGTCTAAATGTAGACATATATCTAATGGGCAAAAAAATTTAATATATAAACAACATTAATTTAGCAACGAATAACATTATTTACTGTACAAGTGTTTTTTAAGGCAAAAAAAAGCAACTTTATTAGTCTTTTAAATTAAAATTCACTTGTTTTACAGTGTTCTACAGTATATTTAATATAAAATAAGAGGTTGATTAAAATTATAAACAAATCTATATCTACTAAATACCATATTCTATTTTGGGGGATGTATTTTACGTTTAATGTTATCCGTTGGGGAAGCTATTTTGATGACTATTGGTATTCTATAAAGTCTAATTTAGTAGAGTTTCCTTTACATATTCTAATTGTGTATTTTAATGTTTATTTTTTGTTTCCAAGATTTATTCTTAGAAAAAAACACAAAATGTACATTTTTCTTCTATTGCTTTCATTAGTTATTTTGTATGTAATAAGGACTGGTTTAATTTATGTTTTAGTAACTGAAAATATTTGGCCAGAAGCAGAATCTACACAGCAAGCTTTTACTTTTAATCATCTAGTAGCGGTTATTTTAGGTGAATTGTATGTGGTTGCTTTAGCAACTTCAATAAAAATCACAATAGATTGGACTTCTGCAAGGAAGCGGTTTGAAAATATGCAAGAACTCCAATTAGAAACGGAACTAGAATTCCTGAAAACTCAAATCCAGCCACATTTTTTCTTTAACACTTTAAATAATTTATATGCTTTAACGTTAGAAAAATCTAAAATCGCTCCAGAAGTAGTTTTAAAGTTGTCAGAAATTATGGAATATATATTGTATGAAGCAAAGGAGCCCAAAATTAGATTATTTAATGAAATAAAATATGTTCAAAATTATATCGACCTAGAAAAACTTAGATATGGTGATCAGGCAAAAGTTGATATTAGTATTGTTGGAGATATAGAAAGTAATTCAGTACCTCCTTTATTATTTTTGCCTTTTATAGAAAATTGTTTTAAGCATGGTGCGAGAAATAATAATCATTTGTCTGTTAAAATTGAATTTAAAAAAATGCCAAATGAACGATTGCTTTTTACGGTAACCAATAATTTTAATATGTTTAGTAATAAGGTTAAAGGGCATGGTATTGGTAATAAAAATGTTGAAAGAAGGTTGCAGTTGCTTTTTGATAAAGAATACGAGTTAGAAACTTCATCTAAAGATCAGCAGTTTAAGGTTGAATTATCAATTCCTCTTTATTAGAACTATATAAAATTGATGATATTTTATTACATTTACAAAACCTGATCTAGAAAATGAAAATAAAGTGTATTATTATTGATGATGAGCCTCTAGCAATTAGAGTTCTTGAAAATCATTTAAAAGAATTTCAAAACTTTGAAATAGTTGGTTCATTTAATAATCCAATATCTGCTTTGCAATTGCTTGAAGAAGAGTGTATTGATGCTGTTTTTTTAGATATCAATATGTCTAAAATGAATGGCCTCGAATTCATCAAAAACATTGAAGTAAAGTCAAACATAGTAATAACTACTGCGTATAGAGAATATGCTGTAGAAAGTTTTGATCTTGATGTACTAGATTATTTGGTGAAACCAATTCCATTTAATAGATTTTTAAAAGCTGTAAATAAAATCACACAAAAGGTTTCATTAGAGAGAGGATTGAATTTAGATTCATCTTCAGATAATAACGATTCTTTTATTTTCTTAAAAGTTGATAAGAAACTAATGAAAATTATGTTTGATGAAATTCAGTATATAGAAAGTTTAAAGGATTATATTAAAGTCTTCACTACTGTTGAAAATTATTTAGTTCATAAATCACTTACAAGTCTTTCAGAAGAATTGCCTCAAGATAAATTTTTAAGAATTCATAGATCCTATACAGTATCACTTGATAAGATTAGGTCTGTAGAAGGGAATTCTGTAGAAATAGACTCCAAAAGAATTCCGATAGGAAGGAAATATATCAATCAAGCCAAACAAATTATATTGAATTTAGAAAAATAATTTCTGATTACTTAATATATGAATTAGGACAGTTCAGCCTGTTTTTTATGTTGTCAGTAGAAATTTTTTAAAAAGTTAAATATGAATTACTACTTTAACACTCACTAAACTTAACAATATGGTATCACTTAGTACTCTAGATTATACATTAATCATTTCATTTTTTTCAATAGTCTTATTTATTGGAATATATGTTTCTAAAAAGTCAGGAAAAAATTCTACTGAGTTTTTTCTTTCAGGAAGAACAATGCCATGGTGGTTGTTAGGATTGTCTATGGTGGCAACAACTTTTTCTACAGACACTCCCAATTTAGTAACAGACATAGTGAGAACTGATGGTGTTTCTGGAAACTGGGTATGGTGGGCCTTTTTAATTACAGGATTGCTTACAGTTTTTGTGTATGCTAAATTATGGAGAAAATCGAATGTAAAGACAGATTTAGAGTTTTATGAATTGCGTTATGGAGGGAAGCCAGCTAAGTTTTTAAGAAAATTTAGAGCATTATATTTAGGTGTTATTTTTAATGTGATTACCATGTCTGCAGTAACTTTAGCAGCGATAAAAATTGGAGGTATTATGCTAGGTTTAGAACCATGGCAAACGGTATTGAGTGCTGGATTGATTACCGTGATTTTTAGTGCGGTAGGAGGTTTTAAAGGAGTAGTATATACAGATTTTATTTTATTTTTTGTTGCCATGGGTGGAGCCATTTGGGCAGCAGTGTATTTGGTGAACTTACCAGAAGTTGGAGGGTTAGATGCTTTATTGACAAATGAAAACGTAGTAGATAAATTATCAATATTACCAGATTTTAATAATACGAAGGGAATCATTACCTTATTAATTATTCCGTTAGCAGTACAATGGTGGAGTTCTTGGTACCCAGGAGCTGAGCCAGGTGGTGGTGGTTATATTGCACAGCGTATGTTAGCTGCAAAGGATGCAAATCATGCAATAGGAGCAACCTTCTTTTTTAATATTATGCATTATGCCTTACGTCCTTGGCCGTGGATTATTGTTGCATTAGCATCTCTAGTCGTTTTTCCGGATATAGCAAGTATTAGTGAAGCATTTCCAAATATTGCACAAGATAAATTAGGTCATGATTTGGCATACTCTGCGATGTTAACAAAATTACCAAGTGGATTATTAGGAATCGTTTTAGCTTCTTTAATTGCTGCATATATGAGTACAATTTCAACACAATTAAATTGGGGCTCTTCATACATTGTATTTGATTTTTATAAACAACATGTCAATCCAAAAGCATCAGAGAAAAAATTGGTGGCAGTAGGGAGAATATCTACTGTTTTGTTGATGGTGTTAAGTGCAGGTTTGGCCTTGTTAATGCAAAACGCAATGGAAGTTTTTGAAATGATGTTGTTGTTTGGAGCTGGTACTGGATTGATCTTTATTTTAAGGTGGTTTTGGTGGAGAATTAATTCTTGGACAGAAATCACAGCAATGTTTGCTTCAGGAATTTTATCAATTGCTATAAAAACAACGTCTTTAGGAGGTTATCTTTTTGCAGCTGAAACTGGAGTTTTCCCAGAATGGGCAGAAATTCCGTTTGTAGTTTTAGTGGTTACAATAATCTGGTTAACAGCAACTTTAATGACAAAACCTGAATCTAAAGAAGTACTAAATAGTTTTTATGAAAGAACACAGCCTGGTGGACCTGGATGGACAAAAATTATTAAAGAAGCAGATGAAGACGGGGTTGAATTAGTACATAATAAAAACGAAGGATGGAATGTGCCTTCAGGAATTTTAGCAATGCTTTTAGGCTGTGTTTTAATCTATAGCTGCATGTTTACAACAGGTTATTGGATTTATGGAGAAACGACTTTGGCAATTAGCACAACGATCTCTGCAATTGTATCAGGTTACTTGTTAATCAGAACTTGGGGGAAAATTAAAGCAACAGCTCTATAAAAATGAAGACTAGAGTTTACTCTATAGATGTATTAAGAGGAATCACTATTGTTGCCATGATTTTGGTAAATACACCTGGATCATGGAGTCATGTGTATCCTCCATTATTGCATGCAAATTGGCATGGATACACACCTACAGATTTAATATTTCCTTTCTTTTTATTTATTGTTGGAACCTCAATTGCTTTTGCATATAAAAATAAAACACCAAATTCTAAAACCTATAAAAAAATTGGAATACGGAGTTTAAAACTAATAGGGTTAGGCTTAATTTTAAGCCTGTTTTTACCTTATTTTCCTTTTATTAAAGACGTTTCTACGGCAAGATTTCCAGGAGTTTTACAACGAATTGGTATTGTCTTTTTTTTTACAGCAATTCTTAGTGTTAACTTTAATTGGAAAGTGCTATTGGGTATTGTTGTAATAATTTTAGTAGCCTATTGGGTTTGGTTAGGTTTTATCCCATTACCAGATGGAGCGCTTCCTACATTTGATAGAGCACCTAATAATTGGGCAAATTATATAGATGTAACAGTTCTTAAAAACCATACATGGAAAACGGATTATGATCCAGAAGGATTATTAAGCACATTGCCGTCAATTGCTACTGCATTAATTGGTGTTTTAATCGGTCAAGTGATCTTATATCAAAACTATTTGAAAACATTGATATTGCTTTTGCTTGGAGTAGTTTTGATTGGGTTGGGATATCTTTGGAATAGCTGGTTCCCTTTTAATAAGGCAATTTGGTCTAGTAGTTTTGTGTTAGTTACGGCTGGTTGGGCTACTGTGTTTTTAAGTGCTTTGTATTATATCAATGATGTGAAAAAGATAATAACTGGTACCATTTTTAAATATGTGGGATCTAATGCTATTGTAATATATTTTGCTTCAAGTTTTATAAGTAAAACATTCTATTTGACTAGAGTGGGAGAAACAACTGTACATGGATGGTTGTATAGCACATTCTTTACAAATGTTATCACATCAGATAAGTTAGCATCATTATGCTATGCATTGGCTGTTGTAAGTTTTTATTTGCTGGTTGGATTTATTCTATACAAGAAAAAAATATTTATCAAAGTGTAGCTTTAGTTTGAAATCGGAATTTGAATGCTAATTCCGGTTTGAGCATCTGGCGCGTTATTTACTTGAAAATCTTCTTTTAAATACAACGTTAATTTATAATTTGGTCTACCATAGGTATACAAGAAAGTCCAAGCCGAAATACCTTTGTATAATGTTGTAAATCCATGATGCCAGCCAGAATGAACTTCTTGCCATTTTCCTTTTAAGTGAAAATAACTATCTTCTTTATACTGATTGTATCTAGTTTGTAACTGATAATGAATTCCAAAAGAATGATAGTTCTTCTTTTCTGTATACTTGGTAAATTCAATTTCACTTTCTAGGCTAGCAAGAAATTTATTATTCCCTACATCCACCACATCTCTAAAGTTGATCAAATTTTTTCGAAGAATACTTCCGCCAATAGCAATGTTGAACTCATTTTGATTTTTTAGGTTGTAATGCTTAACAAGATTAGCAGAAAAACCAACATCTATTGATGAATTAAATGTTGAGGTGTTTATACCAATATGAGAGCCAAAATTGACAAATAGATTTCTTTTTTTATTCATTAATAATTCAGGGTAATAATGATGGTTGAATTCTATTCCGCCTAAAAAAAAATCACCATTATGTAATTCTAAAACCTTCCCATTTCTATCAGTATATTTAAAATTTACTTGATTTAAGCCATAATATTTTCTTCCAAAAGGATCTTCGCCACCAGCAATATTACTATGAAACCATTCGATCCATTCATCACCAGTAAAAATTGAAAAAGGTAATTTCCCTTTGGTAATTAAATAGGAGCGAAGCGATATGCCTAGTTCATGATTTTTGTTAATAGGAATAGAAACTTGTAGGCGAAAACTTTTAATTACAGCATCTATAACAATGTTCATGTATTCTGCAGGAGTAGTAGTTTGATCAACAAAATCAAAATGTCTATTATACCAAATCTTGTTGCAAAAATCTTCTCTTATTGATAAGTCTTTAGGCAGGTAAGCTTCTACAAAAGGATGAAATGAATTTCCGCTTTCAGAACTGAAAATGAAAGTTGTTTTATTTGGTGCTCTAAGTTTAAAATTTTGATTAATTCTTGAGGAAAATATTCCGAAATGATGTGTAGAAACTAAACTTGGATTTTCTATTCCGTTTTTAAAATATGCAGTGTCTCTTTGTTGAGAAAAAGAAAGAACAGAAATGAAACACAAAAAAATAAATACTCTTTTCCTCATAGTGTAAAAGTACAGCAAAGTTTGAAAACAAAAAAAAGCAACTCGTCGGAGTTGCTTTTTTATTTATCTATAAAATGTAAATTTTATGCATTTAATGGTTTTCCATCCCAAGCAGCTTTTGCAGCTTCTTTAATTGCTTCTGAATAGGTTGGGTGACCATGACAAATTCTTGCTAGGTCTTCTGCTGATGCTCTGTATTCCATTGCAACGGCAGCTTCCATAATTAAATCAGCAGCTCTAGCTCCAACAATATGTACTCCTAAAATTTCATCAGTAGCTTTATCTGCTAATACTTTTACAAAACCATCAATATCTCCACTTGCTCTAGAACGTCCTAAAGCTCTCATAGAAAATTTACCTGCTTTATAATCTACACCTGCATTTTTAAGCTCATCTTCAGTTTTACCAACTGCAGCAACTTCTGGCCATGTGTACACAACACCAGGAATTAAATTATAATCAATATGAGGTTTTTGTCCAGCTAAATATTCAGCAACAACAACACCTTCTTCTTCTGCCTTGTGTGCTAACATTGCGCCTTCTACAACATCACCAATAGCATAAATATTAGAAATGTTTGTTTGTAAATGATTGTTAATTTCAACCTGATTTCTTTCATTTAATTTTACACCTGCATTTTCTAAACCTAATCCTTCTGTATAAGGTTTACGACCAACAGCAACTAAACAATAATCGCCAGTAAATTCTATTGCTCTACCTTTTTTATCTGTCGCTTTTACAATAACTTCATTACCATTTCTTTCAACAGCATTTACGCCATGACTTGTAGCAAATTTGATTCCTTGTTTCTTTAAAACCTTTTGCAATTCTTTAGAAACATCAGCGTCCATAGTTGGAGTGATTTTAGGAGCGTATTCTACAACAGTAACATCTGCGCCTAATCTTTTATAAACAGAACCTAATTCTAACCCAATAACACCACCACCAATAACAATTAAATGTTTAGGTATTTCTTTTAATGTTAATGCCTCAGTAGAAGTAATGATTCTTTCTTTGTCTAAGCTAATAAATGGTAAAGTAGAAGGTTTAGAACCTGTAGCAATAATAATGTTTGTTCCTTCAATAGTTTCTTCAGAACCGTCATTTTTTGCAATCTTAACGTGCGTAGCATCTATAAAAGAACCTAATCCTTCAAAAACGTCAACGTTATTTTTATCCATTAAATATTTGATTCCGCCTGTAGTAGTTTCTACGATGTTTGCTTTACGGGCAACCATTTTTTCAAAATCTACTTTTGGAGCGTCAATCGTAATTCCATGTGTGTCAAAGTGGTTGACAGCATCGTAATAATGATGCGAAGAATCTAACAATGCTTTTGATGGAATACATCCAACGTTTGTACATGTTCCTCCTAAAGTTGAATATTTTTCAATAATTGCAACTTTTTTACCTAATTGAGAAGCTCTAATCGCAGCAATATATCCTCCGGGACCAGAACCAATAACGATGATATCGTATTTCATTGTAATTGAATTTTGTTTTTACAAATAACAGCTGCAAATTTACAATAATTGTAGATTTTAACTCCTATTGATAAAGAATTGTTTTAAGTTGTTTTTTTGTCGTTTTTTGTAGTTGTAAATTTCAATGAGTTTTAGAAAATTTTCAAATGGAAAAAATCTTAATTATTGGTGCTGTTTGGGTAGAGCCAAATTCTTCTGCTGCTGGAAGCAGGATGTTACAGCTGATAGAATTATTTTTAGAAGAAAAATATCAAGTTACTTTTGCAACTACAACACAGAAAACAGTTAATGCATTTGATTTAAAATCAATTGGGGTTGATGAGGTTTCTATAGTCTTAAATTCAGCCACATTTGATGTTTTTGTTGAGGAATTGAATCCGTCGATTGTGATTTTTGATCGCTTTATGATAGAAGAACAATTTGGTTGGCGTATTGTTGAAAATTGCCCAAATGCCATCAGAATTTTAGATACTGAAGATTTACATTCACTTAGAAAAGTACGTCAAGAAGCTATAAAAAAAGGCATTCCTTTTTTATTAGATGATTTATTAACTTCTGATATTGCTAAAAGAGAAATTGCTGCAATTTTAAGATGTGATGTTTCATTAATCATTTCCTCTTTCGAAATGAATTTATTGCAAACGGTTTTTAAAATAGACAATAGCATATTGCTTCATTTTCCTTTTTTATTCAAACAAATTAATCAAAAGACTAAAGACAGTTGGAAGCCTTTTGAAGAGCGAAATCATTTTGTAACCATAGGGAATTTTTTACACGCTCCAAATGTTGATTCCGTTTTACAATTGAAAAAGCATATTTGGAACAACATCAGGAAAGAAATCCCGAATGCAGAGTTGCATATTTATGGAGCATATCCTAAGCAACAAATTTTAGAATTACATAATAAGAAAGAAGGGTTTTTAGTGAAAGGGTTTGCAGAAAACGCAGTTGAGGTAGTTTCTAACGCAAAAATAATGTTAGCTCCGATACGATTTGGCGCAGGAATAAAAGGGAAATTAACAGAAGCAATGCTATGTGGAACGCCAAGTGTTACCACAACAATTGGTGCAGAAGGAATGCATTGTGATATTCCTTGGAATGGTTTTGTTGCTGATGATTTTGATAAATTTACAGAGAAAGCAATCGAATTGTATTCTGCTAAAAAGAGTTGGGAACAATCTCAACAAAATGGCATTGAAATTATCAATCAATTATACAATAAAGAAAAATTGAGTTTAACTTTTCTTCAAAAAGTTAACCAAATCCAATCAAATTTAAATGCACATCGCACTCAAAATTTCATGGGCAGTATGCTATTGCATCAATCTCTACAAAGCACGAAATACATGAGTAAATGGATTGAAGAGAAGAATAAGACTATTTAAAGCAGCATATTCTAATCAAAAGTATAGATAAATACTAGTGTTTTTATTTTAAAAATTTCAATTTATAGTTCCGCTAAAAGTTGAGAAACAATTAGAAAACATCTCCTATTTTTAGGGTTAATGAATAGCTGAAACCTAGTTCTTTTGAAAATTAAAAATGAAATTTGAAACCCGCAAAACTACTAGGCCTTATGTAGTAGATTTCATTATATAAGATTACTAAATCACTTCTCTCTATAATTTGATGAATATAACTTAATGAAAAGCCTCTATGCTAAGTCCAAAACTACCAGTAGAATTTCCAAGTCTATTAATAAACCCATAATCTAGAAGTGCCCCCAAATTCAAATTATTTAAAAAAACATTTTTTTGTATATAACCACTTCCAATTGCATACCGTCTTGATGAGCCGCTATGTAAGTCAACATATTCAAATGAAGGGTATGCAATTATGTAGCTATTTGAAAAATTTTTAATTGGAATTTCAATCTTAGCGATTAAATCTAAAGTTCCTGCTGAATTTCCTAAGTTATCTCCAATAAAAAGAAATTTAGTATCATGATGAATAGACAAATTAAAGCGTTTTTGACTATATATTACAGTAGATGTAAAGATAAAAATAATCCCGAATAGTAATAGTTTTTTCATAGCCAGAGGTATTAAACTCACTTAAATATACGAAAATATTATTTAAAAGATACATGTTGCTTCTTAGAAAGAACTATCGTTTCTTTTGGAAAAGTAATATGAATATTGAGTTATAAGAAGCACCAAATACATGAGTAAATGGATTGAATAAAAGAATAAAAATTAATCTTTTATTGGTTGATAATCTGTAGGCAACATATTTGCAAATGATTCAAAACCCCAATACCCTTCAACAAATACATTAAAAGGATTTACAATTGCACCTGAAGGATCTAATACTGCATATTTTCCAAGTAAAGTTATGTTAGATATTTGCCCATTAGATGGGTTTTCATGATCCTTTGAAGGATAATTTACTTCTTCAACTTCATTTAAGTAAGTAATATTTAAGAAATCTGAAAAGTATAATAATATTTCACCTTTAGATTTAGCAATCATATTTCTATAACTGACGTTTTTCTTGTACAAAGAATCTTTGAATTTTAGTAATTTAGAGCTTTGAAGAAAAGCAATGGCATCGTCTAATTCTTTTGATGAGCTCAGTGTTTTTTTATTAGAACCCACTATACGATGCTTTTTAACTAGCTCTCTTGCAGCTCTTATTTTTAGTTTTGAAGGTTTTTCATTATTTATGAAACGCCTAAATTGGTTTACTACAAACCCTTCTTTTTTAAGTTTTTTAGTACGCAGGCTTCTTACAAAATGCATAACAGAACCATTATATGCTTTTAATCTGTTTTTTTTCCAGCGTTTTTGTTTGCTTTTTCCTCCTTTTAAATCTTCGAACTTTGTATAACCAACATATTTTAAACTATTACCTTTTAGAGAAAAGCTAACCAAGTCATAGGATATTAAGTAGCCAAGACCATCGTGTTTAATTTTTAATGGTTCTTCTGCTACTGCAGATAAGGTTGCTGTTTTTTTATCAAAGTTAAAATGCAAAACTTTTGGGTTTAGTATTTTACATTTCGAAGCAAGCATTGTTCTTCCTAAGAATAATTTTTTAAAAGTATATAAGTTATTTTTCCATTTTAAATTATAATCGGTTTTTTTAAGAACAACTTCATCAAGAACATTGTCATCTAAGATCAGTTGAATGTTTAAGAAATCAATTTTCTTATTCGTGTTTATTTTGATGTATTTTGTTTTATAACCAATGTAGGAAATCACCAAATCATAATTTCCCTTCTTTACTTTTAAAGAGAAATTTCCTTTTTCGTCAGAAACTGTACCTAAAGTTGTGTTGTTAAGATAAATTGAGGCCGCTTCTAAAGGCTCGTTTCTTTCATCTGTAATATTCCCTTTTATATCTGTTTGAGAAAAAGCCGCAGCCGTAATAATTAATAACATTAAAGTTATAAGTCCATTTTTCATAGCAAGTTTTTTTATAAATATAACTTTTTTTGTGAATTATAGCTAATAAAAAAGTTTAATAGAAAAACAAAAATTAATCTTTTGGAAGTTGGTAATTTAAAGGCAGGGTATCTGCAAATTGTTCATATGCCCAGTATCCTTCGTAAAAAACATCTAAAGGGTTATTAATTTCTCCTGTATTTTCTAGTGTTGCAGTTGAAGTTAACATAACCATAGACGATGTTTGTACATTTAATGGTTTTCTTTTTTGTCCAAACATCCCCATTACATAATTATTTTCTTCTTTCTCTTTAGTGTAGATAATCGATATATAATTTTTAAATGAGAGGAAGTTTTTTGAACCTTTTTTTTGAATTAACTCTAATGAATTAAGATCTTGTTTGTAGAGGTAATCAATGTGTTTAGGTAGAGAAACTTTTTGTAACACTTCAATTGAGCTATCTACAATTGATGATGGCTTTCCTGTTTTTTTTGGTAATTTAAGAGAGGTCACACCTGCCAATTTTATAATCTGTCTTGCTTTTTCAATTTGTTCTTCTGTGGGTCTGTTTGGGTTTGTTTCTCGTCTAAATTTATTGATGTTAAAGCCTTCAGCTTTTGTGGTTCCTTTAATAATGCTTCTTACAAAATGGATTCTTGATCCATTGTAAGCTTTCAATCTATTTTTTTTCCAGCGTTTTTGTTTTCTATTCCCACCTTTTAAATTCTCGAATTTTGTATAACCTAGATAATCAACTTTCTGTTTACCTAATGAAAAATGTACTAAATCGAAGGTGATTAAATACCCCAATCCTTTATGTTTCATGATTAAAGGTTCACTAGCTTCAGCAGATAAAACATTAGTTATTTTATCGAATTCAAAATGTAAAACTTTTGGGTTAATTATTTCACATTGTTTAGATAAATTAGTCCTACCTAAAAAATTGTTTTTGAATTGTTGCAAATTGTACTTCCAATCAGTATCATAAATTGTTTTTCTTAAAACAATCTCATTAAGCATATTTTCTTCAACTTTTAATTTAAAAAGTAAAGGTTGGGTGTAGTTATTTGTGTTTACTCTAAATCGTACTGTTTGATATCCTATGTAAGAAACGATAAGTTCATGAATACCTTCATTTAAAATCAGCTCAAATCCTCCATCTGTTTTGGTAGAAACGCCATTGGTTGTGTTGTTAATGTATACTGATGCTCCTTCTAATGGTAGGTTTTGCTCATCTGTGATTTTTCCTGAAATTCTGTTTTGAGAAAAAGCAACAACGCTAAGAATTAATAAGGTAAAAGTAAAAAGTCCTTTTTTCATAGAAAATAATTTCTATAAAAATAAGGACTTCTAGTTAATATTTTAATACGTAAAAGTTAATTATTTAGTAAATCTGTTCTTTTTAATAGAGCATCTGGTTTCGGTTCTTTACCTCTAAATCATTTATCTTTTTCTTAATATTTTTGCACTCGACTGAGGGATCCATTTTCATTATAAAATTTCCACTCACCAGTTCTCTTTCCTTTTTTGAAATAACCAATATATTTGGTGTTCCCATTTTCAAAATACGATACCCACTTTCCTGTTCTCTTTTTTTTCTTGTAATAAGCAACTAGCTTTAAGTTTTTGTTTCTATAATAAGATTTCCATTTTCCATTTTTTCTATCTTTTTTGTATTGACCTCTGAATTTTAGATTTCCGTTAGAATAGTAATAAGACCATGTTCCTGTTTTATTACCGAAAACGTTTTGTCTTCCAGTAGAAGAAACTTCTCCATTTTTGTGATGGCGTACTACCTGTGCACTCATGTTAATCCCAAAGATTAACACTAAAATTAAAATTACTTTTTTCATGATTGTTTTTTTAAACGATAAAGATTTATATTTAGTGTTTAAGAAGTTAGTTATTTAGTAAACCTGCTCTTTTTAACAACGCATCTGGTTTAGGCTCTTTCCCTCTAAAGCGCTTGTATAATTCCATTGGTTTTTCTGTTCCTCCTTTTGACAACACATTTTCTTTAAATCTAGTTGCTACTTCTTTATTGAAAATTCCTTTTTCTAAGAAATACTCAAAAGCATCTGCATCTAATACTTCTGCCCATTTATAAGAATAATATCCAGCAGAATATCCACCTTGAAAAATATGAGAAAATGCTGTACTCATACAATTCTCTTCAACATCTGGATATAGTTTTGTTTCTGCAAAAGCTGCAGTCTCAAATTCTTTAACAGATGTAATTGTTTCTGGTGATTTCCCTCCGTGCCAATGCATATCTAATAAACCGAAACTTAACTGACGTAAAGTTTGCATGCCTTCATGAAAACTTGCAGATTCTTTAATTTTTGCAACATATTCCATCGGAATTGTTTCTCCAGTTTCATAATGTTTAGCAAACAGCTCTAAGGCTTCTTTCTCGTAGCACCAGTTTTCTAAAACCTGACTAGGCAACTCAACAAAATCCCAAGAAACAGAAGTTCCAGATAGACTATTATAAGTCGTGTTTGCCAACATCCCATGTAAGGCGTGTCCAAACTCATGAAACAAGGTAGTTACTTCATTAAAAGTTAATAAAGAGGGCTTGGTTTCTGTTGGTTTGGTAAAATTACAAACGATAGAAATATGAGGTCTGTCATTGTTGCCATCTTTTATTTGTTGTGGTTTATATGAAGTCATCCAAGCGCCATTTCTTTTCCCTTTTCTAGGATGATAATCGGCATAAAAAACAGCAATGAAATCACCATTTGTATCCGTTACATTGTATGTTTTTACCTCTTCATGATATTTTTCAATATTAGAAACTTCTTCAAACTTTAAGTCGTATAATTTTGTGGCGATGGTGAAAACACCATCAATTACATTTTCTAATTTGAAATATGGCTTTAGAATTTCTTGATCTAAATTGAAACGCTCTTTTTTTAATTTTTCTGCATAAAAAGCACCGTCCCATTTTTGCAATTGATCAATACCATCAAGCTTTTTAGCATAGGACTCTAGCTCGTCAAATTCTTTTTTAGCAGCCGGTTTTGCTTTTTGCAATAAATCGTTCGAAAAAGAAATTACTTTTTCAGGTGTTTCTGCCATACGCTCTTCTAAAACAAAATGCGCATGGGTTTGATAGCCGAGTAAATTTGCTCTTTGATGACGCAACTTTACAATGTCTAAAACAATTTTCTCATTATTAAATTCATTGTTTTGAAATGCTTTTTTACCTGCAGAAATTGCTAGTTTTTTACGCAGCTCTCTATTTTCTGCATAGGTCATAAAAGGAATATAACTTGGGTAGTCTAACGTAAAAACCCAACCTTCTTTACCTGTTGATTTTGCCGTTTCTTTAGCTGCTTCTTGTACGCTTTCTGGTAGTCCAGCTAAATCTTTTTCATCAGTCAAATGCATTTCGAAGGCATTGGTTTCTGCCAATACATTTTCGCCAAACTGTAAAGAAAGTTTCGATAGTTCAGCATCAATCTTACGCAATATTGTTTTGTCAATAGCATTTAAATTAGCACCATTTCTAGCAAAACTTTTGTATTGTTTATCAAGTAAGGTTGCCTGTTCTGGAGTTAAAACTAATGTTTCTCTAGAATCGTAAACAACTTTTACTCTTTTGAATAATTGTTCGTTTAATGTAATGTCATTTTTAAATTCACTCAACCAGGGAGAAATGTCTTTGGCTATTTTCTGAATTTCATCGGTAGTTTCTGCAGAATTCAAATTAAAAAAAACACTGGTAATTCTACCCAATTTTTGACCAGTAAAATCTAAAGCAACAGTTGTATTCTCAAAAGTAGGAGTCGTGCTAGATTTAGCAATTGCAGCGATCTCTTTTTTTGTGTTTTCTATTTCAGTTTTTATGGCTGGTTTGTAATCTTCTGCAGTAATTTTTGAAAAAGGTGCAGTATTGAAATCTTGTAATAATGGATTCATGTTGTCGTGGGTTGTAATCAACACAAATATAATTGTAAATAGTCAGTAAAAGACCTCTCATTGTTAAAAAGAAGAAGAAATGCTTTAACGACACTTATTTTTCTCTAATCGATAGTTTTTGTTGATTGGGCAGCAATGTTCTTATTCTCGATTAAAAGAATAATAAATTTGAGTAGCGAAAGAATTTTAAGATGGTGAAAAAATATGTTTTTTTATTTCTAATAAGCTATTCAAGCTATATGTGCGCACAGATACCATGTTCTTCTGGTTTTACTTTAAATGGAAGCGATGATTATATTACAGTGCCAAATACTGATGCGGTTAATTTGCAAAATACCCAAGACAGAACCATTGAGTTTTGGTTTAAAACATCAGATATTACTACAAGACAAGTGCTGTATGAAGAAGGTGCTCAGGTAAATACATTGCTGTTTTTTATTGAAGACGAAAGGCTATATTGTGGTGGTTATAGAGCGAATGCACAAACCAGTTCTGATAGGCGTTTTTTTAGATCTGCAACTGGTGATATTGAAGTTGATACTTGGTATCATGTAGCATTGACCTTAGAAGATGGAGATACCTTTAGATGGTATGTAAATGGAGTCGAAAAAGATGTTCAAGATGGACTTGTAGTAAATACTCATACAGGAAATATAAGTATTGGTAGAAATGGTGGAGGTATACGCTATCCTTCAACCTTGATTAGTAATTGGACTTCCAGTTCTGTAGGAGGATCCTCTACAGAAACCTTTAATCATACTTTTACTTCTCAAGACAATAATGACAATAATTTTTTTGGGAGTATTTCATTAATGAGGATTTGGAATGTGGCCAGAACCCAATCTCAACTAGAAACAAATAGATCTACTTATTTAACAAGTGGAACAGATTTAGCAGCGTATCAAGAAGGTGATGAGATCCATTATATTCCTAACAATGGGTCTGACATTACTACATCTGCAACAGCTGTTGACAGTGATGAAACATACGTTTGGACAGGTGGTGTTTCTGAAACGTATACTGTTTCTGGGAATTGGACAAGTTCTGCACCGAGTGCAAATAAAACACAAACGGTTCAGATTAATAGTGGAGGGAATGGACCTAATATTACTTCAGAAGCCCGCATTGGGAGATTAACTGTTGACGTTGGTGCAGAAATTATTGTAAAAAATGGAGGAACCTTAAATGTGCAATATGAACTTGAAAATAATGGAACAATTACTGTTGAAGATGGTGGGGCATTAATTTATAATTCATGCTCTGTTTCTGTCACAGGCTCTGGTACTTTTAATATTAAAAGAAATTCTCCAAACTATACAAACTCATATTTCTATTCATATTGGAGCTCTCCGGTTATTGAATCTGATTCAGATCCAGATTCGTTATTTCCTTTAAGTCCAGTAATATATTATTTTAATTCAAGTGTGTCAAATGCAGATTGGGTATCCAATGCAGGTGCAAACTTGATGCCCGGAGTAGGTTATGCAATTCGTTCTGAAAGTGCGGGTGATTTTTTAACCTCATTTAATGGATTAATTAATCAAGGTGACATCTCTGTAAATGTTTATTTTAATACCAATTTAGAAAGTACAGATCCTGCTAATGTATGGTCAACTGAAGGTGATAATTTAGTTGGGAATCCATATGCTTCAGCAATAGATTGGGATTTGATAATTGCAGACACTGATAATTCAGGTGTGTTAGAGGGAACCATTTATTATTGGGATCAAAGTGTCGCAGAAGTTGGAGATAATTTAGTTTCAGATTACAAACAATATAATTTAACTGGTGGAGGAACAAATACAGCTACAGGTAAAATTGGAGTGGGTCAAGGTTTTTTTGTAAGAACAACAAATACTGGTACCATGACCTTCAAAACAACACATCAAGTTGTGGGAGATAATAATCAGTTTTTTAAAAGGAAATTAAAGGCAAAAAGTGACAAGAAAAAAGGAAGATCATGGTTTTTGCTTAGAAGAGGAAATGAGATTAACTCAATCTTAATAGGGTTTTTAAAGGGAGCTACAATGGAGTTTGATAACTTATATGATGGTCCATTCGATCTAACGAATACAAAATTGGGATTTTATTCTCTGGTAGAAAATGAGAAAAAAGCAACTATACAAGGACTTCCTCAGTTGACAGCTATTGAAGAGATAGTTCCTTTAGGTTTTGTTGTAGATGAAATAGGAAGCTATACCATAGAAATTAGTGAAGAACATATCGACTCTGATTATTTCATTTTGTTAAAAGATACAGAAGAAAATAAAGTAGTTGATTTAAGGAAAGAACCATATGTTTTTACAGTGAATAGTATCGGTGAAAATAACAAACGTTTTAAGGTGTATTATACGAAAGACCCTAAAACCTTGAGTATAGATAATCAATTGATAGAGGAACATAGGCTAATAGCTTATGTAAATGTAAATGAAGAGTTAGTTGTCCAATTAAAAAATTCGTTAGAAAGAATAAAGAGAGTAAAAATAGTAAACATTTTAGGAAAAGAGGTCGGTAACTATTTTGAAGGGGGAACTAGAAGTGTTTCAAAACTTAAATCAGGAATCTATATTGTAGTTGTTGAATTGGAGTCTAATAAGATAATGAGCAAAAAAATAATCATCATGCATAAATGATGATTATTTTTTAATGTCTATAATATGTTTAGTAATTTATTTTCTGACCTTTTCAGAAGCTTTTTCAACTTTAAGCTTTAAGCCTTCTTTATAAGCAACAATTTTGTCTAAGACACATTTGTCTGAAGTAGCAATAATTTGAGCAGCTAAGATTCCTGCATTTTTCGCGCCATCTAAAGCAACAGTTGCAACCGGAACGCCGCCTGGCATTTGTAAAATAGACAGAATAGAATCCCATCCATCTATAGAATTTCTGCTTTTTACAGGAACTCCAATTATTGGTAATGGACTCATAGATGCTACCATTCCTGGTAAATGAGCAGCACCACCAGCACCTGCAATAATAACTTTGATGCCACGAGTATGTGCATTCTTAGAATAGGTAACTAATTTTTCTGGAGTTCTGTGAGCAGAAACAATATCTACTTCTATTTGAATGTCAAAACTCTCTAAAATATCAATTGCTTCTTGCATGATTGGAAGATCTGAATCGCTTCCCATAATAATTCCTACCATCTTATTTTTGTTTAGGTCATTCCGAGCTTGTTTCGGAATCTCATCATAAAAAAATGAGAAGCTGAAATAAATTCAGCTTGACGTTGTTCACTATTATTTAGTTATTACTCGTATCGTTTCTTTTACTTTTTGAGCTGTTTTTCTTGCATTATCGATGTCTTTATCAACAATAGTTACATGTCCCATTTTACGAAAAGGTTTGGTTGTTTTTTTCCCGTAAATATGTGGAGTTACTCCATCAATCTGTAATACTTTTTCAATATTTTCATACACAACATCACCGGTATAACCTTCTTCACCGACCAAGTTAACCATAATTCCAGCAACTTTACTTTCTGTGTTTCCTAAAGGAAGATTTAAAACAGTTCTTAAATGCTGTTCAAATTGATTTGTGTAGCTAGCTTCTATGCTATAATGACCAGAGTTATGTGTTCTTGGTGCAACTTCGTTTACTAAAATTTCATCATCATTTGTTTGAAACAATTCTACAGCCAACAAGCCAACATGTTCAAAAGATTTGGCTACTTGTAAAGCTATTTCTCTTGCTTTTGTAGCAACAGATTCGTTAATTCTTGCAGGGCAAATTACATATTCAACTTGGTTTGCTTCTGGATGAAACTCCATTTCAACAACCGGATATGTTTTAATTTCTCCACTAGCATTTCTAGCAACAATTACTGCCAATTCGTTTTTAAACGGAATCAATTCTTCGATAATACAATCTGTGTCTTCTAAATTTTCAAGATCAGTTAAAGTACGAACCACTTTAACCCCAGTTCCATCATACCCAAACTGAGCAGATTTCCATACAAAAGGAAAAGAAACTGTATTGTCTTTAAAGTAAGCAAGTAATGCTTCTTTATTTGAAAAGCGTTTGTGAGTGGATGTTGGAATTTTATTTTCGACAAAGAAATCTTTCTGTTTCCCTTTGTGTTGAATAATTTCTATTACAGAAGGTTGCGGATAAATTTTTAAGCCTTCTTTCTCTAATTGATACAAAGCATCAATATTTACATGTTCTATTTCAATAGTTAACACATCTACCAGTTTTCCAAAGTTGTAAACGTCGTCAAAATCTAATAAATTTCCAATATGAAATTCGTTGCAAATCTTAGCACATGGAGCTTCTGGTGATGCATCTAGAATAGCTGTGTGTATATCGTACTTTTGAGTTTCGGTAAGTAGCATTCTTCCTAATTGACCGCCACCGAGAACGCCTAATTTAAAATCGGAAGAAAAATA
>CAJXVT010000014.1 GCA_913062575.1 uncultured Flavobacteriaceae bacterium | reverse complement strand
TCAATTTTTTGGATAGAAGGTAAGTTCACAGGGAAAATACGTTCAACACCAACAGTTCCAGACATTTTTCTAATTGTGAAAGTTTCAGAAGAAGCAACACCTTTACGTTGTATTACTACACCTCTAAAGAACTGAGTTCTTACTTTTTCTCCTTCTCTAATTTCGTAAAAAACTGTGATTGTATCACCAGCAGAAAATTCTGGTAATTCATTTCTTGTTACAAATTCAGATTGTACAAATTTAATTAATTCTTCCATGATATTTATTTATGGTTTTCAAACACCAACTTTCACGATTCTCGTCAGAGGTTAATTTTGAGGTTGCAAATTTATGAAATATTTTAGTATAAAAAAGTATTCTAGTAATTATTTTTTATACTGATAATTAGCGCAGTAGTACACCCAAAATTTACGTACTTCTTTTCCATTTCTTTTAATAATGATAGGATCTAGTTCAGTTACCTTGTCAAAATAAGTTGTTATTTCTGGATGATTAAATGAATTCTTCTTCTCCTTGTTTTTAAAACGTGTGTCAGAATCTAAGAAAAGAGCATTCTTACCATTTAATATTGATAAATCATCACCGATATAATCAAAATGTAAAGCGCTAAGTCCAATAATATTTTGTGAATATATTTTCTCTTCTAAAAAGAAATTTAATGCTGCAGAGGTTTTGTAACTATCCGCAGCAAAGAGAAAGGTGTTGGTATATTTTTTTTGTAATATTTTAGTTTCATTAGCTAATTCTTTCCAACCAATCCAAGTGTCATCACTTTTAACAGGAGCTAAATAAAAGAGTATTTGAGCAGCAACCAGTACATGGAGTATTGTTGAAAAAATGACTTGTGCCTTTATTAGTTTTTTGCTGATAAACATACCTGCAATAATAATTCCTGAGATATATGAAGGCATCAACCAATTCATTTTTACCCAATACACTGGAGTTAGTGCAAAAAAACCAACAAAAGTAGGAATGAAAAATGCCAATAAAAATAATGTTTTTGCTTTCGGTACTTTAAATTTGAGCAATGCCCTTTTTATGTATTTGTAGGTGAATGTAATAAGTATACCAAAAAGGATTGGTATTAATAGTAGAAGTTGATGAGCGATTGCTCCAAAAAAGAAATTTGGAGAAATTTCAAATTTAGAAATTTTCCCAGTTCTACTTGAGCCTTGAAAAGCAAAAGAAGCAAAATCGTTTTGGTAATTCCACCACCAAACAGGAAAGGTTACCAATACAGAAATGAATAATGACAACCATAACCAAGGAGATAAAAACAGTTTTCTATATTGATTAGAAAAAGCCAAGAATATCAATAAACCAATTTGTAAAAGTAATGCGGTGTATTTACTGTCAAAAGACAACCCCATAAGGATTCCTGCAAAAATCCAATGCCATTTTTGTTGTTCAAAAATTGCTTTGTAAAGACTAATCAAACTCAATGTCCAGAATAATAATAGCGGAACATCTGGAGTTGAATTGAATGATAATATAGAAAAACACAACGTAGAGCTGATCAATACTAAAGCTCTTAAAGCCTTTGTTTTTGATAAGAAGTAGTTTGCTAATTTAAAAAAACTTAATAAAGTAAAAGAGGTAATAACAAAATCGGCAAGCTTAATTACAAAAACAGTTTTACCCAATACTTCTGTAAATCCACGTAAGATGTAGCCAATCATTCCGGGGTGATCAAAATAAGATAGCGATAAATTTTCTCCGTAAAAATGATAATATGCATCTTGTGGCATTAAACCCATAAAAGGTAATAATGAAAATCTAAAAATCTGAAATCCGAAAACAATTGCTAATGCTGGATGTTTTTTGATGAGGTTTTTTATTGTATTCAAAAAGAAAGTTTTAATTCTTGGTTTGTTTAGGTTCAGAAATTACTTAGAAAACCTTAAGAAGGTTCTTCTAATAAGTCTGGTCTAATTTGCTGTGTTCTTTCGTATGCTTTATTTGTTCTCCAAGCATCAATTTTTGGGAAATTTCCAGATAATAAGACTTCCGGAACTTTCATGCCATCATATTCTGCCGGACGAGTATATACTGGTGGAGATAATAAATTGTCTTGAAAAGAATCTGTTAATGCAGATTGCTCATCGCCTAAAACACCAGGGATTAATCTTACAACGGCATCGCATAAAATTGCAGCAGCTAATTCTCCTCCAGTTAAGACATAATCACCTATAGAAATTTCTTTGGTCACAAATTTATCCCGAACACGTTGGTCAACACCTTTGTAATGTCCGGTTAAAATAATGATGTTTTCTTTTAATGAAAGAGTGTTTGCTATAGACTGATTCAAAGTCTGTGCATCTGGTGTCATGTAAATGATTTCATCATAGGTACGCTCAGATTGTAGCTTAGAAATACATTTGTCTATCGGTTCAATCATCATCACCATTCCAGCTCCACCACCAAATTGCATATCGTCTAGCTTTTTGTAAGAGCCAATTCCGTAATCACGTAAATTGTGAAAGTGAATTTCAGTCAATCCTTTGTCAATAGCGCGTTTCATCATAGAGTGTTGAAAAGGGCTTTGTAATAATTCTGGAGAAAGAGTAATAATGTCTATACGCATGTGGCAAATGTACTATATTCTGTTATTTTATTTAGGATAAAATTATTTTTCAAAAAGTAAATATTCTGAGTATCTTAAGCCAGAAGCAATTAAGTTTTTCCGATCAATAGATTTTTTTTCAAAATTATCTAAAGTATTTCTATTCAGTTTTCTTCCTTTTATAAAAACAATTGCAGGTTTTTGTAAAGCTGATATATCTATTAATGGGTTTGAGTCTAGTAAAAGTAAATTGGCAAGTTTGTTAACTTCTATTGTTCCCATATTGTTCATTATTTTATGAGCTTTGGATGCATTTACTGTAGCGGTTTTTAAAACCTCGTAATTGCTAAGTCCTGCTTCTTTGTAGAAAGCTAATTCTTGATGTATTGATTTCCCTGGAACCGTAATTCCAATTCCGGCATCTGTGCTACAAACAATATTTACACCACGTTTATTTAGTTTTTGAATGATTTTAAGATGAAATTCGTGTTGGTTTTTTATCAAACTCACAATTGATGAATCTCTAGCTTTTGTGCTACTCCATCTTTCAAATTGTGCGTTTCCATCAACCATTTTAATTAAAGGATTCATCATCTTAACCAAATCAGACTCTAAGATGTTATCATCTGTAAGCATTTTGTAAATGTTGTGATACACGATTAAAGTTGGACTTAATGAGGTGTCTGGTGACGCTGTATACATTTCAATTACTTCTTTTAGCTTGATGGAGTCAAGTTTGTAATTTAAAGGTTGCTGAACAATGTCTTCTGCATGCTCAATTGTTTTTATTTGAGGGTTAAAATGATAGTTGTATGCTACTTTTGGAGTTGGATGCGCAATAATATCCATGTCAGAAATACGAGATTGTTCAATAATTGCGTCAAACAAATCTTGGGTCATTCCATAATAGGTTTTAATAAAATCGAAGCCACGTTCTTTATAGGAAATTATTTTTTCTTTGGCATCTTTAACACTTGTAACTTGGATATTGTCATCTCCAAAATATGCTGCTCCAGTAAGTTTTGGACTAGTAGTGAAAAATACAGGAGAAAGAATTTCTTCGTTGTTTATTTGCTTTTTCAAACGTAAATGCATTGGTATTCCCCATAAGTTCCTTACACCAGTAACTCCGCTAGAAAGATATAAACCAAGTTCATATTTGTCCCAGACATGTACGTGCATGTCAATTAAACCTGGAGTAAGATATTTGTTTTCTGCATCAAAAATTCTGATATCTTTTATATTAATAGTATCTGCAATGTTTTTAATAATCCCATTTTCTATATGTACCATTTTATCAACCAAAACAGTGTCTTGAGTCATAGGGATAACATTTGCGTTGATAATTAGATAATTATTATGTTCTGCATTTTTAGTGTTTTTAATTTTTAAGTAGCTTGTGTTGCTTGCGTCAATCCATAAGATAATAAGCGCAAAAAGCAGCAGTAGCCCTAAAAAAGCAGCAATAAATTTTAGAATTCTTTTTAGTATTTTCATTTGAAAAATAGTTTATTTTTTTTATGTCTAGCTTTTATAGATAAACAGTCAGCTAAAATAGAAAAAAAAGAAACTACCAGTTTTAGTTGATAGCTTATCTATATATAAGTTTGTTTTTCTGTTATTTTAGTAATTCATCTAATTTTGAAAATGAAGCTTCTGAATCGCCTAAATAGCGATGTAATATTTTTCCTTCAGGATCAATAATAAACTTGGTTGGAAAACCTGAAACATTAAATTTTAACACTAAGTTATCTGTGTTTTTCCCAGATAATACTTGCTTCCAATCATATCCGTTTTTTGTGATAAAATCTTTAATTTTCTCTTTGGTATCTCCACTATTAATTCCAAGTACGGTTAGCTTGTCAGCATATTTGTTAGCGTATTTTTTTACGGTTGGCATTTCTGCAACACACGGTCCACACCAAATTCCCCAAAAATCAATTAATACATATTTACCGCGTAAAGAACTAAAAGTAAAATCTTTTGCATCTAAGGTTTTGTTAGTCGTAAAATCAGGAACAATATTGCCAATCATGGTAGATTCAATTCCTTTAATTCTAGAAGCCACTTCTTTGTAATGTGTATTCTCGGCTAAATTGGCGTCAAAAGCTTTAAAAGCAACTATTGCATCTTTGTTAGAAAGCTGTCTACGTAACATCATATCAGATAAATACCAAACGGCAGCCTCTGAAGTTGAATTTGTCATTATAAATTCCTTTTTTAAGCTGACAACTTCTTCATTTAATTGCTTGATGGAATCGTTAATAACACCTACTCTTGGATCGTCCTTCTCTAATTTATTTTTCTTTAGTAAGAAATTTACAGAAGCATTCATAATTGGAAATACTTTACTGTTAATTTTGGCTAAATCATCATTTGCTTTTGTTCCTGACGGATAGGCATTGATAAAATCTGTAATATCACCTTTAAATACAATATGATCACCTGGTTTTGCTAAAAAAGCAAATTGTGAAGATTTTGCAGGGAAATATCCTCTACCAGATCTTTTGATTGTACGTTCTACATTTGGCCAGAAAATAATATGCTCTGCTTTGCTAATTTTTGCTGTATATGTGAACGTTCCGTTTTTTACAAAAATAGAATCAGAACTCCTTTTTCCGTTTGCATCACGTATACTTCTAGTCATGAATTCTGTATCCAATCCTTTAATAGTTCCACTAACTGTAAATGAATCTGCAGGTACTTTGGGTTCTTGATTACAGGAAATCAGCAAGGCTAGAGCCAGTGTGAAAAGACTACTTTTTAAAATGTTTTTTTGTGCCATTAGGTTTGATGTTCGGTTTGTCTTTCTGTTGTGGTTTTTCTCCTTTAGCCGGCATTGGTCCACGAAGATGGATAACCAATCCGTTTAAAAAATTTCGTAAAAACTGATCGCCACATTCCATGTACTTTGGATGCTCTTCATTTCTAAAGATTGCACCTAACTCTCCTTTTGTAACTTTTAAATCTACCAATGCGCAGATTTCAATAATATCTGTGTCGCGAAACTTATGTGCTACACGTAATTTTTTAAAAATATCGTTGTTTGTTAATCCCATGTGGCAAATGTACGAGTTTTAAAAGATGTAATTGGAAAAGAATTTTTGAATGTTTCGGGGTATAAAGGCTTGCTAGAAAAATGGATTGTAAGTATTTGTACTGCACAAAAGGTGCACTATAAAAATACAAGATGTCTTAAGACCATTAATATTGGGTTAGGATCTACTGTGGTTGTCTTGTTGTCAATTGCTGGAGCAAATATTTTTCACCTTTAGAAGGTGATGATTCAGCTTTGAGGGTAGCAGCTGGAGTTATAAATTTATTGGCTTCGTTGCAATCTTTTCTTAATCTAGAAAAAAAATATGGGCAACATTTAACAGCAGCAAAAAAAATAACAACTCTCAAAAGAGAGATAGAAGAAGCGAAAAATGTGATTGCTAACGAGCCAGAATGAAATGGAAGGAAATTATTCTTGAAGCACCAATAGGATGTGAAAGTGTTTTTAGAAAAATGAAGGGTGAAGAAAAGAAGAATAAAGTGGTGGATGTAAAGAGAGAGGTTTCTTAAAAAAAAATAAGAATCAAGCCAGATAAAGGGTTAGTCAACCATTTTGAAAATAGCCCATGCATATACCGCAAAACGTAAGAAACGAAACAAGCCAAATAGTACCACACCCTTAAAAGGGTATTTAATCATTCCGGCTGTTAAACAAGTAATCGAAAACGGAATCGGTAATAATGCGCCCACAACAATTAAAAACCCGCCCCATTTACTGGTGTTTTTTAATTGCTTTTCCATTTTAACTTCTAGGAAATTCTTTACACTTTTAATTCTCAGTGTGGCTTTTCCAATAAAAAAAGTAATCAAACCACCTGTGTAAGATAAGGTTGCTAAGATGGCTAAAGTTACCACAGGATCGCTAGTTTTTTTAGACCAAGCAATAAAAATTTCTGGAGGAATGATACCTAAAAGCGTTTCAGAAATAAAGAAAACGATTAAAACACCAACTGTAGAAAAAGTTTCGGTCATTGCATGTAAACCATCATTGATGTTGTACACATAGTTATTGAACAAAATGATTGCTACCACTACCAATACGATTGGTAGAATTGATTTACGTAAGCTCTTGCCAATAAACTTGTAGAAACCAGTATAAGAATAGTACTGATGCAGTAATTTGGTTTTAGATTTTTTTCTCTTTTTCTTTTGTTTACTCATTTGCCTAATGTTCTTTCCTTTTTTAGCAACAGCAAATATATGCTTTTGTCAGTTTTGGAACTAACAAAAGACAGAGTTTTAACGAAAAGTTATAGCTTGGCAATTGCAGCTTCAGCGCATCGCTCCCCGTCCATTGCTGCAGAAATAATCCCGCCAGCATAACCACCACCTTCTCCACAAGGAAATAATCCTTCTATCTCAGGGTGCTCTAAATTGTCTTTTCTTGGAATGTTTACTGGTGATGAGGTTCTTGATTCTACACCAATTATATTTGCTTCAGAAGTATAATATCCGTGCATTTTTTGTCCGAATGCTTCAAAACCTTTACGTAATCTTCCTCCAATAATTTTGGGCAGTAATGAGTGTAGTGGTGCAGATTTTAATCCTGGTTGATAGGATGTTGAATTTAAGTCTACAGATAAATTTCCTTCTACAAAATCAGTTAAACGTTGTGCTGGTGCAACTTGGCTTCTTCCGCCAGAAGTAAAAGCTAAACGCTCTAAATCTTTTTGAAATTCCAACCCTTTTAAAGGACCAAATTTTTCATATTTAGCAAAATCTTTGTCGATGTTTAATTCAACAACAATTCCAGAATTTGCATATAAATTATTTCGTCTACTTGGCGACATTCCATTGACTACGATTTCTCCATTTGCAGTTGCTGCCGGAACGATAAATCCACCAGGACACATACAGAAAGAATATACACCACGCTCTTTAACTTGTTCTACTAAACTATATGCAGCTGCAGGTAATAACTCATCACGTTTTCCTTCGCAATGATATTGAATAGAATCAATGATATGTTGCGGGTGTTCTACACGAACGCCCATTGCAAATGATTTTGCTTTTAACCCAATTTCTTTTTTGTGTAGCAATTCGTATATATCTCTTGCCGAATGTCCTGTTGCTAAAATCACTGAGTTTGCAGTCATTTCAGTACCGTTTTGTAATTGTATGGCTTGAATTTTATTATTCTTGATAACAAAATCTGTAACTCGAGTTTCAAAATGGATTTCTCCACCGTGATTTAAAATGTTTTCGCGAATATTTTGAATGATTTTCGGTAATTTATTAGTTCCAATATGTGGATGTGCATCAATTAAAATTTGCTCTGTTGCCCCGTGAAAAACTAAGTTTTCAAAAATCCTACGTACATCGCCACGTTTTAAACTTCTAGTATAGAGTTTCCCGTCAGAATAAGTTCCTGCACCACCTTCTCCAAAACAGTAATTAGAATCTTCATTTACAAAATGATCTTGATTGATGGCTTTTAAATCTCTACGTCTGTCTTGTACGTTTTTACCACGTTCTAAAACAATAGGTTTAAAGCCTAATTCTATACAACGCAATGCAGCATACATTCCTGCGGGTCCAAAACCAATAATATGCACTTCTTTGGCGTTAGATACGTCTTTGTATTCAAACTGATAATCAGACGTGTCTGGTACGGGTTCATTAATATACACAGCAACTTTATAATTAAAAACGATGTCTTTTTTACGAGCATCAATAGATTTTCGTAAAACCTTTATACCGTTAATGGTGTTAGGATGAATGCTTAAATGCCTAGCAGATTTTTTAAGTAGAACGTTTTCTTTTTTTTCATCTGCCAATTGTACACGAAGTTGTATCTCTTTTACCATGTGGCAAAAATAGTTAAATTAATGTTGTGAAATTGAGTTGAGTATTTTGAAATTTGTAAAAATAAAAAAGCCCACAATTGCGGGCTTTCCTTTAGTTCATGTTTTTGATTTTATCATTCTCTCTGAATAATTACTTTCTTGGTACTAGTTTTCTCTTTGCTAATAATCTTTAATAAATAAATTCCATTTGGAAGGTTGCTTTTATTCATTTGAATATCTCTAGAGAATTTATCACCTTTTATAGATTTTTGTTCTACTATTTTACCAGTAATATCTAATAAGTATAATTCAGTATCTTCTTTAATGTTGCTGATTTTTACTTGAAAAGTACCTCTTGAAGGGTTTGGATAGACAACTACATCTTTAATTTCTAATTCTGTTGGAATATCTGGATTTTGAAAGATAGATGCTAGAGCAGTTTCTCCAATTGTTCTTCTAACAACAGTGGTGTTTCCTGATGGGTCTACGGCTGTAACAATTAATACAAGTGAGCAACCATCAACACTATAAATTTTACCATTTTTAATTTTCATTTTAAATGACTTCTTATGGTTGTGTCCTTTATGATCTCCATGATGATTGTGTCCTTTATGATGTTTAGTGTGGTGTTTATGGTGTTTTTTATTTTCTTTAAATTTTATAAGATCTCCACTGTCAACCTTAAATCCACCATTAAGCATAATAGAATCATATAGAGCTTGTGGGTTTGCAGATTTAATTTCGATTTTATTTTTCTTAAAGTCGATTTTAACCTCCTCATTCACTTTTTTAGCTTTATGTTTCCCGTGCTTGTCATCATCCTTGTCATTATGATCACATTTATGATTGTGTTTGTGACCGTGGTCATGGTGCTTGTGATGATTGCTTCCTTTTTTAGATTTGTGTTTTCCTTTTTTATCATCATCTCGCTGATTATGATCACAATTATGATCATGTTTATGACCATGTTCATGGTGTTCGTGGTAATTGTGTCCAATAGTTTTTAAAACAATTTTAGGGTCTAAAAGTGTAGGAACTTCAATTACACCAGTTACTTGAGAAACCGAACAAGCGTCTGTAGATGAGAAATTAGTTATATACTCGTGTTTTTTTGCTTTTCCTTTATGATATCGTTGATCTATTGAAGCAATTATTACAGGAGCAGTTACATCAATAACATTTACAATTGCAGTTAAGTTACTAGAATTATTGTTGTTATCAACAGCTGTAAGTGTAACTGTGTTATCGCCTACATTTGTGCAATCAAAAGACGTTTTATCTAAAGATAAAGAAGCAATTCCACAAGCGTCATTTGATCCGTTATCTATATTAGAAGTATCAATTGAGCCATATCCATTTGCATCAAGTGTTAAGGTGAAATTTTGAGTAATAACTGTTGGAGGTACACTGTCTATAACTGTTACAGTTGCAGTGCCTGTTGCTGTATTTCCGTTTATGTCTTCTACTGTTAAAACAACAGTATTGTCACCAACTGTAGCACATTCAAAATTGGTAGTGTTTAAGCTAATGCTTTTAATACTACAGTTATCTGAAGAGCCATTGTTAATTTGTTCTGGAGTTATAGTCGCGGTCCCATTTGCATCAAGTTGAATACTAATATTTTGTGTATTAACAATTGGAACAATATTGTCTACAACTGTTACAATTGCGTTACCCGTAGCAGAATTACCGTAAACATCAGTCACTGTTAGTACTACGTTATTTGTACCAACATCTGAACAGCTAAAATCAGTCTTACTTAAACTATATGAGCTTATTGCACAATTATCTGTTGATCCATTGTTGATTTGTTCTGCAGTCACCGAAGAGGTTGTTCCTAAGGAAATACTAATGTTTTGAGTTATTACCGTTGGTGGTTTTTTGTCTCTAACAGTTACGTTAGCTGTTTCAGTTGCGTTATTTCCATTTACGTCTGTCACTGTAAGCGTAACTTCGTTTACTCCAACATTAGAACAATCAAAATTAGTTTTATCAATAGTCATTAAATCAATTCCACAATTGTCTGAAGAGTCATTGTTAATTTGAGAAGCAGTTAGTGAAACATTTCCGTTTTCATCAAGATTAATTATTATGTTTTTAGTGACAACTGTTGGTGCAATCTTATCTTCTACAGTTATTGTTGCTGTTGCTGTAGCTGTGTTTCCTTTTACATCTGTAACTGTTAGAGTTACAGTATTAACACCCATATTTGAACAATCAAACGAAATTACATCTAAAACCATTGTATCAATAGCGCAATTATCAGAAGATCCGTTGTTTACCTGTGCAGCTGTAATACTTACGGCTCCATTAGCATCTAATTGAACCGTCATATCTTGTGTTACTACTGTTGGTGGAATCTTATCCTCTACAGTAATATTTGCAGTTGCTGAAGAAGTATTTCCGTTAACATCAGTCACTGTAAGTGTTACTGTATTGATTCCAATATTTGAACAATCAAACGAAATTACATCTAAAACCATTGTGTCAATAGCGCAATTATCTGAAGACCCATTATTTACCTGTTCAGCTGTAATACTTACGGCTCCATTGGCATCTAATTGAACTTTCATGTTTTGTGTCACTACTGTTGGCACTGTGTCATCTACTACTGTAACTGTTGCAGTTCCTGTAGCTGAACCTCCTAAGCTACTTGTTGCTGTTAATATAACGTTATTTACACCAATATTTGAACAATCAAAAGTAGAGATGTCTAAGGTTAATCCTGATAGGCCAGCTGCAGAGTTAGAACCGTTGTCTATTTGTTCAGGTGTAATAATTACATTTCCACTACCATCTAATTGCACTATAATGTTTTGTGTGATTACGATCGGTACAGCTTCAATTACGTTTACAGTTCTCGTGATTTGATCTGATTCATTTCCATAGCTGTCAGTAGCCTTGTACGTTAGTGTATAAGAGCCTAAAGTGCTTGAGTCTACTGTTCCAGTAACTTCAATAGTTGCAGAACAATTGTCGGTAACAGTTGCCCCAGGATCAATGAATTCGGCTCCTTGTGGTACAGAAATTGTTTGGTCGTCATTTAATGTTATCGTTGGAGCCAGTAAATCTACTACTACAACGGTTCCTTCGTCAGTAGATGAATTACCTAAATTATCAGTTACTGTTAGTGTAACGGGAACTCCACCGCCACTTCCATAAGCGCTACCATCTGATATTTTAATTCCTGATACCGTATTACTGTTTTGTGAAACCCATATGGTTTCTCCATCAAATGCCAAATTATAAACAGAAACTCCATTGGTGCTTATAGAGTTTATATAGTTTCCATCCATATCCAATTGGTGGATAAAACGTTGATCGTTAGGGTTCGTTGACCAACCACTAGCATTACCTCCTATATAGATGTAGCCATTTGCGATGACCAATCCTCCATATGTATAAACTATTCCAGGAAGATTTATACTTTTTTGAAGTTGCCCTGTATTTTTGTCTAAAACATCTATTCTATTTCCTCCATATGCCAATACATAGGCAAAATCAGCATCTGTACTAATTCCTGAAGGATAATTTCCATTGGCATTGTTATAAGTCCAAACCTTTTGACCATTGCTATCAATTCGTGTATAGTTGTAAGGACTGTTTGACGTCCAATTAGCTGTATAATAATCTGTTTCACTATCAGTGTCCATCCATAATTGCATCATTTGTATTTGACCAGTAGAGAATGTTCTTAAGTATTGATGATTTTCATCATAAACATATACATTTGTTCCAGCCCACTCAGGATACCAAAATTCATTTGTATTTGGGTTGTAACCTCCACCATGACTCCTTGTTACTTGGTTTATAGTGCCTGTAAACGACATGTTAACTGCTTGACTTGAAGATCCTCCTTCTGCATTTAGATCATCACAATTGAATATAGTTCTATCAAGGCTAAAAGTAAGAGTTCCAGATCCATTATCTGTAGATCCATTGTTTAAACTAGCAGGATCAACAGTTGCATTACCGTTTTCATCTAGTTCAACTGTAACTCTTCCAGCTTTAGCTATTGGTGCTGTCGCATCAATTACTGTAACCTCTCTTGTAACTGTTTCTGATTCGTTACCATTTTTGTCTATTGCTTTGTAGGAAAGTGTATAAACACCTGGGGTGCTTAAATCCAAGTTTCCTGAAACCTCTATCTCAGCATTACAATTATCAGTAGGTGTTGCTCCTGGGTCGTTGAATACCGTATCAGAATTAACAGATACTTGCGCATTGCCATTTAGAGAAATGTTAGGAGCTATATGGTCTTCAACTGTTACTCCAAATACCTGAGAGCGTGAATTACCCAAAGGATCTGTCGCGGTTAAAGTAACTGAATTTGAGCCACCAACTCCAGTATAAGCACTTCCGTCAGCAATTTTAACTCCATTTATAGTGTTTCCGTTGTCAGAAATCCACATGGTTTCACCATCGAATGACATATTGTATGGGGTTCTTCCAGAGTATGTAGATCCTACATATGTCCCATCCATATTTAATTGGTGAACATATTGATAGTTATGAGGGTTATTACTCCATCCGTTCGCGTAACCAGCAATGTAAATATACCCATTTGCTACTACCAAATTTCCATAGCCATAAATACTGCCAGGGATATTAATATTTTTCACGAAAGCACCAGTATCCTTGTCTAGTACTCTTAAGTAGTTTTGCCAAGCTCCATACGCATAAACGTAGTCAGCATCAGCAGAGACTGATACAGCTGTAGCTCCCATGTTGTAGGACCAGATTGTAGAACTACCAGATCTTTTTGTTATGGTGTTATATCCCCAATTTGCTGTATAGTAATCAGTTTCACTTGAAAGGTCCATCCATAATTGCATAATTTGATTTTGACCTGTATTGAAAGATCCAGTGGGATTATGATCTGCATCATATTTGTAAACTGTTGTTCCTGACCATTGTGGGTACCAGAATTCATTTGTGTTTGGGTTATAACCACCTCCATGAGAGTGTGTAGGTTGATTAACAGAGCCAACAAATTCAGGTGTAATTGCATCTGAGTTGCCTCCTAAATCATCACATGTAAAATTCGTTTTATCTATAGATAGGGTTACAGGCCCATCTGAATCAGTTGTTCCTGTGTCTATATCTTGTGCTGTAATAGAAGCTTGACCATTGGTGTTTAAAACTATAGTAATATCTTGACCTTGAATATTTGGTGCCGATGTGTTGAATTCTATTGCGTAAACTTCTATTTCGGTTATAAAACCAGCACCGAAACTATAATATGTTGAAGTTGTATTTATGCCTGTTAATGCTTTTAGAGCGGAAGAAGATCTATAAGCACTGCCATCAATAGAATTGTAGCTATGTACATTTAAATAACCACCATTCATAGTATTGTTAATTTGAAGGTCGTGTCCACCTCCAAATGTAGGTCCATAGTTCGGGTTGTTATAAATACTGTATTGTGGATAATAGATTGAGGCTTTTCTGTCTGTAGTTAAATTAAAAGCAAAAGCTTCATTACTAGATCCGTAACCTGAAGTTGAGGATGCTGATGCTGTTGAGAAAAAGCCGAAAACGTTGCCGTTATTTGTTTTAAAAATAGTTAATGTAGCGCCTTTGTTATCTACTGCATTATGAAAGGCAGCTGTACTTGCTCCGTTTGAAGATCTTCTGTATAATAAAGTTCCAGATGGAACTACATTTATACCTTCTAGCCAAGTTCTTAATACTTGGTTATCGTTACCGTCTGCTATGGTAGATCCTGGTAAAATAGGAAATACACTTTGTGCATTAACACTAATCATTCCAATGAATAAAAGAACAAGAAGTGAATATTTATGTAATTTTTTCATCATGTTTAGTTGTTAACAGTTAATTTAAATTTTTGCAAATATTCTGATACAGAGGTTGGGTATTTATCTCCTGTTTTTCTTGTAAGAATTAATTTCGCTGAAGATTCACAGCTGTCAATAATAGTAGTTCCTGAGCTTATGCTAATAGTTCGCATCTCGTCTGTGTCATTAGTAGTTGCTGATTTTGAAAAAGAGATTGATTTGCTTGTAGAATTTTCATTTACAAACTTAAGCCCAAATGTTTCATGACTATTAAGATGATTTTCAGCCATTTTTATCGGATCAATTAAGTTATTTTGACTTTCACATTTACTTATTTTGTAGTAAACTTTAATACCAGAAACATTTTTTAATAAAACCCATTCTTTAACTGTTTCATCAAAACTGTTCATTGTAGCTAATTTATTGTCAGCTTGTGCTGTGCTAATTAGACAACTTGTAATAATAAATGTGAAAAGGTGTTTTTTGAAGGTTTTTTTGTGAAGAAGAGGGAATAATTGTGTTTTTTTGAGTGAAAGTAATTTTATACGCATAATTATAAAGTTTGGTTAGTGAGAGTTAGTAATTGAAATCCTTCTGTATATACAGTTTTCCTTTTAGGAGCTCCTAAATGGATGTGGGTCAAATATATAAAGCGGGGAATCTGAGTGTAAAAGTGGGGAATCTGAGTGTTTTAATCTACGTGTGTTGCTTCATGAAAATTGTCATTTAGTAGTATGTAGGGATAACTCGAATTGTGAGGTAAATATAATAAAAAAAAACTAACTATAATTTTACTGTGTTTGTAATCAGGTATTTATACCTGGTTTTGAGGTTTAGATATTCCTGTGAATATATTCTATAATCATTGAATGAAATCCTTTGGTTGTTAGTGTATCAATAGCTATTTAATACCTTTTGGAGGTTTTTGGAAGGCTATTTTTATTTAAATAACTAAGAATTTGATTTATGCTTTTTCTTTCCAATTCTTAATAATTTCTTGCTCTCTAGCTAAAACTCCTTTTGGGTTTTTCTCAAATGTATCTCTTTCTTCTTGAGTTATTGCATCAGAAAACCACCACGTGTGCATTTCTTTTACAGAAGTTTTTAAATCCCTAAATGTTAACCCAGCAGCAATTGCTTTCTTATTAGCTGCTTTAGAAGAACCATAGTTATTACCAACTGGTGGTATCCATGGCACTAAATAAGATACGCCATTTTTCTCTAGAAAATCATAATCGTCAATAGGAATTAGCGTAGTGTTTTTGTCAAAAGCGCCTTTTGCTTCATTTACAAAACCTGTCATGGTTTGTTGAGTTGTTGGTCCAGCAACATTAAATTTTCCTATAGTTTTATTCTCTGCCAAACGAATCATAAACTCTGCAACATCTCTCACATCTGCATATTGTACCAAGTCATCTGCTTTTCCAGGAACTAGTACTTCACCACCTTTTGCTAAACGAATAGGCCAATGAATAAAACGGTTGGTTTTATCTCCAGGACCAAACATATAGGTTGGTCTGGTAATAATTGTTCTGTCTGCTCCAAAAGCTTTAATTACTGCGTTTTCTGAATTGGTTTTCATAACACCATACCAATACTCTAATTTTTCATCTTCGTTTTCTAAGATGTCTGGTTCTTTGGTTAAAGTTTTAGTTTCTTCGGTAATATTTTCTCCTAAGTATGGATAATATACACCAGTTGACGAAGTGTATAAGTAGATTTTTGCCCTGTCTTTTAAAAGCTCTGCAGTATCTGTTGTCCATTTTACATTTCTTCCAGAATTATCAATAACAACATCCCATTCGCCTTTTTCTAAGGCAGTTAAATTGTCATTTCTATCGCCAATTAAATGCTCTACTTTATCAAATAGTTCTTTGTGTACGGTTGATTTTGTTTTTCCTCTGGTAAAAATTGAAACTGAATGTCCACGTTTTAAAGCATATGCAATTTGATGCGGACCTAAAAAGCTAGTTCCTCCTAGAATTAAGATTTTTAATTTTTTGGTTTTTTCAGTTTCGCATGCTAATAAACTTGTACCAAGAATCGGAATTGCAATTCCGGCTACGATGCTTTTCTTGATAAAATTTCTTCTACTTTTAGAACTTTCCATTTGGTAAACGATTATTAATTAGAGAATTGGAAAGGTAAGATTTTTCAAGTAAAATTCAAATTGATGAATTTTTATTGCTTGAAAATAAGTATTGGTGGTTCCCAGGTTTCAGCTGAGCCTATAATATTTCTAGGTGGACTTACAATTTCCATCCGAATAGGGGTGACTTTAATCAATAAATAGCTTTCTTTTTTATTTGGATAAAAAGATTTCCAGGTGTCTTTCCAATACTTGTTTTTTGATTTTTGATCGTTTACCAGTTCGGCTTTGCCATAAATCATTGCATAGCCAGAATTATCTTTGTCTCTATAATAAATGGTGACTTTGTTATTGTTTTTAATCTGTGCAACTTTTCTGCTTTTTGGGTTTGTTCCAAACCAAACGGTTAAATCTTTTTCTGGCAGAAAAGGATCCATCATTCTAACTCTAGAAACACCGTTTTTATCTTGAGTGATTAGAGCACAAGTTCCGGTAGAAGTCATTATTTCTTTTGCTGCTTTTAACAAAACAGTTTTAGAATGTGAAGTGTTCTTAATTTGTTGTGCTGAAACATTGAAAACTAAACAGCAAACAAAAAGTAATTGCAGGGCTTTCTTCATGATCGTAAAGTTGATTTTGTCATTCTATTATTCCCAAAAAGATCTTTTCTTAATTCGGTTTTAAAACCTTTTTCTGACAGCATTTCAACAGTTTCTTCTCCTAGATATTGATTGATTTCAAAATACAATTCTCCATTTTCTTTTAAATGATTTTTAGCTAATTCTGCGATTTTAGAATAGAATAATAATGGATTGTTATCATCAACAAATAAGGCTAAATGTGGTTCGTTTTCTAATACATTTGGTTGTATTTCTTCCTTTTCTAATTCTCTTACATATGGAGGGTTAGAGACAATTATGTCATATTGCTGAGGCAACTCTTTTGTACTTAAGATATCTTGTTTAATAAAATTAACTTTCACTTTATTTAATAGAGCATTTTCTTCAGCAATAGCTAACGCGTTTTTAGAAATGTCAATAGATGAAATAGTGATATTTGCTAGATTTTTTGCTAGCGAAATGGGAATACAGCCACTGCCAGTTCCAATTTCTAAAATTGAAATATTTTTCTCTTTTCTCTTCTCTCTTTTGGCTTCATCGATAATCCACTCCACCAATTCTTCGGTTTCTGGTCTCGGAATTAAGGTGTTCTTGGTTACCTTAAAAGGTAAGCCATAAAATTCTGTTTCTCCTAAAATGTATTGAATTGGTTCTTGTGATTTTAATCTAGACAAAGCATTATATAAGTATTTAAACTTGTCTTCAGAAATGCTTAATTGAGTGTTTATTACTAAATCAATTCGTTGTAAATCGAGTTCTTTTTCAATCAGTAAAAAGAAAAATGAATCAATTTCTGTTTGAGGAAAAACCTCAGAAAGTTCTTTATTAAAACGATTTCTAAATTCTTTTAAAAGCATTTTATAATTCTTTTAGCATCCATACATTACAAGAATAATGTCCTGTATTTCCAACAGGCTTGTCTAGAGAGGCAAAACCATTTTTTGTGTACAATGCTCTTGCAGACTCCATATAAGGCATGGTTTCTAAATAACATTTTTCGAATCCAAATTCTTTGGCTTTTTCTAAGCAAATAGTAATCATTTTACTGCCGAGTCCTAAGCCACGAGCTTCTGGTAAAAAATACATCTTCTGAAACTCACAAATGTTACCTTCATAATTCTCTAATTGAGCAATGCCAGCACCTCCAATAATTCTCCCATTATGTTCTAGTACATAATATGCAGAAGTGGATTTGTTATAAGTTTCAGTCATATCATCCAACGCTTTATCTTCATAAGCAGTGCCAACTTTAGGAACACCTAATTCAATCAAAACATCTCGAATAACTTTCGCAATTTGCTCGTTATCTTTTTGTTCTATTTCTCTAAGAATATAATTGTTTGATGTCATTCTAATACATTATTTTTGCAGGAGCAAGTTACCTAATTTTTAGGAGTATATTATCTGTAACTTGCTGTTTTTTACACCAATTTTATCACTTTTGAATCACGAAAAATACATACAACGTTGTTTGCAGATTGCTAAAAATGGAATTGGAACTACAATGCCAAATCCATCTGTTGGTGCTGTTGTTGTACTGAATGATGAAATTATTGGAGAAGGATTTACAAGTCCGTATGGAAATAGTCATGCAGAGGTAAATGCAATAAATACTGTAAAAGATAAGTCGCAATTAACAGAAGCGACAATTTATGTGACTTTAGAACCCTGTTCTCATTTTGGTAAAACACCTCCATGTGCAGATTTGATAGCAAAACATCAAATTAAAAAGGTAGTAATTGGTTGTGTAGATTCTAATAGTTTGGTTACTGGTAAAGGAATTGAGCGATTGAAAAATGCAGGTTGTACTGTGATTGTTGGTGTGTTAGAGAAAGAATGCAGAGCGCATCATAAACGTTTTTTTACTGTTCAAGAAGAAAAACGCCCTTTTATTATTTTAAAATGGGCAGAAACCAACAATAGATTTATTGCGCCATTAACAAAAGAAGAAGCAAAACCTGTCTGGATTTCAAATACTTATTCTCAACAGTTAGTGCACAAGTGGCGAAGTGAAGAACATGCTATTTTAGTGGGGACGAATACTGTTATTTCAGATAATCCAAAATTGAATATAAGAAGTTGGAAAGGAAATAATCCGATTCGAATAGTGTTGGATAGAACGTTGAGAGTTCCAAAAGACGCTCATGTGTTTGATGGAAGTGTGAAAACGATTGTTCTCACGAATATTAGAATCAAGAGCCAAGAATCAAGACAACTATCAAAAATGTATGCCACTTCGAGCGGAGTTGAGAAGTCTCAATTAGTTTTTGAGCAAGTTGATTTTTCTGAAAATTTAGCTCAACAAATATGTCAAGTATTACAAAAACATCAAATCCAGTCTGTAATTATTGAAGGAGGGTTACAAATCTTACAAACCTTTATAGATGCTGGCCTTTGGGATGAAGCAAGAGTTTTTATTGGGGGAAACGAATTTGAAGATGGAGTAGGAGCTCCAGTTATTTCTGGTAAAACGATTGAGGAGTTTAAGATCAAAAATGATCGATTAAAAATTATGGCGAATGATTAAGAACATTGTATTTGATTTTGGTGATATTTTTATCAATTTAGATAAAGAAGCAACTTTTAAGGAGTTGGCTACATTGGGTGTTAGTCAGATTACTGAAGAGATGATGGCTGTTGCACATCAATATGAGAAAGGAGAAATTTCTACAAATGATTTTATTGATTTCTTTCATCAAAACTTTAAGGTTAATGAAACAGATTTGGTTTGTGCTTGGAATGCAATTTTGTTAGATTTTCCCAAGCACCGCTTGCAGTTTTTAAAAGAACTTGCTGCAAGTAATAAATACCGATTGTTTTTATTGAGTAATACCAATGATTTGCATATTAAGTGGATTCAAAATGATTGGGGAAGCCAATTGTACAATGGGTTTAAAAATTGTTTTGAGCAGTTTTATCTATCTCATGAAATTGGTTTTAGAAAACCCAATGCAGATATTTATGAATTTGTATTGCGAGAAAATAAGTTGAAAGCTGAAGAAACATTTTTTATAGATGATACTTTAGAAAATACAGTAGCAGCAGAAAAATTAGGAATACAAACGTGGAATTTAATTCCAGGTAAAGAAGATGTGGTAGATTTATTAATGAAAAAAGAAATGAACACGTGATTTATTTAATTTTAAGTATTTTAATTTCTAGTTTGTTATTTGTTATTTTTAAACTTTTCGATGTTTTTAAAATTAACACTTTACAAGCTATTGTAATAAATTATGCAATTGCGTTGTCATTTGGATTAGGGTCTTCAACAAGTTCTTTACCAATAGTAGAAATCCCAAAACAGCCTTGGTTTTTGGGGGCTTTTTGTTTGGGTTTTTTATTTATTTCTGTATTTAATGTAATGGGAATTACTGCTCAGAAAAATGGATTATCAGTAGCTTCAGTTGCTGGGAAAATGTCAGTCGTTATTCCGGTAGTTTTTGGGATTTTCGTTTATAATGAGAGTGTTGGTTTTTTGAAAATTGTCGGAATCTTGATGGCTTTAATTGCTGTTTATCTATCATCAGCAAAGAGTGATACGAGTCCTGTGAAATTTAAAAACTTAGTGTTTCCGTTGTTGCTATTTGTAGGGTCGGGTTGTATAGATGCAGGGTTAAAATATGTAGAAAGTACATCTGTCTCAGATAATGCTGTTCCGATGTTTTTAGCAACTATTTTTGGTTGTGCCTTTGTTTTAGGACTGTTTGTAGTTGTTACTCAGATGATAAATGGTAAATTTCAATTTCAATTAAGAAATGTTTTGGGTGGAATTGCCTTAGGGATTCCAAATTATTATTCTATGGAGTTTTTAATCAAAGCATTGCAAACAGAAGGAATGGAAAGTTCTACGCTTTTTACCATTAATAATGTTTCGATAGTTATTTTTACTACTGTTTTTGCCTTGATGTTTTTTAAAGAAAAACTGATCAAAAAAAATTGGATTGGTCTTGCTTTGGCTGTAATTAGTATTTTATTAGTAGCATTGGTGTAATGGATAAAACAATTGATGCATATAAAACAATTGAGAAGCCTTCTGAGGAAACATTATTTAAAGATAGAAATAGTAAGTTTTTTGGCTATGCTTTTCCTGTTTTAAATGAAGAAGATGTAAAAGAAGCAATTGATGGTTTAAAGAAGAAGCATCATTCTGCACGTCATTTTTGTTATGCTTGGCAATTTGGAGTAGAAACTATTCGTTTTAGGGCAAATGATGATGGTGAGCCAAGTAACTCGGCAGGAATGCCAATTTATGGGCAGATTCAAGCTTTTGGAGTAACAAATATTCTAATTGTTTCTGTTCGGTATTTTGGAGGAACAAAACTTGGTGTAGGGGGTTTAATCAATGCTTATCGTAGTTCTGCAAAACTAGCATTGGAGGATTCTGATATTATTGAAAAAACAATTAATATAAATTTTCAGCTCTCTTTCGGTTACGATATGATGAATAAAGTAATGAGAATCATCAAAGAGAAAAACTTAAATATTATTTCTCAGCAACTAGAATTATCTTGCCAATATATAATTTCAGTTCGTAAAAAAGATGCAGATACCATTTTTGAAATCTTTACCAATCTGTACAAAGTAGAAATTAAAAAAGTTGATGATTAGTCTTTATTTTAGCTTTTCTAAAATATAATCTGGACAACGCATTGGTTTTTTTGTGGTCTTATTGATGAAGGCTAAAACAGTGTTCCCGGTTGTTAATAACTCGTTGTTTTGATTCGTTATTTCGTAATCAAATTCAATTTTAACAGCAGGTATTTTTTTTAGAGTGGTTTTTACTGTAATTTCATCGTCGAATTCAGCTGATTTTTTAAAGTTGCATTGTAAGGAAATTACGGGAAGTATTACGTTGTTTTCTTCCATGTTTTTGTAAGAAATATCAAGTGACCTGAGCCAGTCAATCCTACCCATCTCTAGGAACTGAGCATAATTACCGTGATAAACGACTCCCATTTGGTCGGTTTCTGCGTAACGTATTCTAAATGAGGTAAAACGAGATATCATTAATTTTGGTTTTTAGAGACTCTGATTCTACGAAAAAAAAAGTTAATAATCAATAGCAAATACATTTTTTTATACTGAATTTTATTCACACTTTTGTATAGCTCTTGAAAAAGGATGAAAATCCAGAAAAACGAAACAATTTATTAACCCTATTATCTGCTTAATTTAGAATGACTAAAACTGCTGACTCAGTTTGGAATGAGTGCCTCTCTTTTATAAAAGACAATATAAAGCCACAAGCATATAAGACTTGGTTTGAGCCTATTAAGTCAATTAAGATTTCTGGAGAAGCATTAACAATTCAAGTGCCAAGTAAATTCTTTTATGAGTGGTTAGAAGAACACTACATTAAATTGTTAAGAGTTGCGTTAGTTAGAGAGTTAGGGAAAGATGCAAAACTGATTTATGATGTACGTATGGAAAATACGTATAGCAGTAACAGTCCGCAAACAGTAAAAATACCAAGTTCAAACAGAGATCCTCTTAAGCCACAAAAGATAACGATTCCTGTCGAAACTAAAAATAGAGAGTTAAGAAATCCGTTTGTGATTCCTGGACTTCAAAAAGTAAAGATTGAATCTCAATTAAATGCAAACTACAATTTTAATAATTTTGTAGAAGGAGATTCTAACCGTTTAGCAAGATCAGCTGGAATGGCTGTTGCAAACAAACCTGGAGGAACTTCATTTAATCCATTGTTGATTTATGGTGGAGTGGGATTAGGGAAAACGCATATCGCTCACGCAATAGGAGTTGATATCAAAGATAAATATCCAGATAAAACAGTATTATATATTTCTTCAGAGAAATTTACACAGCAATTTATCGATTCTGTAAAATCAAATACTAGAAATGATTTTATTCATTTTTATCAAATGATTGATGTATTGATTATTGACGATGTACAATTCTTGTCTGGTAAAACAGGTACGCAAGATGTATTCTTCCATATATTTAACCATTTACATCAAAATGGAAAGCAAGTTATTTTAACTTCTGATAAAGCACCTGTAGATATGCAAGATATCGAACAGCGTTTGTTATCTCGTTTTAAATGGGGGTTGTCAGCAGAATTACAAGCACCAGATTACGAAACAAGAATTTCTATTTTACAGAATAAATTGTTTAGAGATGGTGTTGTAATGCCAGAAGATATTGTTGAATATATTGCTAAGAATATCAAATCTAATGTTAGAGAATTGGAAGGCGTTATTATTTCTATGATTGCGCAAGCATCTTTTAACAGAAGAGATTATACCTTAGAATTGGCAAGACAAATTGTAGATAAATTTGTTAAGAATACCAAGAAAGAAGTTTCTATTGATTATATCCAAAAAGTAGTTTCTAAATACTTTGATATGGATGTAGCGACCTTGCAGTCTAAAACAAGAAAGCGTCATATTGTGCAAGCTAGACAATTGGCTATGTTTTTTGCAAAAAGAATGACCAAGTCGTCTTTGGCAAGTATTGGTTCTCAGATTGGACATAGAGATCACGCAACGGTTTTACATGCTTGTAAAACAGTTGATAATTTATCAGAAACAGATAAGCAATTCAGAAAATACGTTGACGACTTAACCAAGAAGTTGACTTTCTAAAACTTACATTATGAAAATACTAATGGTATGCTTGGGGAATATTTGCCGTTCTCCCTTAGCGGAAGGTATTTTACAATCAAAAGTGCATTCAGATAGTATTCAAGTAGATTCTGCAGGTACAGCAGCCTATCATGTTGGTGAGCTGCCAGATCAACGTTCTATTGCTGTTGCTAAGAAATACGGAATTGATTTAACCAAACAGCGTGCACGAAAATTTTCTGTAAAAGATTTTGATACCTTTGATTTGATTTATGCAATGGATGCAAGCAATTATCAGAATATTTTGGACTTAGCAAGGAATAATGAAGATGAGCAAAAAGTTAAACTCATTTTAAATGAAATTGATTCAGAATCTAATAGTGATGTTCCAGATCCATATTATGGCGAAAACGATGGTTTTGAAAATGTATATCAAATGCTAGATACAGCTTGTGCTATTATTGCGCTAAAAAACTAAAAATCATGAAAGGAAAATTATATTTAATTCCGACTACTTTAGGAGATAACGAACCATTAGAAGTAATGCCTTTGTCAGTTAAGAAAGTAGTAGAACAAATAGATTATTTTATTGTTGAAAATGAAAAATCAGCAAGAAGATTTATTAAAAAAATTACACCTAAAAAATCGCAGCCATCATTAAAAATAATGCTATTAGATAAATACGCGAACGAAATAGAGACGCGTACCTATTTAGATATTTGTAATGAAGGATTTTCTGTTGGATTATTGTCTGAAGCTGGAGTTCCAGCTGTTGCAGACCCAGGAGCAACCATCGTAAAATTGGCGCATGAAAAAGGAATTCAAGTGGTTCCTTTAGTTGGGCCATCTTCTATATTAATGGCGATGATGAGTTCTGGTATGAACGGCCAAAGTTTTGCGTTTAATGGCTATTTACCAATTGATAAATCAGAAAGAAAAAAAGCAATAAAAGAATTAGAAAGACTGTCAAAAGATAAAAATCAATCTCAAATTTTTATTGAAACTCCCTATAGAAACGAAAAGTTGCTTATCGATTTAAAAGCAACATTAACTCCAACTACAAATTTATGTATCGCAGCAGATATTACCTTGCCTACTGAGTATATAAAAACAAAAGAGGTGAGAGGTTGGAAGAATGAAAATCCAGATCTACACAAAAGACCTGCTATTTTTATTATTCATAAATAAAACTGGAATGAAAAAGAAAATAAAAATAGCACTAATTGTTTTTTTTGGAGTTTTTGCCATTTATAATTTTTTACTTTACCCAACTGGCCTTTTTGTGGTATATAATAACCCAACTATAGCAAACGATCCAGGTATAAAGATGAATTCTAAAACTTTGGGAACAAATTTAATAACTTCAAAAAATGGAGACTTTGTTTGCTATAAGTTTAATGATTTGTATGTAGATAAGCATGTAAGAGTTCATAGGCAAGTTGCAAAAGAAAATGACACGCTAAAAATTGTAGAAGGAGTTTTAATAGTGAATAGTAAAACTGTTGACGATAACTTAAATTTGAGGTTTAATTATGAAGTAACTGAAAAAAAATTTAAAGAGATTCAGAAAATGCCAAATGTGAATAATGATGTTTATTCTTCTGTGTTTTTTAATAAAGGGCCTGTTCTGCTATCATTAACCAATGAATTTATCCGTCAGAATAAATTAAAATTAGTTCGATTAAAAGATTCAGTTAATCATTTTGATGAAACAATTTATAAGCTCTATAAAGAAAAATGGAACAAAGATAATTTTGGTCCATTAATAATTCCTGAAAATAAAATATTCGTGCTAGGGGATAATAGAGATAATACTTTTGACTCTAGAACTGGTGGGTTAATTGATGTAAATGATTTAGTTGGTGTATTGTTTAAAATATTTTAAACCCTAGCTTTTCTGTTAGCAACTACAGTGGAAACATTATAATCTGCAAACTTTTTCAGATAGCATTCTATAGAAGAACCATATGCATCGCTTAAGTTATTGCTTCCATTTGTGCGTAAATATTTCTTTACATTTCCTGCGCCACTTAAATGAGCGGCAGCTAAGATGCCAGATTCTGTAATTGTAATTCCGTTAATGGTTTTACCAACCATTCTTTTAATGTCTTTTCGTAAAATCCATTTGTTTACAGAGCACAATGCAGAAAATGCACGTTCTTGTAGTTCTGGGTTTTTTAAAAAAGCATCTGGATTTTTAATTCTAAAACGATCTAGCGTAGTAATACCGAATTGGTACTTCCCAAGATACCCTAACGTATTTACTGCTCTATAGTTTCCTTGTGATTCTTTAAAAGCAAGGGCTTCTTTAAAAGCGATAAAGTTGTTTTCTAAGAATAAGATTTCAAAATCACTATATTCTTCTACTGTAATAATTTCTGTTGAACTCTTTTCTTCTTTTTTGTCTATAACAACTGCGTTGTTTGTCAAAAGAACAATTCCGAAAATCAATAAAAAATATCTAATAATAATTTACTTTCTGTTAAGCGGGTGCAAAAGTACAACATATATTTTAAATAGCTGGTAATCAGCTCATTTGTATTTGTTAGAAATACAAATAATGTAATTTAAATCCGTTTTTGGTGTTGTATTCTAATGTAGGAGCAGGAATTTTTATGAAATTGATAGTAGAGAACAAAGTCTTTAAGAATTTCGAATTTGTCTGTATTTTGGTTAAGTCTAGATCTAAGCTCAAGTAGAACTGTCTATATGGGTTTTGAACAGGATTGGAAGCGCCGTAAAGCATTCCGTCAGCACCATAACCAAAAGCAACATTTAGCCATTTTGGAAAATTCCCTTTTTTATTGAATGACCAAATATTTGCAGACAACCAATAGGTTTGTCCGTTGTAATCTTTTAAGGTTTGTTGAATAAAATTTTCTCCCAAAATATTTGGCCTTTGTTTGGCATAATCTGTTTGATGAAAAGAATATTTTAAGACAATACGTTGTTCTTCCCACAATAACTCTTGTCCAACTAACAATCCTGTTCCGCTAGCATTTGCTAGAATATCTCCCCAAGAAGCGCCCCATTTTTTAGAAAACCCATCCAATACTTCTAAAGCTGTTAAAAAGGTGAAACCAAAAGTAGCTCCATAAATTAATTGATTTTTCTTGTTAACTCCAGCCCAGTCTAAGGCCTCCATTCCAACTTTTCCGAAATAATAAGACGTCATTAAATGTCCAATTTTATCCATTTGCTTCCACTGACTGTTGTCATTGATAAAATGAAAACTAGAACGCGGGTAATCTGCATACCACAACTTATCTAATGCGACTAAAGTTCCAATAGCTAACGTAGTTTTAGTTATTGCAACGGCATTTCTTCTTTTAGTGTTTAAGGTGTCAGACTTTTTATAGAATGATGATGTTTGTGCGTTGATTGTTAAAGCAAATAAGAAAGTTATTAAAGAAAAAAGATAAGAGGTTCTTTTATAAATGGATTCCCGATTTCTCGGGAATGACAGATTGCTTTTTTGTATTTTTTTATAGTTTAACAATCTAACTATCTATTTATTCCCTGTTGATTCATCCAACGATGGTATTTTGCAGCATTTCTATTGTGTTGCTTTAAAGTGATCGCAAAAGCATGATAACCGATCTTGTCAACATCTGCACACATAAAGATATACTTGTGTTTCGTTGAAAATAAAACGGCATCAATAGAAGAGATGTCTGGCATTGCAATTAATGATGGTGGAATGCCTCTATGAATGTAAGTGTTATATGGTGAATCTATTTTTAAATCTTTGAAGAGCACTCTTTTTACAGTGAAATCTTGACCGTATTTTTCTTTTAATGCATATATAATTGTTGGATCGGCTCCAAGAGGAATTCTTCTTTTTATCCTGTTTAAGTATAAGCCAGCAACAATTGGTCGTTCTGAAACCTTGGCAGTTTCTTTTTGGACAATAGATGCTAAAGCGATGACTTGTGTTCTGTTTAGCTTTAATTCTCGGGCTTTTTTGATTCTTTTTTCTGTCCAAAAACGATTATATTCCTTGTGCATTCTATCTCTAAATTGTTCTGCATCGGTATTCCAGTAGAACTCATAGCTATTAGGAACATACATTCCTAGAGCGGTTTTAGAAGTGAATTTGTGTTTCTTTAAAAAAGAAACATCTGTTATTGCGTTTAGAATAGCTGTCGAATCTGCTTCAATCTGAACAGCAATTCTTCCTGCTAAATTTTCGAGAGAATGTTGGTTGTTAAATACCAGTTTTATTGGTGTTTGTTTACCACTTCTTAGTAAATTAATTAAATCATTATTAGAAATTCCTTTCGGAATTTTAAATTTACCTGCTCTAATTACGCTGCTGTATTTTTTTCGGTTGGCAACCCAAATAAAAGGTTTTACACGTTTTAAAAATGGTCTTATTTCATTTTCTACATCTTTTAAACTACTGTTTGTTTTGATGTAAATAAAGCCTTCTTTGATAGTACTTGGCGCGTAAATTTTGTTGTAAATATTATAGGTTAATACACCTCCAACTATTAGAAGTAGACTAACTATTAATAAAATGAGTTTCTTTTTATTCATTGATAATTTGAAATAAGATTTCGTCTTTAAATTTTTTGTCAGAAAAAAGCCAGTCTTTTTTTACGCCGATTTTCTGAAATTGGTGTTTTTGAAATAATGCGATACTTTTAGAATTATCGAAAGTGATATTTGCATACAATTGATGTAGGTTTAAATGTGTAAAGCAATAGTTCACTAATAGTTCAATTGCTTCTGAAGCGAATCCGTTTTTCTGATATTTTTGATGAATCAAAATTCCAATTCCGGCTCTTTTGTGTTGAGGATTGAAATCGAACAAATCAATCATACCTACAGCTTTCTGATTTAAATTCTCTTGAATGATTAAACGTAATTGTTTAGCTTCAAAAATATCTAAATGTGCATTTTCTAAATATTGTTTTAATAAAAACTTTGAAAAAGGAGTTTGAGTATGGCTTACTTCCCAAAAAGATTCATTGTTTTCTGTTTCAAACAGAAACTCTAAGTCTTCTGGTTCAAGAGCGCGTAATGTGATTATATTTCCTTGTAAAGTATTCATTAAGATTCTATAGTTCCTTTAAAAACAAAAGTAGCAAGACCTTTTAAAAAGATATTGGTATACCTGTCGTTTCCTACCTTAAAAGCAACTTCTAATTCGCCTCCTTCTACAGGTAGAGTTATTGTGTTTGATGTTGTTTCTCCTGTTTTATGCATTGCTACAGCAACAGCAGTAACACCAGTTCCACAAGCCAATGTTTCATTTTCCACACCTTTTTCATAAGTACGGACTCTAAAGGTAGTTTCATTTATTTTTTGAACAAAATTCACATTGCTTCCAGGAGCATCATAACTATATCTAATTTTCTTTCCGTTTTCAAAAACAGGATATTTATCAAGATCAGCTACTAGTTCTACATGATGTTGAGTTCCTGTATATGCATAAACAGAGTTGCTATTTATTTTTATATCGTCTACATCAATCATTTGTAAAGAAACGGTGTTATTTTCTATTTCTGCATAGTGAGATCCATCATAGCCAGTGAAAGTTGTTTTAGAAGTTATAATTTTTAAATACTTTGCAAAAGCAACTGCACATCTACCACCATTCCCGCAAAAGGTCTCACTTCCATCTGCATTAAAATAGCTCATTTTAAAATCAGAGACAGCATCATTTTCAATTAAAATAACACCATCTGCGCCAATTCCAAAATGTCGATCACACAATCTATGTATTAAAGATGAGTTATCTTTTGGAAAGAATAGGTTTCTGTTATCAATCATGATAAAGTCATTTCCTGTTCCTTGGTATTTGTAAAAATATATATTCATAAGCTACAAATATAACAATTTATATACTGAATACTGTTTGTTAACACAGGGTTAAAAACCGTTAAATAGCGTTAAACAGATTTGATTGAAATGTTAAAATTGTATATTTGAATAGTTCTAAAAAATATTAAAATGATGAAAAAAACAGCTAGTTTATTAGGAATTGCAGTTTTAGGAGGAGTATTAACGCTTGGTGGGTACAAAGTTTTTCTAGAAAAACCACAAGTAATTATTGAGCGAACGGTAGAACCCGCTATACAAGCCATACAGACAAATTTTAAATCTGCAGATGTATCAACAACGTATTCACCAACAAATTTTACAGAAGCAGCTGAAAAAACTATACATGCTGTTGTTCATGTTAAAAACACCGCAATAAAAACACAAACCAATCGATCTTTAGAATACCATTTTGGTAGAGGTAGTGGAACACGAAAGTATGAACAAGTAGGAACTGGAAGTGGAGTTATTATTTCTGCAGATGGATATATAGTGACCAATAATCATGTAATTGATGGAGCATCGGCTCTAGAAGTTACCTTAAACAATCAGAAAAAATACAAGGCAGAATTGATAGGGACAGATCCAGAAAATGATATTGCTTTGTTGAAAATTGATGCAATTGGTGATTTACCATATATTCCTTTTGCTAATTCTGATGCCATAAAGGTTGGAGAATGGGTATTGGCTGTTGGAAATCCATATAATTTAACATCAACAGTAACAGCTGGGATTGTAAGTGCAAAAGGTAGAGATTTGAAAGGGAACGGGAGTATTGTAGATTCCTTTATTCAAACAGATGCCGCTGTAAATCCTGGAAATAGTGGTGGAGCTTTGGTAAATACTCGTGGAGAATTGGTTGGTATTAATACTGCGATTTCTTCTAAAACAGGATCGTTTGTAGGCTATTCTTTTGCGGTTCCTTCGAATATTGCTAAAAAAGTAATTGAAGATTTGATGGAGTTTGGAAAAGTGCAAGAAGCTGTTTTAGGTATTTCAATTGATAGAGCTTATACAGAAGATGGTGTGAAAATAGGAGGGTTTTCTGATAAAAGTGAAGCAAAAAAAGCAGGTTTAAAAGCAGGAGATATTATTAAGAAGATCAATGATATTGACATAGCTAAGTTTTCTGATCTAAAAGGACATTTAAAAGCCAAAAGACCAAATGAAACAGTGAGTGTAACTGTTGATAGGGATGGAGTGATGATTTCTGAAAAAGTGAAACTTTCTAAAAGAAAAATACAATATATTTCAAGTGCTTTTAATTGGGAGTTGAAAAACTTGACGAAAAAAGAGTTGAAAAGTCATGGTGTTTCTAATGGAGTAATAATATTTAGAACGGGAGATGATGAATCCGAAAATAGCTTAAAAGGTTATATCATTACTAAGGTAAATAATGCAATAATTAAGGATGCGAAAAAAGCGGTGCAAGTTTTAGAAGCATTAGGAAAAGATAGAAGGTATAAAATTGTTATTGAAATGATAAATACTGATGGAGAAAAAGAAAGTATTCGTTTTAGATAGAAGGAAATTTTAGATAAAATGTATCCTGTTTTTGAGTTTTTGAAAAACAAGATGTTTTATTTACGAAAACTTTACGAAATCGATTTCGTTTTCTAATAAAAATCAATACTTTTGCACCGAATTTCAAATTTAATCGATATAACACAACTATGTCAACAACAACAAATTACGAAAAAGAAGTTGCTTTACAAACGCAAACAAGAAAAGTAGCTGTAGAATTTATCAATATTGTAAACGAATTATGGTATGATAAATCAATTGAATTAGTACTTTTTAGAAACCAATTAGTTGATAAAAGAGCTAGTGAAATTTTAAACTTGGTAAAATACTCTGAAGAGTTTGTAGCAAAGCCAATCACAATTTTTGATGCTTTAGATATTGCCAAAGCAATTCATGAATTAGAATTACCATCTTCTAAATTAGATATCGGAAAGCTTGCTTACGAATGTCAATTAAATGAAGAAGCATGTGCTGATAAATTAGCATTTGTAAAGAATAAATTAAAAGACGCAGCAAAAGTTGGAGATATTCAACCTAAAGATGTTGTTTTATATGGTTTTGGTAGAATTGGACGTTTATTAGCCCGTGAGTTAATGAATAAAATGGGTAAAGGTTCTCAATTACGTTTAAGAGCCGTTGTTACTCGTGGAGAAATCAATCAAACTGTTTTAGAAAAAAGAGCTTCATTATTAAGTATAGATTCTGTTCATGGAGATTTCTTAGGAACTGTTACTGTTGATGTAGAAAATAATGCATTAATCATTAATGGAACAACTGTTTATATGATTTCTGCAAAACAACCAGAAGATATTGATTATACAGCATACGGAATTAACGATGCTTTAATTATTGATAATACAGGTGCTTTTAGAGATAAAGAAGCGTTAAGTAGACACTTAGTTCCAAATGGAGCAAGTAAAGTGTTATTAACTGCGCCAGGAAAAGGAATTCCTAATATTGTTCATGGTGTAAATCATACAGAGCATAATCCGGATGTCGTAGATATTTTCTCTGCAGCTTCTTGTACAACAAATGCAATTACACCAGTTTTAAAAGTATTAGAAGATAACTTTGGAATTGACAAAGGGCACTTGGAAACAATCCATGCATATACAAACGATCAAAACTTGGTTGATAATATGCACAGTAAATATCGTAGAGGTAGAGCAGCAGCTTTAAATATGGTAATTACAGAAACTGGAGCAGGGAAAGCTGTTGCAAAAGCATTGCCAGCTTTAGAAGGGAAGTTAACTTCAAATGCAATTAGAGTTCCTGTACCAAATGGATCTCTTGCTATTTTAAGCTTGCAATTACATTCTGATGTTACTGTTGATTCTGTAAATGCAATTATGAAAAAATATGCATTAGAAGGAGATTTAGTTGAGCAAATCAAATATTCTGTTGATAATGAATTAGTGTCATCTGATATTGTTGGTTGTGCAGCTCCGTCAATTTTTGATAGTAAAGCAACTATTACAGACGGAAACAGTATTGTTATTTATGTTTGGTATGATAACGAATATGGTTATTCGCATCAAGTAATGCGTTTGGCAAAGCATATTGCAAAAGTGAGACGTTTTACCTACTATTAGTAGTCACTTATAGATATATAAAAGCCGAAACATTTGTTTCGGCTTTTTTGTTTTCTTGCTCGTCGATTTTTCGCTATTTTTAACCTTCTTAAAACGTATTACAATGAAAAATCTAATCACATTAATTTTTGCAATAGCAATAACAACTACTACAATGGCACAAAAAGACGATTTTTACTACGAAATTCCTCCAGCTCCAAAAGAGTATACAGCAACAACTGTAGCAAGTAGAATGGTAGACGGTTTAGGGTTTAGATATTATTGGGCAACATACGGTTTAACAGAGAAAGATTTAAAGTTTAAACCGAATAGTGAAGCAAGAACTTCGTTAGAAACCATAGATCATATTTTAGGGTTATCACAAGTAATTGTGAACTCAACATTAAAAGTTGGTAATGGGGCAAAACAGCCAAAAATGACTTTTGAAGAAAAGAGAACTAAAACCTTAGCAAATTTACAAAAGGCAAGTGAAATTTTAAGAAAAGCAACAAGCTTAGGTGACTTTAAAATTGTTTTTGGAAAAACAGAATTCCCGTTTTGGAATCAAATAAATGGACCAATTTCTGATGCACTTTGGCATACAGGGCAAGTAGTTTCGTTTAGACGTTCTTCTGGTAACCCGTTTCCTAAAGGTGTAAGTGTGTTAAGAGGAACCAAGAAAGATTAATTTGAAAAGTAGCTATTGCTAAATGAGTACAATTCAACAACAAATACAATTGTTAAGAGAAGAGCTTAACAATCACAATTATAATTATTATGGTTTAGATAATGCATCTATTTCTGATTATGATTTTGATATCAAACTCAAAGAGTTAGAGAAATTAGAAACAGAAAACCCTCAGTATTTTGATGCGAATTCTCCAACCCAAAGAGTTGGAGGAGAAATCACCAAAAACTTTGAAACGGTGACCCACAAAAACCGAATGTACTCCTTAGACAATTCGTATTCTAAAGAAGATTTATTGGATTGGGAAAAGCGAATTCAGAAAAAGCTTGGTTCTGATGATATTGAATATACTTGCGAGCTAAAATATGATGGAGCATCCATCAATTTAACCTTTGAGAACGGAAAATTCATAAAAGCAGTCACTCGTGGAGATGGGTTTCAAGGTGATGATGTAACTACAAATATTAGAACTATAAAATCGATTCCTTTACTTCCAAAAGGTGATTATGTTACCGATTTTGAAATGCGTGGAGAAATCATTTTGCCACTAGATGGTTTTCATAAAATGAATGAAGAACGTGTTGCAAATGGAGAAGAGGAATATAGAAACCCTAGAAACACGGCAAGTGGTAGTTTAAAGCTACAAGATAGCGCAGAAGTCGCAAAACGACCGTTAGATTGTTTGTTGTATCAGGTTGTTACAGACGAGCGTAAATACAAAACACATTATGAGAGCTTAGAGAATGCACGTATTGTTGGGTTTAAAGTTCCAAAAACGATTGCATTAGCGAAAAGCATTGATGAAGTTTTTGATTTTGTAAATCTATGGGATTCTAAAAGAAATGAATTGCCATACGAAACAGATGGCGTTGTAATTAAGGTCAATGATTTACAACAACAAGAAGAACTCGGTTATACTGCAAAAGCGCCGCGTTGGGCAATTGCGTACAAGTTTAAAGCAGAGCAAGTTTCTACTGTGTTGCATGAAATTACGTACCAAGTTGGACGAACTGGTGCTATTACTCCTGTGGCAAATTTAGAACCTGTGCAGTTGGCAGGAACTACAGTTAAACGCGCTTCATTACACAATGCAGATCAAATTGAGAAATTAGATATTAGAATAAACGATACCGTTTTTGTGGAAAAAGGAGGAGAAATCATTCCGAAAATAATAGTGGTAGATTTCACAAAAAGATCAGCAGATTCTGAGCTAACAATCTATGCCCAGAATTGCCCAGAATGTGAAACTGAATTGATACGAACAGAAGGTGATGCAAAACACTATTGTCCAAATGAATTTGGTTGTGCACCGCAAATTACAGGAAGAATTCAGCATTATATCAGCAGAAAAGCCATGGATATTGATGGTTTGGGAGGAGAAACGGTTGATTTGTTACGTAAGGAAGGATTGATTCAGAATTATGCAGATTTGTATGATTTACAAGTTGAACAAGTGATCCCGTTAGAAAGAATGGCAGAGAAATCTGCTCAGAATATGGTAGCAGGAATAGAAAAGTCTAAAGAGATTCCGTTTGAAAAGGTGTTATTTGCATTGGGAATTCGTTTCGTGGGAGAAACTGTTGCCAAGAAGCTAGTAAAACATTTTAAGTCGATAGACAATTTAATGACAGCAGATTTTGAAACCTTAATTTCTGTAGATGAAATAGGAGATCGAATTGCACAAAGTATTATTGATTTCTCGAATGATTTAGGAAATATTCAATTGATTGATCGATTAAAATCTCATGGAGTTCAATTAGAAGTTTCAGCAGAGAGTTTAGAAAATCAAACAGAGAAGTTAGAAGGAAATATTTTTGTGGTTTCTGGTGTTTTTCATCAATTAACTAGAAATGAATTAAAAAAAGCCATTGAAGACAATGGGGGGAAAGTAAGTAGTTCTATTTCTAAAAAGACAAATTATATTGTTGCTGGAGATAATATGGGGCCAAGTAAATTAGCAAAAGCAGAAACACTTGGAGTTTCAATTATTTCAGAACAAGATTTTATAGATATGATTTCTTAAAAGACAAAGACAAAGACAAAGACAAAGACAAAGACAAAGACAAAGACAAAGACAAAGACAAAGACAAAAGGCGAAATTTTGTAACAATTTTCAAATATAAGAGTCTAAATCAAAAGCTAAATCAACCAAAGATGACTAAACAAACTAAAATTACAATAGCAACAGTTTTATTTTTTATTGCTGCAATTGCAGATGTGTATGCAATCCTATCAGGAAATGTAACATTGGAGACGTATGCAAAGCCGATGTTGTTAACCTTGTTGGTAGTTGTGTATTTGGTATCTGCTAAAAAACCACTATTTTGGTATGTTTTAGGAATGTTCTTTTGTTTTGTGGGAGATGTGCTATTGATGTTTAAAGGAGCAAATTTCTTTATGTATGGATTGGCTGCATTTTTGGTAGCTCATGTTGTGTATATAAAAGTAACATCGGTTTTTTTACAAAGAGAATTGACCGTTAAGATGATTTCATCAGCGTTTCCGTTTGTTGTTTTGTTTGGAGCTTTAATGTATTTAGTGTATCCAAATTTAGGTGATATGTTGATTCCGGTTATAGTATACGGAATTACAATTTCAACCTTTGGGTCTGTTGCTTTGTTAAATTATAGAAGTGAAAAATCTACAGAAAATTCTTGGCTGCTAATTGGAGCTATTATTTTTATTTTTTCTGACAGTTTAATTGCGTTGAATAAATTTTACGAACCTAATGAGTTGTACGGAGTAACAATTATGATTACTTATATCTTAGCTCAATTTTTAATTTGCAAAGCGATGATTGTAAAGTCAAATCCTGTAAAATAAAAAGAAAACTACCTTATATTTAAAACAAGCAGTTATAATTTTGGTCTCATAACAGGAATCTCTTTTTTGTAGAGTATCAATAATATAACTCCAGCTAAAAATGTGATAGCAGCACCAGTGAATAACATGCCGCCATCATTGTTGTGTGCAATTCCTAAAATAGAAAAATGAGATAGCAATGCACCTCCCATTAATCCAATGATAAGTAATGCGCCAAGCCAAGTTTTTTTAGGGGCAAATAATAAGAAGGAAGCAATCAGTTCTAAAACACCAGTTCCTACTCTTAAATAAGCTTCGTTCTCTCCCGCAATTGTGGTGAATAAATCAATACTTTGTTGAGCTCCTGAGAATTTAAAAAATAAGGTTTGCAACATGATTACTACTGCAATTAATTTTAAGACAATTGGAAAATACTTTTTCATTACCTAAAAGATTTGCAGATATAGACGGTAGGTTTTATTATGCCTTACACTAAAATAGTTTTTCCGCCGGTAGTAATGTTTTTTTCTTCATCAAAATAGAAATCAATACGTCCTAGATTTAATCCATAGCAACCAACTTGATTTACTAATATATTTTGATTGTCTAAATTTTTAACTATTGTTGGTTTTGGTAAAAAAGTATGTGAATGTCCTCCAATAATTAAATCAATATTTTTGGTAGCTTTAGCTAAGTTTAAATCAGAAATATATTCAGGATTTCTTCTGTAGTAATATCCCAGATGAGATAAGCAAATTACTAAATCACATTGATGTTCTTCTTTCAAAATCCTACTCATGTCTTGAGAAATTTCTATCGGGTCTAAGTACTTGGTTTCCTTATACATTTTTGGATGTACCAATCCTTCTAATTGAATTCCCAATCCGAAAATTCCAATTTTTAGTCCGTCTTTAATAAAAATCTGATATGGTTTTACATGGGTGTATAAAACAGTATTTGTGAAATCATAGTTGGCAGAAACAAAATTAAAATTTGCATTTGGTAATTGTTTGTAGAATCCTTCAATAGAATTATCAAAATCATGATTTCCCAACGTAGCTAAATCATATTTAAGCATACTCATTAATTTAAACTCTAATTCGCCACCAAAATAATTAAAATACGGAGTTCCTTGGAAAATATCTCCTGCATCCAATAATAAGGTATTTGGGTTTTCTTTTCTGATATTTTCAATCAACGTAGCACGTCTTGCGACACCACCTCTATTTGCATTTTTATGATGTGTTGCTTCAAAAGGCTCTACATGACTATGCGTATCATTGGTATGTAAAATGGTGATGTGTTTTTGTCTTTTTGTTGAAAAAGAAGGCAGTGTTAGACCTCCAACTGCGGTTAAAGAAGCAGCTGCTGCTGTTTGTTGTATAAATTTTCTTCTATCCATCTTATTTTCTATTAAAGCGTCCATCCAAATAGCTTTTTAAAGTATCTACACTTTTAAAATAATCGACAATACAATCTCTCATTTTGTATTCTAAATTATATCTCTTTAATGGGGTTTTAAAGAAATTCATGAGGTCTCCACCAGACTGTAAATAATCTGTTGTTAATACGTAATATGATTTATTTTTATCAAAAGGAATATTGTTTATTTTTAAATCAAAATCACTATCAGAAATGGTTAGACGTATATGTTTAGATAGTGGATGTGCAGTATTTCCTTTTATCAAATAGTGAACAAGTTCAGTTATTTTTTCGCCAGTTAACTCTACTACAACATATAAATTCTCGAAAGGCATTAATTCAAAAGCATGTCTATTTATAACGGCTCCTTTATTTATTCCAGCTCTAATTCCACCGTAATTAAACATAGCAAAATCTATATTTTTACCTGTAAGTTTATGAAAAATAGGATTTGATCTTTCGTAAGATAAATCGGCTAATAAATTCCCTAAGCTACTTTCTAAGCGGCCATCTGTTCTTACAATGTCTTTTGAAGCATAAGAAATTATGGTATTAATCTCGTTAATCATCTTTTCTTTATAGGGTGCAATAGTTTCTGTAATAGCATTTACAGAAGCTAATGTTGAGTCTATGGCTGTAGTTTTTGCTGTGATTTTAACAACAGCATACTTTTCATTTTTACATGAAATAAATAAGATGCTCAAACAAAAAACAATAGCAATCCTCTTCAATGTTGTAGGCATGTTTTTTTAATTAAATTTGTAATAACGAATATACAATTTTAGAAGATAGATTTATGGCATTCAGGAAATTTAAAGAATACTCTTTATTAAAAAAAATCAACAAAGAATTAAAGTCAATTCCAGAATCTAGAACTCCAAATTCTAAAAAAATACATTCTGTTGCTATATTAACAAGCAACGATATTTTTAATGAAGTTGATATTGTGGCGCAAGTAAAAAACAATTTTGATACTGTTAGAAACGTTCATATTTATAGCTTTCGGAATTATAAAAAAACAGACGAAAAAACCTACAAGCATTTTACAGAAAAAGATATTGATGGAAGAGGAAGGATTAAAGACACAAGCTTTGAGAGTTTTTTAGAGAGTCCTTTTGATTTATTAATTGGTTATTTTGACACCAACAATTTATATTTAGAATACGCAGCAATAAAGTCTCAAGCTACTTTTAAAGTTGGTTTTGCAAATGTAAACGATAAAATATATGATGTACTTGTTTCAGAAAACCCACAGAACAGTCAAAGTTTTATGGAGGTTAGTAAAAAATATTTGCATCTATTAGATAAAATATAACAAATGTTTTAAAATATAACAATTCGTTTTATTTAGTTATATTCCTTGAGAAATATCATTTTATTAGTATTGCATAGGTAGTACTTCTTAAGAAATGAATAAATTTGCGGACCAAATAAAACTAAAAAATAACTTGATGCAGAAATTTGTTGGAACCGGAGTAGCTTTAGTAACCCCTTTTAATGAGGATAAAACGATTGATTTTACTGCTTTAGAAAAATTAGTGGAGTTTAATATCAGTAATGGAATTAATTATTTAGTAATTAACGGAACCACTGGAGAAAGTGCAACGATTACTAAAGAAGAAAGAAATGAAATTGTAACAACAATTGCTAAGGTTAATAGCAATAGAGTGCCTCTTGTCTTAGGAATTGGAGGGAACAATACTCAACATGTAGTTACAGAATTACAGACTACAGATTTAAAAGATATTGATGCCATATTAACTGTTGCACCTTATTACAGCAAACCAACCCAAGAAGGGTTTTATCAACATTTTAAGGCGATTTCTTTGGCAAGTCCAAAACCAATTATTTTATATAATGTTCCAGGAAGAACCGCAAAAAACATGGAGCCTGCTACAACATTACGTTTAGCAAATGATTTTGAAAATGTAATTGCAGTAAAAGAAGCAGGAAATAATGTTCAGCAATATTTAGAATTAATCAAAGACAAGCCAGCAAATTTTTTAATTATTTCTGGTGATGATGATTTAGCTTTAACGGTAGCACTGGCTGGTGCTTCTGGGGTGATTTCTGTAATAGGACAAGCATTTCCAAAGGAGTTTTCTACTTTGATAAATTTAGGTTTACAAGGAAAAGGAAAAGAAGCATATCAACTTCATTTTAAATTAATGAAAGCTATTGATTTGATTTTTACAGAGAACAATCCAGCAGGAATTAAAGCTGTTTTACAACAGCTTAAGATCACTTCAGATGAGGTTCGTTTACCTTTAGTGAAAGCAACTAGTGAATTACAAAAAGAAATTACTAATTTTGTAGACAATTTTTAATTAAAAATATATGTTGTCAAAAAAGATAGAAGAAGCATTAAATAAGCAAGTAACAGTAGAAGCAGAATCGTCGCAAGTGTATTTAGCGATGGCGTCTTACGCAGAAAACTTAGGTTTTGAAGGAGTTTCGAAATTTATGTATGCACATTCTGATGAAGAAAGAGAGCACATGTTAAAGCTTATAAAATTTATTAATGAACGTGGCGGATACGCAAAAGTTTCTCCTCTTTCAGCTCCACCAACAGAATTTGGTTCATTTAAAGATATGTTTCAAAATTTATTTGATCACGAAGTGATGGTTTCTAAAACCATTAACGATTTGGTTGATGTATCTCTTCAAGAAAAAGATTATGCTACTCATAACTTTTTACAATGGTATGTTTCTGAACAAATTGAAGAAGAAGCATTGGCAAGAAATATTTTAGATAAAATCAACTTAATTGGCGATGATAAAAGTGGGTTCTATTTGTTTGATAATGATATCAAACAATTGATTGTTAGCCCTGCGCCACCGCAAGTTTAACATTAACAAACTTTTAGTAAAACTATAAGAATCATTTACGAGTTTTTATAGTTAATTGCGTTAAACAATTTTAGAGTGCTAAAATCGTTTTAATAATCCATAATTAATCACTAATTTTGCCAAATGTTTAAAATGAAAAATTTACTATATTTAACTTTTGTAGGAGTACTCTTAACTTCGTGTAGTGAGTATCAAAAAGTATTCAATAAAGGTACTGCAGAAAAGCAGTATGCTATGGCTACTAAAATGTATGATGCAAAAAAATACAATAAAGCCCTAAACCTTTTTGAAAAGCTTACACCGTCATATAGAGATAAACCACAAATGCAAAGAATTCAATTTATGGTTGCTCAAGCTAATTTTAACACTAAGAATTATGTTTCAGCTGGGTATTACTTTGATAGATTTACATTGAGTTATCCACAAAGTTCTAAAAAAGAAGAAGCAGCATTTATGTCAGCTAAAAGTTATATGTTGGCTTCACCAGTGTTTAGTTTAGATCAAACAGATACAAGCAAAGGTCTAAATGCTTTTCAGTTTTTTATAGATACCTACCCGAACTCTAAAAGATTGGCTGAAGCAAATAAATACTACCAAGAGATAAATTATAAATTGCAGAAGAAAGCTTTTGAAATAGCAAAAGTGTATTATACAACTGCAGATTATGATCCGTTAAGAAATTATACAGCAGCAATACAAGCGTTTGATAATTTATTGGAAGATTATTTAGGAACAGAATTTAAGGAAGAAGCACTATATTATAGATTAAAAGCGTCACATGATTTAGCGATTAGAAGTTCTGATAGAAAAAAAGCAGAACGTATTAATGCAGCAATCAAATCGTACGAAAAGTTAAAAAGAAATTTCCCTAAAACTAAATATTTAGTAGATTCTAACAAAATGTTAGCTAATTTAGAGAATGCACAAAAACAATTAATAAAAAGTTAATGATGGATTATAAAGAAACAAAAGCACCTGTAACTACAATTACTTACAATAAAGATGCTATTGAAGCTCCAACAAATAATATTTATGAAGCTATAAATATTATTGCGAAAAGAGCAACTCAAATTAATGGTGACTTAAAGAAAGAATTGTTAGATAAGTTAGATGAATTTGCTACCTATAATGATAGTTTAGAAGAGGTATTTGAAAACAAAGAGCAAATTGAGGTTTCAAAATTCTACGAAAAATTACCTAAAGCTACTGCTATCGCTGTAGAAGAGTGGTTAAATGGTAAAGTATATCATAGAACTCCAGAGCAAGAGTAATGTCTATGCTAAGCGGTAAAAAAGTTTTACTAGCAATCTCTGCTGGTATTGCCGCTTATAAAACGGCCAGTTTGGTTCGTTTATTTATAAAATCAGGCGCAGAAGTTAAAGTTATAATGACTCCTGCGTCGAAAGATTTTATCACTCCACTTACCTTATCAACACTTTCGAAAAATCCTGTTTCATCTACTTTTTATGATAAAGAAGATGAAAATGAATTGTGGAATAATCATGTTGATTTAGGCCTTTGGGCAGATATTATGTTGGTTGCACCTGCAACAGCAAATACCTTATCTAAAATGGCAAATGGAACTTGTGATAATTTAGTGCTTGCAACCTATCTATCAGCTAAATGTCCAGTGTATTTTGCTCCAGCAATGGATTTAGACATGTATCAACATCCATCTACAAAAATTTCTTTAGATACATTACAGTCTTTTGGAAACCTGTTAATTCCAGCTACCAGTGGCGAATTAGCAAGTGGTTTGGTTGGAGAAGGAAGAATGGCTGAGCCAGAAGATATTGTTACTTTTATAGAGAAAGATATTCATTCTAAGTTGCGATTAAGAGGAAAGAAAATATTAATTACTGCTGGGCCAACTTATGAAGCAATAGATCCTGTTCGTTTTATTGGAAATCATTCCTCGGGTAAAATGGGATTTGAAATTGCAAAGTCTGCTGCAAATTTAGGAGCAGAAGTAGTTCTAATCTCTGGACCATCAAGTCAACAAATTCAGCATTCTTTTATTCAAAGAGTCAATGTAACATCAGCTCAAGAAATGTTTGAGGCAGTTCATAAAGAATATCAAGATGTTGATATTGCAATATTATCAGCGGCTGTTGCAGATTATAAACCAAAAAATGTTGCTTCTCAAAAAATAAAAAAGAAAGATACAACGTTAGAGATAGCATTAGAGCCAACTCAAGATGTTTTAGCTTCACTAGGAAAACTAAAAAAGCAACAATTTTTAGTCGGTTTTGCATTAGAAACCAATAATGAGATTGAAAATGCTAAAGGAAAATTACAGCGTAAAAATTTAGACATGATTGTACTAAATTCGTTACAAGATAAAGGCGCTGGGTTCGCTACTAATACAAATAAAGTAACAATTATTGATGCTGATTTAAGCGAAACACCGTTTGATTTAAAGTCAAAATCAGAAGTTGCTAAAGATATTATAAATCATATTATACAAAAGATTAATGCGTAAGCTATTTGTTTTACTTTTTGTTTTTTCTGCATTCTTTTCAATGCAAGCTCAAGAATTGAATGCGTTGGTAACAATTAATTCTGATAAAATTTCTGGATCTAATAAGCAAGTGTATACTACATTACAAACTTCATTAACTGAGTTTGTAAATCAGAATAAATGGACAAATAAAAATTTTAAACAGCAAGAAAAAATTAATTGTGCATTTACAATAACCATCAATAAGCAACCAAGCTCAAATCGGTTTGAAGCAAGTATTCAAGTACAAGCAGCTAGACCTGTTTATGGAGCATCTTATTCAACTCCAATTGTAAATATAAACGACAAGGATTTTAATTTTAAGTATGATGAATTCCAGCCATTAAACTATAACGAAACTAATTTTGAGTCGAATTTAATTTCTACAATTGTCTATTATATATATGTTGTTTTAGGAGTAGATGCAGATACCTTTAAATTAAATGGAGGAGATGCCTATTATAAAAAAGCAAAAGATGTGCTATTGTTAGCGCAGCAAAGTGGAGGCTCTGCTTGGACAGATCAAGTAGGGAAACAAAACCGATATTCGTTAATAGACAACTTAACAACCGCAAAGTTAAGAGGCTTTAAAAACGTGTTGTATTCTTATCACAGACAAGGAATGGATGAATTCTCTAAGGATAAGAGTAAAGCAAAAAGTATGATTTCTAATGCAGTTTTACAGTTAGAAAATTTACATAACAAAGTTATTGGGAACTTTATTTTAAGATTCTTTTTTGATGCTAAAGCAGACGAAATTGCAGCCATTTTTTCTGATGGACCTCGAATGGGGAATACAACTAGACTACAAACTGTTTTGCAAAGAATTTCTCCTACAAATAATGAAAAGTGGCAAAAAATTAAGTAGCATGACATCTTAATAAGATGCCAGTTCAAGTGATTTTTATCTAGTTAAAAATAAGTCTATTTTCTCTAGCCTTCCATTATTCATCACAACCCAATAAATAGCTCTCTTTGACCTCTAGAATAACTGCTAATTCTAACAGTGTTCTTACTTTTAAAATTGTTTTACCGTTTTCTAATTTGTGATATGCAATTTGACTCATATGTAGTTGTTCTCCTACGTAGTCTTGTGAATACCCTTTTTCTGTTCTAACTGTTTTTAATCTTTTTCTAATTTTTTCTATCCTTTTCATAACATTATTATTATGTACTTAGGGGACAATTTTTTTATATAAATATATGGATACTTTAGTTTTTGTGCAATACCCATTTATAGGGTATTTTTCTCTCACCATAAATGGGGAGTAAGGACTCCCCATTTATAGTTAATCCTAAAAGTTATAATTTATACCTTTTTAGATATTGACAAGTGCTGTTTTTTATTAAAAATATGTGCTAATTTATCCGCTTTATATTGCAAATTGCCTGTATATTGAAGCATTAAATAATCTAAAACATGAATTCATTAAACATATTTAGTTACTTAAAGATTTTAATAGGAATACTGATACTATTATTCTCTACTAAAGTCTATAATTCCTATGCCTTATTTCAGGAAATGTTACTAACTGAAATTGACTGGAAAATTGAATTCTCAAAATTGTCTTTAATTATAAATTCGGTTATTTTGTTCTTATTATTATGGGCCGGTAAATATGTTTTTTTAAGAAAGAATAAAAACAAAGCTTAATTGAGATGAAAGATTGCCATTGTCGATAGCCTTTTTTGTGAAAAAACCTTCAATTATTAGTACTTGATAAGTGCTAAAAAATCACTAATTTTATCTTTTAAAACTAGTCAACTTGTTAACATCACTTTCTATACAGAATTACGCTTTAATAGATCAATTGTCAATTGATTTTACCAAAGGATTGTCTATCATTACTGGAGAAACTGGTGCTGGTAAATCTATTTTATTAGGCGCATTAGGTTTGGTGTTAGGAAATAGAGCAGATTCATCAACCTTAAAAGATACTTCCAAAAAATGTGTAGTAGAAGCACAGTTATCAATTGCTACTTACAGTTTGAGTTCTTTTTTTGATTCAGTAGATTTAGACTACGAAGCCGAAACTATCATAAGAAGAGAAATTTTGCCTTCTGGAAAATCGCGTGCTTTTGTAAATGATACGCCGGTAACGTTGTCTGTGTTGAATGAATTAAAATCGAAATTGATTGATGTACATTCTCAACATCAAACCATGCAATTGTCAGATCCTAGTTTTCAGTTTTCTATATTGGATGCATTGGGGAAAAATGATCAAAAGATTGCTTCTTATCAAAGAGGATTAAAGCAATTGAACGTTTTCAGAAAAGAAATGGATGTGTTGCAAACTAAACAACGCGAAGCAAATCAACAATATGATTACAATTTACATTTGTACAACGAGTTGGTTGAAACCAAACTAAAAGAAGAAGAACAATCTGATTTAGAAGAACGAATTGAAAAGCTGAACAATATAGAAGATATTCAACTAAATTTATCCGAGGCGGTTCATTTGTCATCTGGTGATGACGTTGGATTACAAACGTTATTGAATTCGTTAGAAAACAGATTGCAGAACATTGCTCCATTCTCAAAAGAATATGAAATGCTGGCAACTAGAATTACAAGTGTTAAGATAGAATTTGATGATATTGTTGCAGAATTAGAAAGTGCTTCTGAAAATGTAGATTCGAATCCAAATGAATTAGAAGAACTCAACGATCGTTTACAGTTGATTTACAATCTGCAAAAGAAGCATTATGTAAAAACGATTCCAGAACTATTAGCAATCCAAACAGATTTAGAAGAAAAAGTTGGGCAGGTAGAAAATGCAGAAGAGATTATCAACCAGAAACAATCGCAAATAGATGCCATTGCTAAAAAACTAGATGAGGTTGCTGCAATGATTTCAAAGGCAAGAAATAAGGAGGTTCCTAAATTGCAAAAACAATTAGAAAGGTTGTTGTCAGAATTAGGAATGCCAAATGCACGTTTTTCAATTAAAGTCACAGCCACAGAGAATTATCATACAAACGGAAAAGATAGTTTAGCATTCTTGTTCTCTGCCAATAAAGGCGGCAGTTTTGGAGAATTGAAAAAAGTAGCATCTGGAGGAGAATTGTCTAGAATTATGTTGTCTGTTAAAAAAGTGTTATCAGAAAACACTCAATTACCAACAATTCTATTTGATGAAATAGACACCGGAGTTTCTGGAGAGGTTTCTAACAAGATAGCAGCAATCATGCAGCAAATGTCTCAAAACATGCAGGTAATTACCATCACGCATTTACCACAAATTGCAGCAAAAGGAAATCAACATTACAAAGTATATAAAGAAGAAGTGAATGGTGTAACTACCACCAACTTAAAACAATTGTCAGAAGACGAACGCATTGTGGAAATTGCAGAAATGTTAAGCGGAAAGAATATTTCCGACTCAGCACTTACACATGCGAAAGAATTATTGAACTAAGATTTTAAATTAATAACTATAATTATGTATAACTTATTAAAAGGAAAAAAAGGAATCATTTTTGGAGCTTTAAACGAGCATTCTATTGCTTGGAAAGTTGCCGAAAGAGCGCATGAAGAAGGAGCTGAATTTGTATTGACAAATGCACCAATTGCAATGCGAATGGGAGAAATAAATAAATTGGCAGAAAAAACAGGTTCTCAAATTATTCCTGCAGATGCAACTTCTATGGAAGATATCACCAATTTGGTTGAAAAATCTATGGAAATCTTAGGAGGAAAAATAGATTTTGTGTTGCATTCCATCGGAATGTCTGTTAACGTGCGTAAAGGACGTCATTATACAGATTCTAAATACGATTTCACTACCAAAGGTTGGGATGTTTCTGCAGTATCATTTCATAAAGTAATGAATGTATTGTACAACAAAAACGCCATGAACGAGTGGGGAAGTATTGTTGCATTGACCTATATGGCTGCACAACGTGTGTTTCCAGATTATAATGATATGGCAGATAATAAAGCCTATTTAGAAAGCATTGCTCGTAGTTTTGGATACTTCTTTGGACGTGATCAAAAAGTACGTGTAAACACCATTTCTCAATCGCCAACGCCAACAACTGCTGGAAGTGGTGTGAAAGGATTTGACGGATTTATTGCTTATGCAGATAAAATGTCTCCGCTAGGAAATGCAACTGCTGCAGATTGTGCTGATTATACCATTTCTATGTTTTCTGACTTAACCAAGAAGGTAACTTTACAGAACTTATTTCACGATGGCGGTTTCTCAAATATGGGAGTTAGTACTGCTGTGATGGATACATTTACAGAAGAGTAATCTATAGAAAAGGGTTTAGTTTGTTTGAAGCTATTTCCTGCTTTCGCTACTCGCTTTTTTCGTTCCTCAAAAGAGCTTAAACAAACCGCTCAATCAGGGCTAAACTAGTTTGCTAACGTATAGAGAACTTAAAATCAAAGAGCTTTTTAACAAAGATTAAAAAATGCAAACCATATCGGTTTGCATTTTTTGTTTACATTTACTTTTAACTTTAGATTTCAACGTTGCATTTATCTTTTTCCATAATAATTCCTGTGTATAATCGTCCAAAAGAAATAGACGAGTTATTAGAAAGTCTTACAAAACAAAGTTTTTCTGATGGTTTTGAAGTGCTGATTATTGAAGACGGTTCTACAGAGAAGAGTGAGCATATTGTTGAGAAATATAAAAGTCAGTTAGATTTAAAATATTACTTCAAAGAAAATACAGGAGCAGGAGCAAGCCGTAATTTCGGAATGCAACTGGCAACCGGAAATTATTTTATCATTCTTGATTCTGATGTGCTAGTTCCAGAAAACTATTTACAAGAAGTGAAAAATGCGCTGGCTAAAAAATATACTGATGCTTTTGGAGGGGCCGATTCTGCTCATGAAAGTTTTACGGCATTGCAAAAAGCAATTAATTACTCAATGACGGCGGTGTTAACTACAGGCGGAATTCGAGGTAAGAAAAACGCAGTTGGAAAATTCCAGCCCAGAAGTTTCAACTTAGGGCTGTCAAAAAAAGCATTTGAACTAACAAATGGATTTTCTAAATTAAAAGTAGGTGAAGACATCGATTTAACTTTTAGGTTATGGAAAGCTAAAATGGAAACACAATTGATAGAAAAAGCCTTTGTATATCACAAGCGTAGAAGTACAATAAAGCAATTTTTTAAACAAACTTTTGCTTTTGGTGCTGCAAGACCACAATTAAATAAACGCTACCCAGAAACAGCGAAACTGACCTATTGGTTTCCGTCTCTATTTGTTATGGGTTTTGATATTAGCCTAATTGCATCCTTCTTTGGGTTTTGGCAATTACTATCTTTTTACGGGCTCTATTTCGGGGTGATTTTTATAGATTCTTTATTCCAAAACAAAAGTATCAAAGTTGCTTTTTTAAGTATCATTACAACGTTTACCCAACATTTAGGCTATGGTCTAGGGTTTTTAGAATCTAAGTTTATTAAAAAAGGTTAATAAATAGAATTCAAACTCTTAATCACTAATTCATCTATAGTTGTTCCATCCGTTTTAAACTCAATAACGACTTCTTTGTTTGGTAATACATCAAAAAAGTTATCAGAGAAATGACCTTTTTCTTTACTGGATAAAAACACGTCTTTTTGTAATACAGTACTTTTTAAAGTAATGGTAAAACCTGTTTCAGTTTTGGTAATTGTTTTAGTAATAGCTCCTTTTAGTAATTCTAAATCCTTGGGTTTCTCTAAGTAAAAATTAGAAGTTTCGTTTAAAAAAGTAGCCACTAATACACTATTCTTTCTATCGATATTTAAAGAGTTTAGATCAAGAGTGTTAGCAGTATAACTAGTATTCTCTCCAATATTAACAGGAATGATTTCTGACCATACTTCTTTTCCTGTAAAGTCAATTATTTGTAATTCTAAATTACCAGACAAGCTTTCTAATTCGTCATTAACAATACTCGTTTCTATAATGTTATCTTTTAAAATTGAAGAAATTAATACGTTTTCAAATGATTTCTTTGCTTTGTATTGCAATGCTTTCCAATTACCAAAATAATCAATGCTAGACCAAGATATTGCCGGCCAACAATCATTTAA
>CAJXVT010000013.1 GCA_913062575.1 uncultured Flavobacteriaceae bacterium | reverse complement strand
AAAGCAACAAAAAGTCCAGGTCTTCTACTCGAAGTCCTTTTTATTATTGAAACATCAGCTGTACAAAACATATATGTTGATCGTTTTCTTCCAAAGACACCTCTAAGAATTATAGTAGATCATTCTGGTAATGAGGTGACAGATAAGTATCCTATTGAAACATTCGATAATAAATTGATTACTGGTCAAATAGATTCTTTACTTGATAATGAAATACTAGTCGAAACGCTCTTACCAAATATGATAAAAACAGCTACAGAAATTGCTAAAAAACAGCGTATAGAAGAAATAGCAAACGGACTAAATCGAATGAACATGACTCTGAATCATGAGATAGATCGATTAAAAATATTGCAAAAGAAAAACAATAATATAAGACCCGAAGAAATTCAAATAGCACTTAAAGAACAAGCCGAACTAACATCATTAATAAAAAATGCACAAGTACGAATGGATGCTATTCAGCTTATTAGAAAAGAGTAAATTCTAAGCTACTAAGAATAAAATAGGGTCTATATTAAATATATAAAACAGAAGAAAAATAAAATCTAGAGAGTCAAGTTTTTAGCTAAAGTTTTAAATAGACCATCTAACGAACACGCATATATTTTAATTCCTATCGGGTATCCAAAAGACCATGTATTTGTACCATATATTGAACGAAGGCCTGATGAAATGGCTTGCTTTTTTGAGTGAACAATTATCTTTCCGTATCTTGAGAAGAATTTATGACACTGAAAATCATATTTTAACACACTGAGAAATAAAATATATTATTATGAATAAAGCCATACTTAAACTAACATTATTACTATTAATAGGTACTCAAATAAGTGTTGTTAAAGCTCAAATTCAAAAAGGAAAGCTAGCCAACGACAAACAAATAACATCAAATATTACTCCTAGTGAGGAGCATCAGTATAAAGTAACACTAAAAAAGAATCAATATGCTTTTTTTAAATTAATGCAACATGGTGTTGATGTAAAAGTTATTACCTATGATTCTAAAGGTGCTAAAATTCAAGAATTCGACTCACCAAATGGACAATATGGTCCTGAGTTATTTTCTATTACATCTAGCAAAAAAGGAAGCTATATTATAGAAGTCTCCCAACTAAATGCAAAAGAAACTAAAGGGTATTATGTGTTAAGTACACAACATATCAAACCAAAAGCTACTTCGCCAAATAAACAAGTTGATGAGCTTTTTACTCCTTGGACAACCAAAGAAACTCCTGGTCTAGCAGTTGCTGTTGTTAAGGATGGTAAAATTATTCACAAAAAGGGGTATGGACTTGCCAATTTAGAATACAACATTCCGATTACTACATCTTCCATATTTCATATTGCATCGGTTTCAAAACAGTTTACCGTATTTTCAATACTCCTATTAGAAAAACAAGGAAAATTAAGTTTAGATGATGATATAAGAAAGTACATTTCTGAAGTTCCAGATTTTGGAAATAAAATTACCTTGCGTCATTTGGCAACTCATACCAGTGGACTAAGAGATCAGTGGAATTTACTTGCCATGGCAGGTTGGCGCTTGGATGATGTCATTACAAAAGAGCATGTACTTAAACTTGTAAGTAAGCAGAAAGCGTTGAATTTTACACCAGGTAGTGAGTATGCCTATTGTAATACTGGGTTTACTCTTTTAGCTGAAGTTGTGTCTAGAGTTTCAAAAATGTCTTTTGCAGAATTTACAAAAGCCGCCATTTTTGAGCCCTTACAAATGCACAACACCTTATTTTATGATGACCATGAAAAAATTGTAAAAAACAGAGCCTATTCATATTATTCAAGTGGTATAGGATATAAAAAAAATGTATTAAGCTACGCGAATGTAGGGGCTACAAGTCTCTTTACTACTGTAGAAGACTTAAGCAAATGGTCCGTAAACTTTAACAATCCAATTGTTGGAGATGCAGCAATCATCAATACAATGAATACGCCAGCAATTCTTAACAATGGAAAAAAGTTTGGAGGTGCATTGGGCCAATTTGTTGGGAAATACAAAGGACTAAATGAAATACAACATGGCGGTGCTGATGCTGGATATCGATCATATTTAACTCGTTTTCCAGATGAGAACTTTTCTGTCATTGTTTTTAGTAATTCAGCCGAATTTAACTCCGGAGGAATGGCACATCAAGTTGTTGATATTTACCTAAAAGATAAAATTAAAATTGCTCCGATAAAGAAGAAAGTAATTCAAAAAGTAGCAACAAAAAATATCACTGTATCAGAAAACACATTGAATACATATGTTGGAGAGTTTGAACTTCAACCAGGTTTTACAATTCAAATAAGAAATATCAATGGAGAGTTATCTGCAAAAGCAACTGGCCAAGCTGTTCTTTCTCTTTCACCAATATCTATTACAGAATTTAAAGTAAAAGGCGTTGAGGCTAAAATTGAGTTTATTCCAAATGCAGGAAAAAACATTGCCGCAATAAAACTGCATCAAGGTGGGCGCATAATGGATGCTCCACGTCTAAAAGGATTTGATACAGACGCTGTTGATTTAGTCGACTTTACTGGAGAATTTTATAGTGAAGAGCTATCTACAACCTATCATTTCTCTGTTGTTGATGGGAAGCTAGTCTCTAAACACAGTAGGTTAAGTGATTTTAATTTGAGTCCAACAAAGAAAGATGAATTTACAGGTGCTGTTTGGTTTTTTGGAAAAGTTGAATTTATAAGAGATGGGAATAACAATATTACGGGTTGTAAAGTATCTAATGGTCGTGTGCGAAATCTATATTTTAAAAAAATAAAATAAATATAGCAATCCCAACAAACACCACAATTTGTGTCCATTTTAAGTAAAGACCAACATTTTTATGGCTCTTTATATATTCTGAAATTGTTCCAGCTAGAATGGCTATCGTAGAAAACACAATCAAGGAGACCAGCATAAAGATGAATCCTAATACATAAAACTGAATTACTGTACTCAATGTATCACTGAATAAAAACCCTGGAAAAAAAGCCAAAAAGAAAATGGATACTTTAGGGTTTAACACATTCATTATAAAGCCTTGCTTAAATAACTGTGTTGTTGTTTTCTTTGTGATATTGTCTTCAGCAAATGTAATAGAAGCATCAGATTTAAAGACTTTATAAGCTAAGAATAGTAAATAGGCAGCGCCAAATAATTTAATTCCCAAAAATAAGGATTCACTTTCTTTTATAATTAGTGAAACCCCAAATGCTAACAAAGTAGTATGAATAATGCACCCTGTCATTAAACCATAAACGGTTGCCAATCCATATTTTCTCCCATTTACAATACTTTGTGTTAAGACAAAGATATTATCTGGCCCCGGAGATAGCGCCAAGGCTAATGTTGCTATTGAAAAAGAAATTAGGGTTTCTAACATTTAAATAAAAATATTCATTTTTTTCATTCCTGCGAAACCAGGAATCTATAGTAAATCCAGTTTGGATTCCTGCCTTCGCAAGAATGACAAATTGTTTTAAAATTATGATTGTTTTAAAATAGCCTTATTGATTTTCTTAATCAGACTTGGACCTTCATAAATAAATCCTGTAAAAACCTGAACTAAATCAGCTCCGGCTTCTAATTTTTCTAATGCATCTTCAGCAGAGTGAATACCTCCTACTCCAATAATTGGAAATGCTTTGTTAGAATTATCTGCTAAGTATTGAATCACTTTTGTGCTTTGTGCTTTAATGGGTTGTCCGCTTACTCCACCATTTCCTATTTCTTCTAAACGTTGCTTAGAAGCTTTTAAATTATCTCTAGTAGTTGATGTATTCGATGTAATGACGCCATCAATCTTCGTTTCTGCAACCAATTCAATAATTTCATCTAGTTGCTTATTGTTTAAATCTGGCGCAATTTTTAATAAGATTGGTTTCTGTGTTGCTTCTTTAGAATTCAAATCTTGAACTGTAGAAATCAATTCAATCAAATAGTCTTTATCATTCAGTTTTGCATGACTCCCAACATTTGGACAACTCACATTCAATACAAAATAATCGACATATGGATGCAGCGATTTAAAAACTTCACAATAATCTTGGGTATAATTTTCTGGTGTAGTAGCAGTGTTCTTTCCTAAGTTTCCACCAATAATAACTTGACCTTTGTTCTTCTTTAAATTCTTAATAGCTGGCGCAATTCCATCATTATTAAATCCCATTCTATTGATAATTCCCTGATCATCTTTTAAACGAAATAATCGTTGCTTAGGGTTTCCTATTTGCCCTTTTGGGGTTACAGTTCCAATCTCAATAAATCCAAAGCCAAAATTAGCCAATTCATTATAGATCACTGCATTTTTATCAAATCCGGCTGCCAAACCAACTGGGTTTTTAAACGTAATTCCGAATACAGTTCTTTCCAAACGTTTGTCGTTTACTTGAAACATACTTCTGATGATTCCTGGTACAAACGGAATCCTGTGTAAAAACTTTACGACAGAAAATGTAAAGTAATGCACCTTCTCGGGATCAAAAAGGAATAATAGTGGTCTTATTAGGATTTTGTACATGTCAAATTTTTTGTTCGGAATGACGTTTTCTATTATATAAAAAAAGCTCCAAAAAGGAGCTTCATATTTATCTTAAAACAGCTGCTAAATTTTTCTCAAAAGTTGCTTGTAATTTTTGCATTATTTTATCGATCTGTTTGTCTTCTAAAGTTTTGTTAGCATCTTGCAATACAAAACTAACAGCATATGATTTTTTCCCTTCAGGTAGCTTATCACCCTGATAAACATCAAATAGATCAACAGCTTTTAATAAATTCTTCTCTGACTGATTTGCCAAATTGTAAATTTCTTTAAAAGTTACGTTGTTATCAATCAACAACGCTAAATCTCTTTTTACAGCTGGGAATTTAGGTAAATCAGAAACTTTAATATTCTTTTTACCACATAACTTCAATAGGTTTTCCCAGTTAATGTCAGCAAACAATACTTCTTGTTTAATTCCGAGTTCCTTTAAAATTGTTGGCTTTACAGCTCCAAAATCAACTAATTTTATTTTCCCTAAACTCAATGCAATTCCCTCTGAAAACACATCAGACTTCGTTGGCGTGGTTTTAAAGTTGCTAATGCCTACTCTTTCTAATAAAGAGCTAATGATTCCTTTTAGATAAAAGAAATCAGAGCTTTTTGCTGCTACAGCCCAGCTATCTTTAGTTCTATTTCCAGTAACAAATAACGTTAGATGCTTGTCTTCCTGGTATTTGTCGTTGTATTTATGATAGGTTTTACCAAATTCATAAAACTTTAATGCATTGTTTTTTCTGTTGATGTTATATGCTACAGATTCTAAACCGCTAAACAATAACGATTGACGCATCACTTTTAAGTCATTACTTAAAGGGTTTAGCATCTCAACATTATTCTCTGCATTTAAATTTTCTGTTAAACCAATATATTCTTCTTTGGTTAACGAGTTTGCCATAGTTTCATTAAATCCTAAAGAAGTTAATTGATTGGCAACAACATTTTCAATCTTAATATTGATATTAGAATCAAATGAAATAGAGGTATTTAATTTATGAGAAAACTCAATATTATTATATCCATAGACTCTTAAAATCTCCTCGATAATATCCGCTTCTCTTTGAACGTCTACTCTATACGAAGGAATTGTCAATCCTAAACCTCCTTCTGTTTCACTACTTATTTTAATTTCTAAGGATGCTAATATATTTTTCATCGTTTCTCTCGGAATTTCTTGTCCGATTAAACGATCTGCATTTTCATAAGATAAAAACACTTGAAAATCTTCTACTTTCTCAGGATAAAAATCCATGATATCTGAAGCCAACGTTGCGCCAGCATATTTTTCAAGTAATAAGGCTGCTCTTTTTAGAGCATATTTTGATAAATTGATATCGATTCCTCTTTCAAAACGGAAAGAAGCATCTGTATTAAGTGCATGTCTTTTTGCTGATTTACGAATAGAAACTGGATTGAAATAAGCACTTTCTAAAAAGATGCTTGTTGTGTTTTCTGAAACACCTGATTTCATACCTCCAAGAACACCTGCAATACACATTGGATTCGATTCTGCATCACAAATCAAAATATCTTCAGCAGACAAGGTTCTTTCAACTTCATCTAAGGTTGTAAATTTGGTTCCTTCTTCTAAGGTTTTTACAACTACTTTATTTCCTTTTATTTTAGCTGCATCAAAAGCATGTAAAGGCTGTCCTAATTCATGTAATACATAATTTGTAATATCTACCACATTGTTTTTTGGAGCAATTCCGATAGCTTTTAAACGATTTTGAATCCATTCTGGAGAATCTTTAACTTCTACATCTGTAATTGAAATTCCGCAATATCTAGGTGCTAAATCTTTGTTATCAACCTCAATATCTATTTTTAATTTACGCTCGTCTACATGAAAATCACTTACTGAAGGAGAAATTAGCTCTAAGTTAATGTCTTGCTGCATTAAACCTGCTCTCAAATCTCTAGCCACACCAAAATGGCTCATAGCATCCGCTCTATTTGGCGTTAATCCAATTTCAAAAACTTCGTCTTTTTCTATCTTAAAAACTTCTGAAGCTTTGGTTCCTGGCTTTAAAGAAGCATCTAATATCATTATTCCGTCATGACCTTTTCCTAAACCTAATTCGTCTTCGGCACAAATCATTCCATGACTTTCTTCTCCTCTAATCTTCCCTTTTTTGATTTTAAATCCTTCTCCTTTATCATCATACAAAACAGTTCCGATAGTAGCAACAGGCACTTTTTGTCCGGCTGCAACATTAGGTGCACCACAAACAATTTGTATCGGTTCTCCTGAACCAATATTTACAGTTGTTACTTTTAATCGATCAGCATTTGGATGCTGAATACAAGTTAAAACCTCACCAACAACAATTCCTACTAAACTTCCCTTGATAGATTCTTTGGTTTCAATTCCTTCTACTTCTAATCCAAGATCGGTTAATAATTCACCTGCTTTTACAGCTTCCCAATCTATTTGTAAAAATTGTTTTAACCAATTGTATGATATCTTCATGATTCTTTTGTCAAATTTCAGGTGCAAATTTAAGCATTTTATCTTTATGTACTCACTAAAAACTTGCAGATAATCTATTGCCTTAGAATCATTTTTTTGTTAAACTTCACTCCTAAATCATATTACTTTTTATGCAGTCAGCATGTTAAATTTGACTTTTTGTTTTTTTTAAAAAATACCTTCTTAATTAGCTGACTCATTAAAAATCAGAGAAACCTCAACAAAATCAGTACTATTTATTTTCCTTATCACCATAAATGGTGAGAAAAAAAACCCCATAAATGGTGAGTACATAAACTATTATTTCTTCTTAAATTATAGCGGCATTTTTTTTAGGTAATCACATCTAATCAAATGTTTAACTATTATTAACTAAACTATAAACAAATGAAAAAACTAATCTTCTATTTTTTACTGATATTTTCCATATCGGTATTCTCACAAGTTCCAGCATATTATAACGATGTAAATCTTAACCAAACTGGAACTTCTTTAAAAAATGCACTAGCCACTAAAATTGTTAGTACGCACACGATATATATATCATACACTCCTGGAGTTTGGGATGCATTAAAACAAACTGACATTGACCCAACTGACAACACAAAAGTTGTACTAATATATGGTTGGGATGATACAGATGGTGATATTACAAATGATAGAACACGTGACAAAGATTTACACGGAAGTGGTTCTGGTGTTTGGAACCGAGAACATGTCTATGCAAAATCTCTTGGAAACCCAAACCTAGGAACTTCTGGTGTAGGTGCTGATGCTCACAATTTAAGACCAGCTGACGCTCAAAGAAACTCTTCAAGAAGTAACCGTAAATTTGGTGCAGGAAGTGGTAATTCTGGCGCTACAGCTACTGGAGATTGGTATCCTGGAGATGAGTGGAAAGGTGATGTTGCTCGTATCTTAATGTATATGTATTTGCATTATGGAAACCAAACATTGCCAACTGGTGTTGTTGTTGGCACCGTAAATTCAACAGATGCAGACATGATTGATCTGTTATTGCAATGGAATGCAGAAGACCCAGTTTCTGTTTTAGAAAAACAGCGAAACCCTGTATTAGAAATAGTGCAAGGAAATAGGAATCCATTTATTGACAATCCTGCTTTTGCTACTCAAATTTGGGGTGGTCCACAAGCTGAAGATTTATTTAATAGTGGTTCTGGTGACACAACAGCACCAACAGTACCAACTAGCTTGCTTGCTTCAAACACCACACAAACTTCGGTTGACTTAACCTGGACCGCTTCTACAGATAATGTGGCAGTTACTGGATACGAAGTATACAACGGTGCTACTTTTGTAAGTACTACAACAAATACAAACTATACCGTTACAAGTTTATCATCTGGTACTCCTTATACGTTTACTGTAAAAGCAAAAGATGCTGCTGCAAACCTTTCTTCAGCAAGTGCTGGAGTAAATATAACTACTTCTGGAACTGGTGGTGGAAATGGAACTACAACTGATTTGTTATTCTCAGAATATATTGAAGGATCTTCTAATAACAAAGCTTTAGAAATTGCTAATTTTACTGGTACCACGGTTGATTTATCTATTTATAAAATAAAGAAACAAACTAATGGCGCTGGTTCTTGGTCTAGTGGATTGACTTTAACCGGGCAACTAGCCAATGAAAATGTATTTGTTGTTGCGAATAGCAATGCCACAGCTACTATTACAACTATTGCCAATTTAATTACCAGTAGTTCTGAGGTAACTTTTAATGGAAATGATGCTGTTGGATTGTTTAAAAATGATGTTCTAATTGATATTCTTGGAACTTTTGATGGTGGAACAGGCAATTACGCACAAAATGTTACCTTACAAAGAAAATCTTCTGTAACCAGCCCCAATACTACATATACAGTTAATGAGTGGAATTCTTTAGCAACTGATACTTTTAGTGGATTAGGAAGTCATTCTGTAGATGGAGGTTCACCATCAGATACGACCGCTCCGACTGCTCCAACAAACTTAACTACATCTAATATTACTGAAACCTCTGTTGATTTAACTTGGACAGCATCTACAGATGATACGGCTGTTACAGGCTATGATATTTACAATGGAGCAACTGTTATTGGAACTGTTGCAACAACTTCGTACCAAGTAACTGGCTTAACGGTCGCTACTTCATATACATTTTCTGTAAAGGCAAAAGATGCAGCTGCAAATATATCTACCTCAAGTAATACTGTAAATGCAACCACGGTAACACCACCAGACACAACGGCACCAATAGCCCCAACAAATTTAGCCACTTCAAATACTACAGAAACTTCTGTTGATTTAACTTGGACAGCTGCTACCGATAATATTGCTGTTATTGGATATGATGTATACAATGGTGCTACTATTATTGCTACTGTTGCAACCACTAATTATCAAGTAACAAGCTTAACGGAAGCTACTGCGTATGCTTTTTCTGTGAAAGCGAAAGATGCTGCTGGGAATATTTCTAATGCAAGTAATACCGCAAATGTAACAACCACAAGTAGTGGTGGTAATGGAACAACTACAGAGTTACTTTTTTCTGAATACATTGAAGGTTCTTCATATAATAAAGCGCTAGAAATTGCCAATTTTACTGGAGCAACCGTTGACTTATCAATTTATAAAATTAAGAAACAAACAAATGGTGCAGGTTCTTGGTCTGGTGGATTAACATTAACAGGACAACTAACAAATGGTGCTGTTTATGTTATTGCCAATAGTAGTGCCTCAGCAACAATTACAAGCGTTGCAGATATAACTACTGCTAATGCTGAAGTTACCTTTAATGGAAATGATGCTGTTGGATTGTTTAAAAATGATGTGCTAATTGATATCATAGGAACATTTGATGGAGGCACTTCTAACTTTGCTCAAAATGTGACGCTACAAAGAAAACCTTCTGTGTTTAGTCCAAACACAACGTATACAACTAACGAATGGGATTCATTCGCTTCAGATACATTTAGTGGTTTAGGAAATCATACCGTAGATGGAGGTTCAACTCCCGACACTACTGCTCCAACAGCTCCAACCAACCTTAACGCTTCTAATATTACAGAAACTTCTGTCGATTTAAGTTGGACAGCATCTACTGATGATACTGCCGTAACTGAATATGATGTATATAATGGTGCTACTGTTACTGCAACTGTTACTGCAACTAATTATCAAGTTACAGGATTAACTGCAGCTACTTCGTATACGTTTACTATAAAAGCGAAAGATGCTGCAGTTAATGAATCTTCTGCAAGTAATACAGCCAATGCAACAACGTTAACACCACCAGATACAATAGCACCATCAGCCCCAACAAATTTATCTGCTAGTAACGAAACACAAACTACTGTTGATTTAAATTGGACAGCTTCAACTGATAATATTGCTGTTACTGGATATGACGTGTACAATGGTGCTTCTATAATTACAACAGTAGCGACCACTAATTATCAAGTAACAGGCTTAACGGCAGCTACTGCATATACCTTTTCTGTAAAAGCGAAAGATGCAGCAGCGAATGTCTCTGCAGCTAGTAACCTAGTGAATGTGACAACTTCTGGAGGAAATAGTTCTACTACTTTATCTCAATCTTATTTTGAATCTGGCTGGGATAACTGGACAGACGGCGGTAATGATGTTGCAAGGTATTCTGGTTCAAGATCTTGGGAAGGGAATTATTCAATCAGAATAAGAGACAATTCAGGAACTTCATCTGCCATGACCTCTGAAACGTATGATATCACCGCGTATGATACTGTAGATATTGAATTTTATTTTTATTCATACAGTATGGAATCTGGTGAAGATTTTTGGTTACGTTACTATGATGGAACTACTTGGACAACAGTTCAGGCGTATGTAAGTGGTACAGACTTTAACAATAATGGATTCTATTCTGCTGTTGTTACTTTAGACAAAAACAATTATACTTTTGCAAGTAATGCTCAATTTAGGTTTCAAAATGATGCTTCTGGTAATGCAGATCACATTTACATTGACCAAGTAAACATTACAGGAAAAACTGGAACTGTATTAGCTAAAGGCGGTTCTAAAAATTCTGTTATATTTTTAAAAGAGATGATTAACATTGAATCAAATGCATTAGAAGATTTCTCTATCTATCCTAATCCCGTTTCAAATTCGATTATCAATATTAAAATTAGTGGCAAAGAAAATACAAGTTATCAAATTACCAATACTATTGGACAAGTAGTTTTAAAAGGAAAACTAACAACCAATCAAATTAAAATTAATGGCTTAAAAAATGGAGTTTATTTCCTTGAAATTAATACATCCGAAGAGAAAATGGTGAAAAAATTCATTAAGAGATAACACCTTCTATTATCAACAAAAAAGCCTCACAAATTTGTGGGGCTTTTTATTTATAATTTTTTGTTGTTACTTTAACCCTATAGTCAAAAGTTCCTTTTTTTTGATTTTGAATTGGTGAATTAATCTTCTAAATCAATTTCACTTTCAGGAATTTCGCGTTCGTCTTTACGAATTTTTCGAGTTCCAGCATACATATCATAACGTACTAAACGACAATCTAAATCTCCGTTTTTAAGTGGAATTCTTTTTGAAGTTCTTAAACCCACAAACTTCAAAGCTTCTAAATCTGATGTTATAAACCAAACTTTAGAATCTGGATATCCATGTTTTAAGGTATCTCCAATTTTCTTATAAAACTCTTCAGTATCAATATTTAAACGCTCTCCATATGGTGGATTGAACAGAATAGTAGTATTACCGAAGACTTCTTTTTTAGAGTTAAAAAAGTTGACGTGATGGATTCCAATAAAATCGTCTAAATTGGCATTTTCAACATTATCCTTCGCTTTTTGAACAGCAGATGGTGCTTTATCAAACCCCATGATTTTAAAATGACAGCTTCGTATCTTTTTTAACAATACATCTTGTATTAAAAAGTACAAATCTTCATCATAATCTTTCCAGTTTTCAAAAGCAAAATGTTTACGGTTTATGTTTGCCGGAATATTATTAGCAATCATTGCCGCTTCAATCAAAATAGTCCCAGAACCACACATTGGATCAATGAAATTTTCTTCACCAGTATAACCAGAAAGCAGCACCAAACCAGCAGCCAATACTTCGTTAATTGGAGCAATATTGGTGGCAGATCTATACCCACGTTTGTGTAAAGAATCTCCAGAGCTATCTAAAGAAACAGTACACCATTCTTTTTGGATATGCACATGAATTTTTAAATCTGGATATTTTAAATCTACATTGGGTCTTCTACTATATTTATGTCTAAAATAATCTGCAACAGCATCTTTAGATTTTAAGGAAATATAATGCGAGTTAGTTGTAAAATGTTTAGAGTTTACAACAGCTCCAATAGAAAAAGTTCCGTCTACATCTAAATAGTTTTCCCATTTAATTTTCTGTAAACTATCATATAAATCTTCTTCATCATAGATTTTAAACGTTTTGATTGGTTTTAAAATTCTAATGGCAGTTCTTAAAGCGATATTGGCTTTATACATAAAACCTCCATCTCCTTTAAACGAAACATTTCTAATTCCAACAACAACATCTTGTGCTCCTAAATTCTTTAATTCAGTTGCCAAAACCTCCTCTAAACCAAACATGGTGGTGGCCACCATTTTAAAATCTTTTCTGCTTTCCATTTTGCAAAAATACGTTTTAATTTAGGATTCTTCTTTTGCTTAGAATGATTTTTTTAATCTTTTAAAAATTGGTGAAATTATACTGTAAGAATTCAGTATTTTTGTAAACTATTATATTATGGCTACACAAAAAGATTGGTTTATTTCTTGGTTTGATACTTCATATTATCATATCCTTTATAAGGATAGAGATGATACTGATGCGCAAATTTTTATGCAAAACATCACTTCTTTTTTAAAGTTACCAAGCAAAACACATATTTTAGATTTAGCTTGTGGAAAAGGAAGACACTCAGTGTTTTTAAACTCTTTAGGATATAGAGTTACAGGTGTAGATTTATCAGAAAATAATATTGATTTCGCCAATACACTTACCAATAAAAAATTGAATTTCGAGGTAAAGGACATGCGAGATTCTTTCTCTGAAAAGTATGATGCAATCTTTAATTTATTTACAAGTTTTGGGTATTTTGAAGATGATGCTGAAGATATTCAAGTGTTAAAAAACATCAAAAACGGAATTACAAAAAAAGGCTTGGCTGTTATCGATTTTTTAAATGTAGCAACTGCAAAAGACAATCTTATTACTAATGAAGTAAAATCTGTTGATGGTATAGATTTCCATATCCATAGAAAAATTGAAAATGGATTTATTATTAAGGAAATTTCTTTTGAAGACAATGGCAAGAAGCATTCGTATGTTGAACGTGTAAAATATTTAGATTTAGAAAAATTTACGCTTTATTTAAAAGAAGCAGGATTGAAAATAGATCATATTTTCGGAGATTATAATTTGTCTTCTTTTAATAAAAGTAGTTCTAACCGTTTAATATTTGTAGTATCATAATGACATATATCTATTTAATATTATCAGTATTAATAGGCTCTTTAGTAGTTGTACTATTTAAACCAGGAAATAAAATAACCCGTTTGCTGTTGTCTTTTAGTGGTGCCTATTTATTATCTGTTACTATTTTACACTTATTACCAGAAGTCTACGAACATGGAGATAGCAACACCACTAGAATTGGAATCTTTATTTTAGCTGGAATCTTAATTCAATCTGTTTTAGAATCTTTTTCTAAAGGAGCAGAACATGGCCATATTCATATCCATTCAAACGAATCAAAATTCCCGCTTTTATTATTTATCAGTTTATGTATTCATGCATTTTCTGAAGGTATTCCAATTCATAATGATGATGACAATTTATTATGGGCAATTGTAGTTCATAAGATTCCGATTGCCATTGTTTTAACAACATTCTTAATGCATTCTAAGTTTACAAAAAGCACCGTATTTATTTTCTTAGGTGTATTTGCATTCATGAGCCCATTAGGAGTATTAGTTACAGATAAAATAGAGTTCTTTGCAAAATACAACACAGAAATATCTGCCTTAATTATTGGTGTATTTTTACACATTTCAACAATTATATTGTTCGAAAGTTCAGAAAACCATAAATTCAATCTTCAAAAATTTATTGCTATTCTTTTGGGTATTTTAGTTACTATATTTACTCTAGGCTAATGGTTAGAATCCAAACCTAGGGTTTACAACAGAATTAAATCTTGAACCAAAAGTATAATTGATTCCAGCCATAAAGAAGTAATTATATCCTGATTTTATCTGCTGCTGACGTAATAAAATTTCTTCAACAGATAAGTTTCCTGCTGGTAAACTAATTTGGTTGTTTGTGATGTTATAATCCCCATTTACATTAAATGAAAACCCTTTAAACAACCTTACATTCGTTCCTAAAGAAAATGAAAACTCATTTAATGAAGCATCATGTAGATAACTTTCATAACTAATAGAACCGTTTATTGTTCCCCAAGTTTTGTATACACTACCCTGTAAACTTAAATCATGGTTCCATAAATATTCTTCAAACTTATTAAATACTGTTTTTTCAGTGTAATTTGCATACATTGCTCCAACTTTATACGCTAATTTAAGTTGTTGTTTTGTTGATTCTTTATAGGTAAAGAAATTATATTCAATAGCTGGAAGAAAGCTTGCGTATAAATCTTTATTGTCATAATCAGAACTTCCTGCTCTAGCAAAAAATCCTGCAGACCAATGATCATTAATGCTAAATACATTAGAAATACTTGCGTTTTTTGAACTATTCTTAGAAACAAAATCTTCCATTCCATCAAGTTTAAAGACAGATTTATTATCATTGAAATTCAAGCTAAATGAAAATTTATTTTTCTCAGTAACTCTTCTCGCAGACACATTAAAATTCAAACTTCTATTCTTATAGGTTTCTTGCCCCATAAAGAAGCCTTGAGCTCCTACTCTAAACACCCACTTATTCCAGGCATCTACTTCTTCTTTTACAATCCCTGCATTTACTTTCGGTTTTGTTATTTTTAAGGAGAGTTTATCTTTGAAACCTGCCTTTATCCAATATCTAATTAATCCAAATCGAATATTTTTAAGTATTAACTTTCGAATTTCATCACTTGTATTATCTGAAGTGGTAGAAAAGGTGATTTTACCTTGAAAGTCTTTATAGGTATTTTGCCCAATAAACTCAATTTCATATTCTCTTCCTCCACTTCCGTTTCGTTGATTCCTAAAAAACAAGTGTACATCTGCATAGTTCTGATCTCTAACAAATTCGGCATATTCCAAATTTTGTTTGACATAACTTACATCGCAAAAGTTACAGGTAATAAAAAGGTTTAATTTGGTTTCTTTTTCTTGAGAAAATAGCAAGTTTTGAGACAGCAGGAATACTGCCACTAGTAGTGTAATTTTTTTCATTTAGCTTTTTTTTTGATAGATTAAACAACAACTGTACCAAAAAGTGTAAGCTACACTAAACAACAATTAATGTTACTCTAAGAAATTAATCAAACCTAGGATTCACAACCGTGTTAAACATTGACCCGAAGGTGTAATTAAACCCAATATTAAAAGAGTAATTATACCCTGATTTTATTTGTCTTTGTCTTAATAAAATTTCTTGAACTGTTAGATTTCCAGCAGGTAAGTTAATTTGATTATTCGTAATATTATATCTTCCACCTATGTTTAAAGAAAAACCTTTAAAAACCCTAATTCTAGTACCAAAATTGAAAGAAAACTGATTCAAAGCAGTATCATGTAAAAAGCTCTCATATCTTATTGAACCATTTATATTTCCCCATATTTGTCTTATACTTCCATTTAAACTCAATGAATGGTTCATTAAATACTCATCATTTTTACCAAAAACAGTGATCTCTGTATAATTAGTGTAATTAACCCCTAATCTATACGCTAAGGTTACTTGTTTTTTAAAGGACTCTTTATAATCGAAAAAATTATATTCAATTGCTGGTGCAAAGGTTAGATACAAATCTTTATTATTATAATCTGTACTTCCTGCATAACTAAAAAAACCAGCAGACCAGTGATTATTTATACTAAACACATTATACAGTGTAATATTTTTAGAATTATTTTTTGATATTATATCTTCTTGATCATCAAACTTAAAGACAGATTTATTATCATCAAATCTAGCTCTAAAATAGAATTTATTTGCCTCGGTAATTCTTCTAGCAGATACATTAAAATTTAGATTTCTTCTACTGGTTGTTTCTTGCCCATTAAAAGAACCTCTAGCACCTAGATTAAAAACCCAATTATTCCAAGGGTCTTTTTCTGTTACAACTTCGGTTTCTTTAGTTTTTTCAATCGTAATAGAAATTTTATCCTTTAATCCCGCTTTTACCCAATACCGAATTAATCCAATCTTTATATTCTTTAACATTATAAATCGCACTTCATCACTAGTGCTATCTGAAGTAGTAGAAAATGTTATTTTATCTTTAAATTCCTTATACATATTTTGACCAACAAAATCAATTTCATAAACTCTTCCACCGCTTCCGCTTCTTTGACTTGTAAAGAATAAATAGACATCTGCATAATTTTGGTCTCTAACAAATTCTGCATACCCTAGATTTTGTTTGATATATGAAGTATCACAAAAATTACAATTAAGAAAGATGTTTAATTTTGGGTCTTTTTCTTGAGAGAATAGAGAGGAAGTAGTAAGAACTAGTACTACAAAGATTGTAAATCTTTTCATCGGGCTTAGTTAATTTTAAGCGTCGAAATTACAATTATAGACCTTGTTAAGTGTTAAAAATAACCCAAAAACATGAAGAATTCAATTCTTTAGCACCTAGCTAATTAGCTACCTCGTTAATAAATTTTATTCTCATTAGACGTAACTCTTCTTCATCATAATCGCCATCAAATTCATCTAACGCTTCTTGAATCTTATCAGTTTCTGCTTCCATGAAGTAATCAAAAATCTCTTCTTGTTGGTCTTCATCAAGGAGTTCTTCAATAGAGTACTCAATATTTAATTTAGTTCCAGAAAAGATAATTGCTTCCATTTCTTTAATTAATTCTTCCATCACCAAACCTTTAGATTTAGCAATGTCAATCAATGGCAACTTTCTGTCTGTATTTTGGATGATGTATAGTTTTAACCCTGAATTTACACCGGTACTTTTTACCACTAAATCATCTGGTCTTAAAATATCATTCTCTTCAACATAAGCAGCAATAACTTTGACAAATTCTCTACCATATTTACGTGCTTTTCCTTCTCCAACTCCATGTACATTAGATAAATCTTGAATTGTAATTGGGTACTTTAACGCCATGTCATCTAACGATGGATCTTGAAAAACTGCAAATGGTGGAACTCCAATTTTTTTAGCAAGGTTTTTTCGTAGGTTTTTTAATATTGCAGTAAGTTTATCATCAATTGCAACTGAACTTCCTTTTGTATTTGTAATTATTGAGCTATCATTATCACTATCATATATATGATCTTCTGTCATCATAAATGATACTGGGCTAGAAATATAACTTACCCCTTTCTCTGTTAATTTTACAACTCCGTATTGTTCGATCTCTTTTCTTAAATATCCAGCTACCAAAACCTGTCTAATCAATGCCATCCAATAAACATCTTCTTTATCTTTTCCAATTCCGAAAAATGGTTGTCTTGGTGTTCTATGCGAATTTAGCATTGCATTTTCTCTACCAATTATAGTACTTACAATGTCTTTTGATTTGTATTTTTCTTTTGTATCTCTTACTACAGACAATAGTTTTATAACTTGGTCTTGTGCTTCGTGTTTCTTTTTAGGATTTTTTGTATTGTCATCTAACTCTGCTCCCAACCCGTTTACATCGTCAAATTCTTCTCCAAAATAATGTAAAATATATTTACGCCTATTCATAGAAGTTTCTGCATAACCAACTACTTCTTGCAATAAAGCATGGCCAATTTCTTGCTCTGCAACTGGTTTGCTTGCCATAAATTTTTCTAACTTCTCAATATCTTTATATGCATAAAAAGCCAAACAATATCCTTCTCCTCCATCACGTCCTGCTCTACCAGTTTCTTGATAGTAACTTTCTAAACTTTTTGGAATATCATGATGAATTACAAAGCGAACATCTGGTTTGTCTATTCCCATTCCGAATGCAATTGTTGCAACCACAACATCACAATCTTCCATTAAAAACATATCTTGATGCTTTACTCTAGTTTTTGCATCTAGCCCTGCATGATACGGAACAGCTTTAATTCCATTTACTTGTAATACCTGAGCTATTTCTTCAACTTTTTTTCTACTTAAACAATAGATAATTCCAGATTTACCAATTCGTTGTTTTACAAAACGGATAATATCTTTATCAACATCTTTTGTTTTAGGCTTTACTTCATAAAATAAATTTGGCCTATTAAAGGATGCTTTAAAAGTTTTAGCATCAGTAATTCCTAATGTTTTTAAGATATCCTCTTGAACTTTTTCTGTAGCTGTTGCAGTAAGGCCAATTACAGGAACATTATCAATTTGTTTTATAATATGTCTTAGATTTCTATATTCTGGTCTAAAATCGTGTCCCCATTCAGAAATACAATGTGCTTCATCAATTGCAACAAAAGAAATTTTCTGGGTTCTTAGAAAAGAAGCATACTCTTCCTTTATTAATGACTCTGGTGCTACATATAGTAATTTTGTAATTCCACTTTCAATATCACTTTTTACTTGAGCAACATCTGTTTTATTTAAAGAAGAGTTTAAAACATGTGCAATTCCTCTATGCTCAGAAATACCTCTTATAGCATCTACTTGATTTTTCATTAATGCAATTAAAGGAGATACAACAATTGCTGTCCCTTCGGTCATTAATGCGGGCAACTGATAACATAAAGATTTCCCACCACCAGTTGGCATTATAACAAACGTATCTTGTTTATTTATAATACTCTGAATTACTTCTTCTTGCAATCCTTTGAACTTATTAAATCCAAAAAACTTCTTTAGAGGTCCGTATAAATCAATTTCTTCATTCATTAATAATAATCAATCTGCTATTTTGTTGTTGTACATTTAAAAACCCATATTTTGGTTTGGGTCTATCATTATTTATAGTAGATTTGTAACATTAAATTAAAATGTATTATCTACAATATTTTAAAGATATAACTTTTTTTTTTACTACTAAAATTATAAAACCTTGAAAGATTTTAATTCAATAAACGCTACTGCAAAAGAAACAATTCTTATTGAGAGTAACGCTATAGCTAATTTAGTAAATTTAATTGATGAAAATTTTGAATCAGCAGTTAAATTTATACTAAATTCAAAAGGAAGGGTTATTGTAACCGGAATTGGTAAAAGTGCAAATATTGCCACTAAGATTGTAGCAACATTTAATTCGACAGGTACACCTGCAATTTTTATGCATGCTGCAGATGCAATTCATGGTGATTTAGGAACAATTCAAAATAACGATGTAGTTATTTGTATCTCTAAAAGTGGAAATACTCCAGAAATAAAAGTATTAGTTCCTTTAATTCAAAACTATGGGAATAAGATTATTGCTATTACTGGAAATATAGATTCATATTTAGGAACCAATGCTGACTTTACGTTGAATACTTTTGTTGAAAAAGAAGCTTGTCCTAATAACCTTGCACCTACAACAAGTACGACTGCTCAATTGGTTATGGGCGATGCTCTAGCTGTTTGCTTATTAAAGTTAAAAGGATTTAGCAGTAAAGATTTTGCAAAATATCATCCTGGTGGAGCTTTAGGAAAGCGTTTGTATTTGCGTGTTTCTGATTTAATTGCAAATAACGAATCTCCACAAGTAAAAAGCAACAGTAGTATTTCTGAAGTAATTGTTGAAATTAGCGAAAAGCGTTTAGGTGTAACTTCTGTAATTGACAATGAAGAAATTATTGGAATAATTACAGACGGAGACATTAGAAGAATGCTAAGTAAAACTAGCGATATTGCTTCATTAACAGCAAACGATATCATGTCCAAAGACCCTAAAACAATTTCTTCTGATGCAATGGCTATTGATGCTTTAGAAACAATGGAGAAAAATGATATTACTCAGATATTAGTTACCAATTCAAATAACCAATATTTAGGTGTTGTGCATTTACACGATTTAATTAAAGAAGGAATATTTTAGATGAGCGATCAACCAAAAGAAATGTCTTTTTTAGGACATTTAGAAGAATTACGTTGGCATTTGGTAAGAAGTACAGCAGTTATATTTGTAATAGCAATTGTTTTATTTGTGTTTCAACAAACCATTTATGATGAATTTATAATAGCACATACACATTCAGACTTTATTACTTACGAATTTTTCTGTAAAGCACTTGGAAGTATTGGTATTGAGAGTAGTTTTTGCAACATTCAAATTCCGAGTACTCTACAAGCTTTATCTCCAACACAACAATTAATGAGCTCATTATGGGTGTCATTAATATTAGGCTTCATTATAGCTTTCCCTTATTTATTGTGGGAAATGTGGCGCTTTATTGCTCCAGGATTACATAAAAAAGAGCGTAATAAATCTAAAGGATTTCTGTTCATTGCCTCTTTGTTATTCTTTATTGGAGTTGCTTTTAGTTATTATGTAATAATGCCAATGTCTGTATCATTTTTCTACGGATATCAGATTAGTGAAAACATTGTAAACAACTTTACTTTAGACTCATATATTAGTTTATTTACCAACACCATGCTTGGTATTTCTTTAGTTTTTGAATTACCGGTTGTCATCTATTTTTTAACGAAATTAGGGTTAGTGACACCATCATTTTTGAAAAAATACAGAAAACATGCATTAGTTTTAGTACTGATTTTATCAGCAATTATTACTCCTCCAGATGTTGCGAGTCAAGTAATTGTTTCTATTCCAATATTAATTTTATACGAAATTAGTATTCATATATCTCGATTTGTAATTAAAAGACAACAGAAAAATGCCAAATAAAGTTGAGGAATTTAATGAGTATCGTCAAAAAATGAACGATAAACTCTTAAGCAATAACAACAAAGTTATTAAGAGAATATTTAATTTAGATACCAATGCATTTACAGAAGGTCATTTACCTGTAAAAACGAAAGAACTTTTAGGTTTGGTTTCTTCTGCAGTGCTACGTTGTGATGATTGTATCCAATATCATTTAGAAGCAGCTCATAAAAATGGAGTAACAAAAGAAGAAATGATGGAAACCATGTCTATTGCAACTTTGGTTGGCGGAACTATTGTAATTCCGCATTTGCGTAAAGCATACGAATACTGGGAAATGTTAGAACAAAACGATTTATAATATATTTAAGAGTTCTACTAATTTCAATTCTTATATTTGAAATATGATTTTAAAAGCAGATAATATTCAAAAAACTTATGGTAACCGTAAGGTTGTTCAAGGTATTTCTTTAGAAGTTTCTCAAGGAGAGATAGTAGGTTTATTAGGACCTAATGGTGCTGGGAAAACGACATCATTCTATATGATTGTTGGAATGATTAAACCTAATGGAGGTACTATTCATTTAGACAATGAAGAAATCACCCAAGACCCAATGTACAAACGTGCTCAAAAAGGAATTGGATATTTAGCACAAGAAGCTTCAGTTTTTAGAAAATTAACTGTTGAAGAAAATATTCTATCTGTATTAGAATTTACAGACAGAACAAAAAAAGAACAAAAAGAAAAGTTAGAGTCTTTAATTGATGAATTTAGTTTAGGTCATGTTCGTAAAAATCTAGGTGAATTATTATCTGGTGGTGAACGCAGAAGAACAGAAATTGCCCGTTGTTTAGCTTCTGATCCTAAATTCATCCTATTAGATGAACCTTTTGCAGGAGTTGACCCAATTGCTGTAGAAGATATTCAAAGTATTGTAGCACAGCTTAAAAACAGAAATATTGGCATCCTTATTACCGATCATGATGTGCAAGCAACCTTAGCAATTACAGATAAAACGTATTTAATGTACAATGGTAGCATTCTTAAAGAAGGAACCCCAGAAGAATTAGCTGCTGATGAAACTGTCCGTAAAGTATATTTGGGTAAAGATTTCGAATTGAAGAAGCGTAAGTTCTAGTATCTCAGAAACTTTAATAGAATATTAGTTCGAGTGTTTTATTTTGAAGTGGAAACTGAAAAATAAAATGTATCGAGAACAAACTTTATAAATTAATTAAACCTTTTTCGACCTCAAATTACTTCCAACAGATAAGACTACATATAAGATTATTACTAACGGAATCGAAATCACTTCTAAGGTTAAAATCATGATTATTGATGCTATTAAAAAGACATACTTCAATAGGTTTTCTTTTAGACCAAACGTTTTAAACTTTAAAGAGAATAACGGAATTTCCGCATTCATTAAATAACTCAACACCAACGTTACACCAATTAAGAAATAATTGTTTTGCACCAAACCAATAAAAAATTGATTGTCAGAATACAATGGTATTAATGGCAAGGCAATTACAAACAAACTCATTGCTGGTGTTGGTAAGCCAATAAAAGATTCAGACTGGCGGGTATCAATATTAAAATTTGCTAATCGATAACAAGCTGCTAAGGTTAGTATCAATCCCATATATGGGAAAAAAGTAAGTGATTCGAAACTACCAACTGCATTTTCTGTAAACAATTGAAACATAATAATCCCAGGAACAACTCCGCTGGTAACCATATCAGCTAACGAATCTAATTGCTTTCCTAATTCTCCTGAAACCTTTAATAGTCGAGCTGCAAACCCATCAAAAAAATCAAAAACAATTCCTAAAACAACCAAAGAAGCAGCTGTTAGATAATCAGAATTAACCGCAGCAATTGTAGCTAATGTTCCACATAATAAGTTTCCTAGCGTTAATAAATTCGGAATGTGTTTTTTGATATTCATAAGAGTTGGTTTCATTGCGAAAATAAGAAAATCAATTTGCTCCTTTTCACTTTCTTTTAAATTTTATCATATTTGTATTCATAATTGCTGTAAAAATCTCAAAAATGCCATTACTAACATCAGACTTCTCTCCTTCTCTTCCTTTTAAGAATGGACATTTCAACACCATGTATCGTCCATTGTTTATGAAAGAGACTAGTAATTATACCCGTAAACGAATTTTCACTTGGGATACCGATTTTATCGATTTAGATTTTTCTAAAGTAAACTCAAATACCTTGACTGTTTTAATTCATGGCTTAGAAGGTAGCTCTGAATCTAAATACATGATTTCTACTACACATGAGTTAAACAGAAAAGGGATTGATACTGTTGCTTTTAATTTGCGTGGTTGTAGTGGAGAAGACAATCTCTTGTTAGGAACGTACCATAGTGGGAAAACAGAGGATGTTGCATTTGTAATGAATCATTTATTAGATAATTACGACTATGAGAATATTATTTTGGTAGGTTTTAGTTTGGGCGGAAATTTAACGTTAAAGTATTTGGGGGAATTTGCAGATTCTCTTTCTCCAATAATTAAAGGAGCCATCGCAACCTCTGTACCTATTGATATTGCTAGTTCTGAAAGACAAATGAATAAAATCAAAAACAAATTATATATAGATCAGTTTTTGAAAACAATTCGTTTAAAAGTATTAGAAAAATCATATAAATTCCCGGATTTCAAACTAGATAAGGAAAAACTATTTAAGGCTAGTCGTTTTAAACATTTAGAACATTTATATACAGTTCCTGTATTTGGATTTGATAGTCCAGAAGATTATTGGCAAAAAGCGAGCTCAAAACCATATCTATCAAAAATTAATAGACCTACTTTATTAATCAATGCAGAAGATGATTCCTTTTTAGGAGAAGAATGCTTTCCATATGAAGAAGCCGGAGATTCAGAAGTATTTTTTCTTGAAGTTGCAAAGTATGGTGGACATGTTGGATTTATTTCAACATTTAAACAACAAGAAAGCAGGTGGCTAGAAAAACGAATCAGCAAATTTATTGATGAAAATATTCAAATAGAAATTACACAAACAATATCTTAGCTTATCAATGGTTATTACATTAGGATTTTAGATATTTGTATATAGCGCACTGTATTTTGAAAAAACACTTTTTACTTCTTATTTTTTTCGTTTCTGCTTCATTTTATGCACAAACATTTCGTAATTATTCGAACGAATTTTTGAATATTGGGGTTGATGCTGCAGCCTTAGGAATGAGTAAATCTGTAGTTGCCACAAGTAAAGATGTCAATGCTATCTATTGGAATCCAGCTGGTTTATTAAATTTAGAAGACTATCAAGGTTCATTGATGCATGCCTCTTATTTTGCTGGCATTGCCAATTATAATTTTGCTGCAGTTGCCTTACCTATTGATAATAATAGTGCTATCGGAATTTCTATGATTCGCTTTGGTGTGGATGATATTTTAAATACCACAGAACTAATAGACAGTCAAGGAAATATCAACTTTAACAATATCAGTTTATTTTCTGCTGCTGATTATGCTTTTAACATAGCTTATGCTAGAAACTTAATTCATAAAGACATTCATTTTGGTGTAAATGTTAAAGTGATACGAAGAGTTATTGGCGACTTTGCTTCTTCTTGGGGCTTTGGATTTGATGCAGGAATTCAATTTGAACGGAATAATTGGAATTTTGGGCTTGTAGTGAAAGATATAACTACAACGTATAATACCTGGAGTATTGACGAAGCCCAATTTGATAAAATCAAAAACTCAATTCCGGGCCAAAATCAAGAATTACCTGAGACAACAGAAATTACAAAACCAAAAATTCAATTAGGAATAGCAAGAAAATTTAGAGTAGCAAGAGATTTTCATTTAGTAACAGAAGTAGATTTGAATATGCGTTTTGCACAAACAAATGATATTGTTTCTTCAAATTTCATAAGTGTAGACCCAACTTTTGGATTTGAATTAGATTATACCAATATCATTTTTTTAAGAGGCGGAATCGGTAATCTACAGAATACAACTCAGTTTGACGGCAGTAAAAGCCTGTCTCTACAACCAAATTTTGGCGTCGGTTTTAAGTATAACGGAATTCAAATTGATTATGCATTAACTAATATAGGAAGTGTTGGAAATGCTTTATATTCAAATATATTTTCAATAAAAATTGAATATAAATTCTTTAGAAACTAGTCTATGATTAAAAAGTTATTCTTCATCATTTTATTGATTTTTAGTTGTCATTTTAGCTTTTCTCAACACAAACAGTTAAGTCCACTTGCCGAAGTTAGCATCATAACAGCTGGTCCAGGAAAAGTACTCTATGAAGGTTTTGGACATAGTACAATACGTATAAAAGATAATGATTTTGATCTGGCATATAACTATGGTATTTTTGATTTTGACTCACCTAACTTCTACTTAAATTTCACAAAAGGCAAACTATACTACAAGTTACAGAGTTATCCTTTTCATTATTTTGTTAGAAGCTATCAAGATGATAAACGTTGGATAAAAGAACAAGTGCTGCATCTAAATCAAGAAGAAAAACAACAGTTTTATGAGTATTTAGAGAACAATGCAAAACCAGAAAACTCTACGTATTTATATGATCCGTTTTATAACAATTGCGCTACAATACTTAGAGAAATCACAGAACAAGTTTTAACAAACCGAGTTACATTTAATAACTCTCATATTCAATCTAAACAATCGTTTAGGCAATTAATGAATACAGAAATTTCCTGGAATAATTGGGGCAGCTTCGGAATCAATTTAGCATTAGGAAGTAAGCTTGATAATATTGCAACTTCTAAAGAGCATATGTTTTTGCCTGATTATGTGTATACTGGTTTTAAGAACGCTACTGTTTCACATAATAACATTACACATCCATTAATCAAAAAAGAACAGTTTATTTTAAAATTTGATGAGATTAAAATCCAGGCTTCTTTATTCAGTCCGTTTTATATATTTTCTCTACTTGCATTTATTGGACTTTTTATTACTTATAAAGACATTAAAAAGAATAAAAGAAGTAGATGGTTAGATTTTACACTTTTCTTTTCTACCGGAATTGCAGGCTTGTTAATTGTGTTTTTATGGTTTTTTACTAATCATAGCACAACTCCAAATAACTTTAATTTTTTATGGGCTTTCGCCCCCAATACAATTGCTGCTTTTTATCTTTTAAAAAAGGATGTAATAAACGGAATGAAAAAGTATCTAGTTTTAGTATTGATACTACTTTTAATCATTCCTATAATTTGGATTTCTAAAATTCAATTGTTTTCGTTTGCTTGCTTGCCAATATTTATTTTGTTAGCAATTAGATATATTGCTTTGTACAAAAGCTTATTGACCTCTATAAAATAACACTGTTGTAATTGTTTTTATTAGAATCTTAAAGTCTAAAAAGGAGTTTCTTTCTTTTATATAATACAAATCATAGCGTAATTTATTTTCTTGCTCTTCAATTGTACTTGCATATGGATAGTTCACTTGAGCCCAACCAGTTAATCCAGGTTTAACAACATGTCTTATTGCATAAAATGGTATTTTATCTTTTAAATCAGAAACAAATTCTGGACGTTCTGGCCTTGGCCCTATTAAACTCATGTCTCCTTTTATTATATTAATAAACTGAGGGAATTCGTCCAACCTGGTATTTCTAAGAAATTTACCAAATACTGTAATTCTCTTATCATTTTTCTTTGCCCAGACTGCGCCATTATTCTCAGCATTTTTTATCATTGATCTCAGTTTAATGATTCTAAATGTCTTTCCTTTAGATCCAACTCTTTCTTGAAAATAGAGCAAAGGTCCTCTATTAGCAACTAAATTGCCCAATAGTATAAAAGGAATTATACATACAAAAAATAATAAACCGACAACTGAGGATATAATATCCATAATTCTATGCGTAAAAAGATAGAATTTATTCTCACTGCTTTTACTGAAATTTATTTGCTTATAAAAATTATAATCTAAATACTCTTTTGGGACACTATCTGTTACTTCTTCATAATATGTTTCAAAACTTTTAATATTTACTCCCTCTTCAAAAAGAAGTATCAATTCTTGGTTTATTTTTTTTATTACTTCACTTGAAAACCCTGAAGTAGATATGACAATTTCTGTTACCAAATTAGCATGAATCAATTTCGAAAGACCTGTAGTATTGATGTCATTAAAATTAGACAAACCATTAATCTCTACATTAGAAACATAGGCTGCAATATTGTGTAAGTTTTTAGACTGAATTAACCCTATCAATCTTTCAGCTCTAGATGCATGGCCAATTACAATAACTGTTTTAAAATATTTTGGAGAAAACAGGATCCAAATATATAAAAACCTCCATATAATAACAGGAATAGTAATTAGAGCAAAAAAATAAATTATCTGTATTCTATTAGTAGGTAATAACGGTGTAATAAATGGAGAGAACACATAAAAAACGGTAGTTATAAGCGCTGTAACAAACACACTTCTTACAACTAAAAACCTGCTATTCGCAACCTTTAAATTATATAATTGGAAAATTTCCCCAAATAACAAATAGTATAATATTAGTATTATAAACCACCCATATACTAAGTTACTAGTCACATTAATGTACTCAAAGTCATAATATAATGAAGCCAAAGATATACTTAAAATCATTACGAATATATCTATAAGCCGCAATAAAACCTTTCTTTCAGAAATGTTAATATGTAAAGATTTTTTACTCAAATTTTAAATAGCTGAAAATGAAAACTCACTCAAATGTACGTTTTTCAATATAATATCTTAGCCTTTTTTAATTTTAATAATAATATTAGAGAGTAAATAATATAACGCTTTTATGTAAGAAAATTTTTCGATTTTTTTATATAACATCCAATTCCATTTTAGCATTTCAAATTTATTTTTTGACATAGAACTTTTCCTTATTCTATATTTTGCTAATTCTAAGTTTAATCCAAATGCTCTATTCTCAATTTTTAATATTTTTAACCAAAGCGCGTAATCTTGGCGCTTTTTTATCAGAGGCATAAAGATCTTTCCTAAATTATCTTTATTATAAATCACCGTTAAACATCCTATTTTATTAGAATATAACATTCTTTGATAGGTTAACTGTTTTTCGCACGACATTGTAATGTTTAAGTCAAATCCTTTTTCATCAATACGCTTATAAGAAGTATATGTAAAGTTATAGTTGTTATCAATCATAAACTTTAATTGAAGCTCTAATTTTTTAGGCAACCATAAATCATCACTATCTACAAATGCAATAAAATTCCCTTCGGCGTTTTTTATTGAGTTATTTCTTGCAACAGCAGCTCCACTATTAGATATTTCAAATAATTTAATTCGATCATCATTTTTAATAAATTCCCTAATTATTTTAATTGAATAATCTGTAGACCCATCATCTGTAATAAGTAATTCCCAGTTTGCATAAGTTTGATTCTGAACACTTAAAATAGTGTCAGAAATGAAATCTTCAGCATTAAAACAAGGTGTGATTATTGAAACTAGTTTATTCATCAATTTCTGATATAAAACTTTTTAATTTCCCTTTAAATGAATGTAATATAGCCTTTTGTATAATTTCTATTTCCATGTCTTCTTTAAAATATTTATGAATCTCCTTTTTAAGTTTAAGACTTTCACCATTGCTTAAATTTTGTTCTATTTTAAATTTTAACATTCCCTTTTTTAATTGAATTATTTGGTAGTTTAAGGTAATTCCGTGAATATTCATTAAATTTTTAAAAATATAATAAAAAATAAAACTAGGGTAAATTTGCTGCCTTCCATAAACATTGCTTCCAACTCTACCAGTAATTTCTTCTAATATTAAATGCTCTCTTCCACATGTACATTTTTTCTCTCTTTTAGCAAGTTCTATATAATCGCCTAATTTATATCTAATAATTGGAAAAGATTTCATTTGCAAATTAGTAACAATTATCTCATTATCTACTTCTTCTACATAAACACCTTCCATATTAATATGCATATTCCCTTTTGGGCATTCAAAAGCGATTATACCTGTTTCTGCTGCACCATACTCACTAATAATTTTTAACCCAAAAGCTTCTTTTACTTCTTCATGATAATTTTCAAAAATTTTCTCCGAAGTTCCTTTTATCATTTTAAGCCTTTTAGGTTTTGTTAAGCCTTTCTCATTAATAATTTTTGCAGCTTGATAAATCATTGAAGAATAGCCATGTATGTACCTTGCTTTTTGAGCTTTTTTCACAAAAGAATTGAATTCACTTTCGTTATAGCTAAATGCTCGAAATCTATTTTGTAGCCCATCTAAAAATTTTGTTTTTATTTTTTTAAAGAATGAAAAATTAAACCCCCAAAAATATCCGTTCTTATCCCAGGGGTTAACATTATACCAGCTATAACCTCTATAAATAGAAGCCCTATTAAATGAATCAGCTGTTTCTTCTCTAAAAAACTCTAATGATGTACCTGTACTACCTGAAGTAACAGCTTTAAATGTTTTTTTAAACTTAAAACCTGTATGTATTTCTTTATTTTTTGTGATTAACTCTTGCTTCGTGATAATTGGAAGTTTTTTTATATCACTAAGCGATTGTATGTCTTTAGGAGAAATACCTAATTCTTTTAATTTAGTATTATAGTATTTAGAATTTTCAAATGAAAAGGCAACTAATTCTTTTATTTTTTTTAGTTGATAATCTTCAAGTTCTTTCAGAGACCAGTTATCTGATTCCTTTAAAAAGTTTAAGCTAATTTTTAAACTAGGATTTCTATAGTTTTGACCTAGCTTATACAGATTTTTATAAAACATAATTACTTTAACAGTTCAAGCCATTTATATTTAACTACTTCCCAAGCAAAACTCTCTGCTTTGGCCCTTGCATTGATTGAAACATCTTTATGCGCATTATTAAGTAAGGATTTGATATTCTCAGTCATTTGTTTCACATTGTTTTTTTCAACTAATAATCCATCAACTTTATCTTCAATCAAATATGGAATTCCGCCAACATTGGTAGAAACAATTGGCAAGCCTAATGCCATTGCTTCAATTACACTTACAGGTGTATTATCAACATTGGTAGTATTGATAAAAATATCATAATCAATAGATTTAAGATGCCAGTCTTTCTTTGACAGAACTCCACAAAACTCAACACTATCCATAATATTCAACTCTTTAGCTAAGTTAATGGATGTTTCTAATTCTCCATCTTTATCTGGTCCAACCATACACAATGTTGCTTCTGGATAGCTTTCCTTCAATTTATTCAAAACATGAATTGCCATTGTTGGATTGTAAATTTTTGCAAAAGCCCTAACAAACAAAAGTTTTGGCTTTAAAATCGCTCTTTCTTTAAATGAATACGCATCAATATCAATTGTGTTTTTAATTAACTGTGTTGAATATCCATTGGTACTAAATATGTCCTTTAAATATCCCGATGGGGAAATATTTAAATATGAGTTCTTAAATATATGCCTACTCAAATTTGGATTGTTTTTTAATCTATTTGGCAAACCGCCGCCATGTAAAATCGGAATGTATTTCACCTTAAATAGCCTCGATAATTGTGAAGTGAAATAAGCAAAATAAAAATTACTCGTACTATAGGTATCAATTAATATATAATCAACCCTGTCCTGATATCTAATTACAGAAAAGCACATATCAAAAAACCTGAAAAATTTATTTTTTATACTAGAAGATTTATATACTTGAAAACCTAAGCATTCCAAAGATTTACTTAAACTATCAATTGTCGTAATATAGTTTGTAGATTTTTGAAGGTTATTACCTATATATAATATTTTACTATTATTCATCATCAACTATATTAATCAAACTCAGTGCATAAATAAATCCTGGAAAAGCAATTCTCATAGCCGAATGGTTTATTGTTAAAAACCAAAGTAAATAAAAAGAAATAAGAAATGCCCGTTGATAATTTGTTCCATTCCAAAAATTAAATAGAGGGACTATCAATAACAGTAGTAAAATAATTCCCCCAATAACTCCATGCTCCTCTATTAATCTTCCTATTTCATTATGGGATGCAGCTGCTACATGCTCTCCACTTGATATTCTTTTAAATTTACCATTTCCTACGCCAATCCCTAACGGAGAATTAAAAAAGTCTTTAAATTGGGTTTCCAAAAGTGCTACTCTTCCCGAACTTATATCTGTTTTTTGAACACCTTTAGCATTTTTCCCTGCGTATCTATTGTCTAGCATTCCTCCAGTAGCTCCAGAAGTATAAACCCACACGGCAGTTGTAAAAATAATAGCCGCAAAAAAATATTTTAAAAAAAGTTTTAAAGATCCTTGAGAATAAATAATATAAAAGAAGGCAAAAACTAGCAATGCAATAACTCCTGCAAAAATTCCTCCTCTTGAGAAAGTTAATAATCCTCTATATATAAAATAAATTAAAAACAATGCATCAAAAAGTACATAGCCTGTAATTTTCTCCTTTATCATTATAAAAACTGTAATAATAAATACTCCTAACCCTATAGCGGTTGCTACTTGGTTTGGTCCAAACCCACCAGAAGTTTCAAAATTTGCAGTACCTCCAAATATGATCTCTTTAAGATCAGGTGTTTTAAAGTATAAATAGGTAACCATAGAAAACAATGGTAAAAGCATCGCAAATAAGCTAATCAATAATTCACTTTTTTTTATGGGTCTTTTATAAAAATAAAATGCAGAAATACCTAAAACGAAAGGTCCACTCAAATTAAAAATAATGGCTTTACGTAGCGATTCGCCTTCTGGTACTTGAGTAAAAACGATACCTAATAGCAGTAGCATCATATAGAATAGATATTGCGTTGCAAACTTCTGTTTAAATTCCCCAGTAAAAACACCTAATAATAAAAATAAGATTACTGCATATTTACCAGTTTCGTAAAACACAAATCCACCTGTCATCCTTATAAATACCTCAGAGCCTACTAAATATGCCGAAAAAATCATTGCCTCCTCATTTCTATTTTTTGATTTTATAATTGAAACTACAGAGATAACAATTATTCCTAAACCATAAACTGCAGGAAATAATGGCAATGTTGCCAAAAAACCAATCAGTAAATGAAAGATTATAAATGCCTTTTTATTGTGTCTAATTATGCTTATCAAAATAGGGTATAGTACATCTGACTTAATTGACTAATGTAACTTTCTTTAGAATAATTATTTAAAATTTCTAAGCGTAATGCTTTACTATATTTATTTCTTTTTTCATGTGATTCAAATAATGAATTTATAGCTACAGATAATTCTAATGAATTATTTCTAGGAACAATAATTCCTGATTTATTATTTTTTACAACTTCATTACAATCTCCTACATTAGTTATTACTACAGCCAAATTTGCTAAACCATATTCTAATAATGAGAGTGGTAACCCTTCTGAATCTGAAGACAAAACACCAATGGTAGCCTGATCCAATATATTCTTTATATCACAGCATGCTCCATAACAAAATACGTTTTTTTCTAATTTTTTTACAGCAATATAATCATAAATTGATTGCTCATATTCATCATTATTTCCTTTACCAATTAAATGTAGAGTTGCTTCGGGAATATTTTTTTGAACTTTATGAAAAGCCTTTAACAAATTTAAGTGGTTTTTTTGCTTTCTAAAAGCAGCTAAATGCACAATTCTTTTTCCTTCTTTTCCTTTTAATACTGTTTTCTCAGTATGAACATTAAAATAAGCAAAGTTATTTAACTGTATTACATTATTAGTTTTTAAATATTTTTTTGACCAGTTAACTAAATTTTTGTTGACTGCAATTATTACAGAAAAGTAATTCGAAAGTAATTTTATTGGTTGTTTTTTTCTTACCTCTAAATAATCACTATTTCCATAATGATCATGCCACACAATTTTTATTCTTGGTAATAATATTTTAACACAAAATGCAATAAAATAAGATGTTGAATGCGCGTGAATTATTTGTATTTCATACTTTTTAATATAGTTCTTAAGGCTATGAATGGCTTTCAAATCAAATCTCGCTTTCTTATTTAAAAATAAAAACCCTACTTCATCATTTAAATTCCCTCTAAGTAAGCCCTCTTTTCTAGTGACACATAAATGTGATTCTATAGCTACTTCTTGAAGCCCATTTGCGATATTCACAGCTAAAACTTCAGCACCTCCAGGATTTAAAGAATCTATTATTTGTATGACTTTGATAGTATTCAATTAAAGTAGTTTAATTATTTCTTTTTCAAATTCTTCTAAAGTAAATTTCTGAGACCATTCTCTTGCGTTTTCAACTTGATTCTGGTACAAAACATCATTTTTTAAATAACTTTCTATAATTTCAATTATATTATTTTCATCTACCAGAGCCCCTCTTAACCCATTATTTAGCATATATGGAACACAAGAAACATTGGATGAAACTGGTAAACATGACCAAAACATTGATTCTGCAACTACTTTTGGCCATCCTTCTGATTGAGAAATAAATATTAAAAAATGGCTCAATTGAAATGCTTTTTTTATTTCAGCTTTTTTTACATTTCCATGTAATACAATATAGTCATCTACCCCATTGTTAACAATATAATCTCTAACCTTTGTAAACTCTTTCCCATCACCATACATATTAAGAAAGACATTATATCCTCTTTTTTTAAGTTCAACGATGGTTTTAACACTAAGTAAAGGTTGTTTCCCCTTACTAAATGTTCCTACAAATATAAAATTAATTGTACCCTTAATTTTTTTTTCTCTAATTAATTCTATTTCATTTTCCGAATATGAAGCAGTAAAGAATGGAAGTATGTTTTTTGTTTGGTTTTTCCATTTACCATAAACTAATACTTTCATATTTTTTGTTAAAAACGTATTCGATAGAATTTTTTTTTGAATTCTATAACTTAATGGTTGTTTGCTTTTTGGATCCCAATTTCCGGCATATTTAGCTGTTTTCAGTTTAGAAGGGAAAAAAATCTGTAAAACACTCCCAATAAGCCCAATATTACCTGGACATCGCAAATGAATATGATCTGCCCAAAAAAACACTTTAATTATTCTAAAACTAATGATAGGTAGTTTAATTATTGACAATAAAATATTTATAAAGCTTAATGCATTAATACTTGGAATCTTTATTAGACTAATATTTTCACTCTCATAAGCAGAATCAATTTCTTGCGGACTCTCTTCACCTAGTACTGGAGCAATAATTCTCACCTCAGAAACGTGTTGTGTCCATAAATTCATTTCTCTTATATATGGTTCGTAAGCGTACCAATTATCTTTATACTTCTTATGACCTATTTGAGTTATAATTGCAAAATTCATAGCCTAATCTAATAAAAATTTATAAAAAGCTATATTTTGATTTACAATAGTTTCTGAATTAAACCTTGATAAAATATCTTCTCTAGCATGTTTACCCATTTCTAAGGCTTTAGATTTATTATTTAATAAGTATTTAATTTTATTTGATAAATCTTCAGGCGAGTTTGGTTCTGCTAAAATACCTGTTTCCCCTTGAATTATTGCTTCTCTTCCTGGCCCAATATTAGTTCCAACTACTGGTTTCCCCATACTTAAACCTTCTAACCAAGCTATTGGCATTGCTTCCATATGAGAAGGGAATACACATATTTCAGCCGATTCAATTAAAGTTGGGATTTCATTATGAGGTAACGGCCCCAGTATTTGAATGTTTTTTTCAATATCTTTTGAGATATATTCTTTTAAGTATTTAGTATAAGAGTTTCCATTTGGAAAAAACCAATCTCTTCCTACAATTTTTAAAATCACATCTGGAAACTCTTTTTTAATATTATACATAGCTAATACTAGGTCTTTTACTCCTTTTTTCTCACAAACTGTTCCAACAAATAATAGTGTGTTTTTAGATATCTTTTTAGTATTTGATTCATTAAATTTATTGATATTTATACTATTATATATAGTTTTATAATCAAAATTGTTTTGTAGATATATTCTTGTTTTTAAGCCTACATAATTACTGACAGCAACAAAACTATCCGCATTTCTAAAAGATTTCCTTTCTTGAAAACCTCTCCATAACGCAGGTTTTTTGTTTAATTCAATTGCAAAAAAATGATGCCCACCATGTAATCGAATTAGTTTCTTATACTTTGTGTTTTTTGGAAAAAAGGAAAAATTCAATTCACTACCTTCCACAATATCAACGCTATGAACTGAATTAATTTCATTAATTTTTTTTAATATTCGTTTAGTATTATCATAGAATTTCGCAAATTTCCATGTTGATTTTGCCAAACGATAGACTTGAACTCCATTATCATTATCATTTTCATTCATAGTACAATTGTTCATTCCAACAACAGATACGCGTATCCCTTTTGAGACTAACTGTCTTCCCAAAAAATGAACAACAGAACCAATTCCTCCGCCATTGGTACCTTTTTTAGGGTATTCGTTAGTTAAATATATTATATGCATCTCAATATTGTATATATTCTTTACTTGAATTATAACTAACTATTTTATTTGCACCAACAACAACTGCTCTATTTGGAATCGTTTTATTAACAACAGCATTGGCGCCAATAGCCACATCATCACCAATTGTAATTGGTCCAAAAATTTTAGCTCCAGGACCAATCCAAACTCTATCACCAATAATTGGTGTTCCAAATTTATTTTTAGATTTTCCCCAACCAATAACAACCATTGGAGCAATATTACAGTTTTCTCCAATTTTCACTTTCCCATTTACTATAATAGCCCCTGAATGACTTATATACAGTCCTTTACCTATTTCTGTTCCTATTGGAATTGATATTCCTGTAAATATTTGAGATAATTTTAAAATTATCATCCCTAAAAAACCAACCAATTGTCTTACAACTGGTATTTTTCTTAATGTAAAATAGAGTCCATTCATTATCCTAAACCAAGATGTTGCCCAAAAATTTTGATTAAAAAAAAGAATCTTTAACGGATTACTATTTTCTTTAGAATATCTTTTATAATCGTATTTTATCAATGAAAAACTATTCATGATGTATTCCTATTAAAGCATTAGCAATATTCTCTGAAGCATTTTCTCTATCTGTTGCAATAATGTCTAACCATTTTTGACCATCCTTAATCTGTTTTGAATTTTCATTAGAAGCAAATGCTTTATTCAATATCTCTAAAATCATATCTTTACTATTCAACCAAAAAACAGGTTCTAAATATTCCATACTTCTAAAATGTTGAAACTGATAAATCGTATTTACAGACCAATTTTTAGCATTAGAAACATCATAATTGATATAAATTGCAGGCTTTTTAAACATGGCAAAATCATGCGCCATTGTTGAGCCTACATTTAAAACTACATCACAATGTTTTACGGTGTTTATTAACAACTCAACATCCTCAAATTTCGGATATACTAAAGTCCATTTTTTTTTATTATTTCTATCAAAATTCCAAATTGGTGCTGCAACTTTTATAATATCCTTGTATTTCTCTACAATAGAATCAAACCGTCCTGATAAATCTACAGGGCATCTTCGTAAGAGTATTTGTGGCTGATTGGACTTAGGTAAATTACTGATTTTTTCTGCTAAATCACTCAAATATATAGGGTCATACGGAGATGTTCGTGTATCGTCACCCGAAAAACAAATTGTCTTTTTTGAACTATCTAATCCAAACTGCTTGCAAAATTCCGTCTTTGATTGTAATAAATCTGGATTCTCATAAAATTCAAATTGAGGGGTTCCTGTTATTTTTATTTTATCTTCTGGTATTTCAGGATAAAAAAGGTTCATTTCTTCTTTCATGTGCTCTGACCAAACTACGTATTCATCGGTCTTTAATGATAAATTTGCTTTCGGTATATTATCCCAAGAGAAAACAGCTCCAATTGTTTTTATTCCCATGTTATTTGCTTCTGCAATAAACAATATAGAGTTATTAGCTCTTTGGTTTGTACAGAAAATTACATCTACTTTAATTTCTTTTAAAAATTTCTTGTACGATTTTGATTCTTTTAAAACTGCACGATTGTAAGTGTTTTCAAAAAACAGAATTGAGTTGTAATTTTTAATGAATAAATATTGTAGACTTTCAATGAGAAAATAAAATATTTTTTTTGAAATTTTATTTTTTTGAGGATTCCAATTTGTCATTATAGAATCATTATTCGTTAGGTTTTTATTAAACATCAATCGAGCATAACTAATAAATTCTCTATAAAACCTCAATTTAAAAGATTCTTTTTGCAGGGGTAATAGATGTTTCTCAAACTTAAATTTATTATGATTCTCTATTTCAGAAATAGCCATTTCTGTAACTGAATGAATCAAGACAATTTCTACTTTTTCAGAAAGCATTAAGTTCTTTAAAAAGGAAGAAAACATATAATTTCGTATTCCAACACCGTCAGGTAATAATATTCCAATTCTTTTCATATTAACTCACTAACATATTATAATTGATCCATTGCCAAATATGAAAACTAGAATCATTGTCTCCATTAAGATAATTTTTATATTCATTTTTCAATTCATCTATCACAAACCAATCAGAAAATTCCGACTTCTCTATTGCATCTATTTCACTTGAAACAAAATTCTTTAACTCTTCACCTAACCATTCTCGTTGTGGAGTTTGCAAAGGCCTTTTAGGTGCGTAACTAATTGAATCACTCAAATATTCTGAAACAATTTCTCGCAACATTTTCTTTTGGACACCATTTTTAATTTTAAATTCTTTAGGTTGTGCAAATGCAAATTCGACCAATCTATAATCTAAAAAAGGTTCTCTTAATTCTATACTAAACGCCATCGAAATTCTATCATTAAAACGCAATGCTCGTGGTATCTTTGTATAGAATAAATCTCTGAATTGTAAATTTAACAAATCGTCATCAAAAGGTTTAGAGTAAACTGGTTTTTCTGCACTTTTTTTAAAATCTTCCGAAAGTACATTACTTCTAAAAGGAGAGGCATTTACTCCTTGAATTGTACTATCCGTGTTTTTTAAATAATAATCATAACCAGCCCATTGCTCATCCATTCCTTGTCCATCTAATAAGACAATCGTTCCTTGTTTTCTTGATTCTTGAAAAATCTTTGCATATGCCAAAGTAGGTATCCCCCCAAAAGGCTCATCTTGATGTAAGCTTATGTATTTTGCAAACTCTTCAACGTCATCTGCTTTAAAAAGCACTTGATGCAAAGGGTTCTTTGTTAATGCAATCATTTCCTTTACCCAAGGCAATTCATCATAACGCTCATCATCAGTATAAAAAGTAAATGCATTGATTTTATCTTTTCCTTCTTCCAAGTTTACAAATGCGAGCAATGCAGAACTATCTAGACCTCCGCTAACATTAAATCCCACGGGAACATCTGCTCTAAAGCGTAATTTGATACTATTTTTTAATAACGTAATGTACTTTTCCTTTGCCTCAGAATACGTGTAATTATTTTGATGTTTTTTAATCCTTTCTTCAAAAAAATACCATTTATGAATTTTTATTTTTTTGTTAGAGTACTCTAAATAATGCCCTCCAGGTAATTGATTTATCAAGGACCAAAATGTTTCGTTAGGCATACCGTAACTTCCAAAAGAAAAATAACTGGCCCAAACTTTTTTATTAGGCGTTTTTTTTATACCCGCTTTATGAATTGTTTTGATTTCTGAAGCAAAATAAAAATCTCCTCCTTTAGATAAATGATAATAGAATGGTTTTACTCCAAAACGATCTCTAGCTGCAAAAAGTTTTTTTTCATTTCTATCCCAAATTGCAAAAGAAAACATTCCATTTAGCTTGTCTAAACAATCTTTTCCCCATTTTATATATGATGCTAAAAGCACTTCTGTATCAGATTCTGTTTTAAAATCATAATCCAATTCCTCTTTCAATTCTAAATAGTTGTAAATCTCACCATTAAAAACTAAAACATATCTTTCCTCCTGATCATAAAATGGTTGATTTGCTTCAGAAGACAAATCGATAATAGACAATCTATTATGTCCAAAGCTAATATTTTCTTCAATAAAACTACTTCTATTATCAGGTCCTCTATGATTTTGGGCAGTAAGCATTTCATCTATTACTAATTTGGAAGATTTCTCACCTATGACTCCAGTAATTCCACACATAAAAATTTATTTATAGAGTTTAACTACAAGTTTTTCCGCTTTTTCCCAATCCTTCAATGTATCAATATTTACATAAAATTCTTTCGACGATTCAATATGAGAAATTGTTTTTCCATACAAAGAGAACTGTTCTTTTAAAACTGATGTTTTTGTGATATACAAACTCCCATCTCTATGATATGCTTTGGGCAAACTTTGACGTCTAGTAATAATTCCCTCTTCACCAGTAGCAATTTTCAGATGTTTCTTTTCATCCAATTCAAAAGTCCAATGAGGATTGTATTCATGAGGCACTTCTAATACGGATACTAAAGAATCTGTATCATGATTAATAAACTGCTGAATTGCTTGATCTAAAAATTCAACGGTTCTAAATGGGCTTGTAACTTGTAACAAACAAACCGCATCAAAATACTCTCCCTTCGATTCAAAAAATGCCAAAGCATGTAGAATAACTGGTAAGGTTGGTGAAGCATCTTTAGCTAAATTATCAGGGCGAATAAAAGGAACATCTATTCCTAAATCTTTAGCTATTTTAATTATTTCATCATCATCAGAACTTAAAACAACTTTAGATAACCCATTACATTGAATTGCAATTTCTGAGGTATATTGTAATAATGGTTTACCTCCTAATAATTTAATGTTCTTTCCGGGAACACCTTTCGATCCTCCCCTTGCTGGAATTAAACCGAGTATCTTCATGATTAATATTGAATTGTTTTATGAAAATAAATTTTTGTGTTTGCTATAATTTCTGCAATTTTCTCTCCGGATTCCCCTTTCCCATATATATTTGAGGAAGTAATATTTTTGCATTCAATCCTTTCTTTTATGGCATTTATAATGGCATTTTTATCATAATGTGTATCTAACACATTATTTCCTCTTTGTCTTTTATTTTGTCGTGATCCTAAATTCACTACTGGAACTCCTAAATAAGAACATTCTCGAATACCAACACTTGAATTTCCAATCAAACATAGACTGTTTGACAAAAGGCGCAAAAAATCATTAGGTTCCATATTTTTAAAAAAATGAATGTTTTTAGGTTTTTTAACCTCCCTAAAACTTCTTATTCCACTAGATGTTCCATCTGCTCCAGCATCAACATTTGGCCAAAACCAAAATGTAGGAATGTTTAACTCGTAAATTGCTTCTAATGTCTTTTCAACATCTTTTCTTGCTGATTCATATTCTGTAGTAACGGGATGTTGCATTACTACTATATATCCTTTTTCCCAATTAATCTTTTCTCCAACTCCTCCATATTTTTCAATAGGGTCAAAATCTAGTTTTGAATTTTGTTTTATTTCGTTTGCTAAATCTATTGACGGACAACCTGTGTTAAAAACCATATCTGGGTTCTCTCCCATTTTAAGAACTCGTTCTTTTGCATCTTCAGATGCAACTAAATGTAAATCTGCTAATTTTGTATTGGCATGACGTACTTTTTCATCAATATTTCCAGTCACTTCTCCTCCTTGAATATGAATCAAAGGAATGTTTTGATAAGAAGCAGCTATACTTGTTGCAATGGTTTCAAATCTATCGGCAATAGTAACTACAGCTTCTGGTTGTAGTTTATAAAAAACATTTGCTAACTCCATTACTCCCAAACCTGTTGTTTTTGCCATTGATGTTGGATTTTCTCCTTCCAAAACCATAAACACTTTTTCAGATATTTCAAATCCATCTTTTTCAATAAATTCAACTGCATTTCCATAACGTCCTAACAAAGCTGAACCCGCAATAACTAATTGTAGTTCTAACTTTGGATGATTTTTTATTGCTGTTAAAGCCGTTTTTACACGACTATAGGAAGGACGAGCTGTGACTACTACACAGATTTTTTTTATTGACATATTAATCTATTATATCTTCAACATTTAAAAAACCCCATTTATTCAAATCTTTATTGAGTTTTTTACCTACTATTTTTTCATATTCACTTGCTAAAATACCATATCCTTTTGGCTTTTTTGCTTCTAAATCTGAAAAAGTTAACACATGTCCTTTTTTCAAATTTTTATTAATTGCTAACGATTTTTCAAAAATTTGTTTCAGCTCAAGATATTGTGAATTCTTGTTTTTATCAACAGGATGATTTAAAGCAATTTGAATATTTCTCACAGCTTTTACCAATTGAGTAGCTTCTTTAAAAGTTAAAGATGATTTTGCATCAGGACCAAACATCTCTTTATCAAAAACTACATGAAACTCCAATATTTGGGCACCAAAAGCTGTGGCAGCGATACAAGATTCTATAGATGACGAATGATCTGAAAAGCCAACAGGCACACCATATCTATTTTTCAGCTCTTGAATAACGTTTAATCCATATTGTTTTGGATCTGTTGGATACGCCGTAGTACATTGTAAAATTGAATAAGTTACGTTTCTGCTTTTCAAGAAATCAACTGTTTTATCCAGCTCTTCAAAAGAACTCATTCCTGAAGAAATGATTATGGGTTTTCCTGTTTTTGCTATTTTTTCTAAAAGAACAAAATTATTTACTTCTCCTGATCCTACTTTATAGCGTTTAACCCCAACTTTTTCTAATAAATCAACAGCTGCATTACTAAAAGGAGAACTCATAAACTCTAGTCCTACCTCATCGCAATGCCTTTTCAACTCTTTCCATTGGTCTAGGGTAAACTCCATTCGCTTCCAATATTCAATACGAGTAGCGTCCTGTTTTGAGAATTTCACGCGAAAAGGCTCAAATTCACTGCTTTCAGCTTCAGCTATATGGGTTTGAAATTTTATTGAACTGCAATCTGTTTTGGCTACGGCATCTATATACGCATGTGCCATTCCTAAACTACCATCATGGGCTTGACCTATCTCGGCTATAGTAAATATTCTTCTATTCATTAAATATCATTTTTATTTCTTTCGACCATTGATCAAAATCATACAGTTTTAACAAATCCACATTCTCTTTATTAAAATCTATGTCATTATTCAAAGCATAATTTATAGAATTAATCCAACTACTTACAAAATTCGGATTATCCACTAATATCCCTAAATTCCCCTCATGCAAAACTTCAGAAATTGGATCTATATTAGAGGCCAAACATTTTGCTCCACACTTTAAAGCTTCTGTTAAACTTAAAGGATGTCCTTCATGACATAAAGTAGAAAATAAATAATAATCAGTAGCTTGATAATATTTTGCCAAATTAATATTTTTCATTCTTTCTATCCAAATAACTTGTTTTTCTTTAATTTCACTATGTGTCCCAATAACAATTAACTCTATATTAGGGTTATTCAATGTCAATTTCCTCCAAGCTTTTAAAACAATTTTCAGCCCTTTTTTAGGCCTATCTTGAGAAACCCATAAAAAATATTTTTTACCACTTTTCAAATTTAAATTTTTTCTAAGATTTGATTTTTGTAACTGTTCCAATGGGTAAAATACAGCTGAATCGATACCATTACGTAATAATTTCACTTCACATGGAATAGCATGATTGTTTTTAATTTGATTTATATAAGATAAATTAGTCAAAAGGATTAACGTATCTATTGAATTATAAATTTTAGTTTTTTCTACATGATTTCCAAAATTATAACCATGTAAGAAAAAATTAATATGTAATTTATTTCTGAATCCCTCTTGTTTTGACAAAAAATCAATTGCTAATAAAACCCCAATATTATCTATAACATTTACAACAGTTACAGTTGCTGTATTTTCAATTAATATTTTTTTTAAAGCCTGCCAATAAACTCTATTTTTATAAAACTTGATAATCTTTCCAATTTTATAAGTAGCAAAAGTTGGTTCATTCACTATAATATGATTGATATTATCAACTTTTCTCACCGTAATAGGTGAAATAATATGAGTAAAAATGGAAGTATCACTATCAATTAAATTTGTAAATAAAACATTCCAACTACCAATTACATCACTCGGAATTCCTATGTGAGAAATCAAAACATTATTTCTAGTTTTCATTTTATTTATTTAAAATTCATTTTTAACACAAGATGATAAAATACTAATTAGTACTAAACTTATTTTTAATACTTTTCGGGGCTAGTTGATTTCAAACCTATCTTTTCAAAATATTTGCCTTTTATAAAAGAAGACAATAGTATTCTACTTAAAACACCACCTATTTTTAATTGAACAAAATTGTATTTCTTATAGTTTGCAAAATCTTCTGCTTCAAATGGTTTCTCATTACTTTTTGTGATTTTATGAAACTCTTCATACATCCATCCTTCTACTGTATTCCCTAAATGAAATGCATAATTTTTTTTGGTAGCAAGTCTTAAAAACCCTAATTTCTCATTTGGTAAATCAATAAATTTATTTTCTATACCTCCATGGATTTTAATATATGAAGGCTCATTAGGGCCTTTATCAAAAACCTCACGCCTCAATGTTGCCAAAAAATGGCCACATCCCATTACCGCTTCATTTTTTTTATTACTCAAAACCATATACTGTTTCAAATGAATAGCATCATATAATGGTTTCACATTCCCTAAACTTTCATCAAAGTTTTTCAACCCTTCAGGGTCTTCTACATCTTTAAACCGAATTTTCCCTTTAAAAAATCCATAATACCAATTTGCATCAACAAAACTCTTAAATGCTTTGCTTGATGGAACAGGACTTACCATCCCTGCTTCCTTAAAATCTATAAATATTTTCTCTACACTTGACTGCCAATTATTTTTAAAAAAAACATCCGCATCGGTAACTGTTATCAAAGGTTCAACATTACTTTTTGCTGCCGACAAATATGCATTTATTTTACCTAAGTTTTCTTTCGAATGAAAAACTTGATCAATATAATCCTCTTTTTTATACAACTCATCAATGTATTCTTTTACCAAAGGATGTGACGCATTGTTATAAAGAGTTATTCTTGTTTTATCATGAACCGTTAATAGCAGTGATTGGATACATAGTTTAAGAATTTCAAATGAATCTGAAAAGTACCCTTCAAAATGGGGTATGTAAATAGGTATAATGATTCTATGATAATTCTTTATAAGAATATTAAAGTTCTCTTTTTCCGGATTTGCACCTTTTCTCATTTTTATAACTTACTAATTTCTGCCTTTATTTAACTTCCCAAGTATTTGGCAAATACACTTTACCATGAATGGGTTTCAAAGGGAATTTATACCCTGTATACTTCGAATTAATTACACTAAACTGTAACACATCTTCAAAATCTGTTGTTACAGATGTAAATGTTCGTAAAGAAATTGAATATTCACCTTCATTAAAAGACAGCCCATTTAACAATTTGATATGCACGTTTAATTCACTATTCTTTGGAGTTATAGCCATAGAATTTAACCAGGATGAAACTGTACTTATTGGTTGCCCAAATAAGTCATTAAAAAATAATTCCATTTTAAAATCACTTGGAATTTCTTTTTTAAAACTTAATTTAACATAAATATCCAATGGTTTAAATACTTCAATAACTTCTTGTGAACTACTACTAACTCCAATTGTAGCAGAGACTATTTGAATATCATTTTTAATAAATGTTCTTGCATTAAAATTTTCCGAAGTGTACAAGTAATTCTGAATTCCTTGCTCTACAGCTCCAACAAATTTAATTGTTCCGTTCTTTAAAATTACCAACCGAGAACACAGACTTTTAATGGCATTCATATCATGACTAACAAACAATACTGTACGTCCACCTTGAGAAGAGATATCTTTCATTTTACCAATGGCTTTCTTCTGAAACTCTGCGTCACCAACAGCTAATACCTCATCAACTACTAAAATATCTGGCTCTAAAAATGCTGCTACAGCAAATGCCAAACGGACTTTCATTCCGCTAGAATATCTTTTTACAGGCGTATCAATATAACGTTCACAACCAGAAAATTCTACAATTTCATTTAATTTAGATGAAATTTCTTTTTTAGTCATTCCAAGGATAGCTCCATTTAAGAAGATATTCTCTTTTCCTGTCATTTCTGGATGAAAACCTGTACCAACTTCTAACAAAGAAGCGATTCGACCTCTAGATTTAATAGATCCAGTTGTTGGACCAGTAACTTTTGATAATATTTTTAGCAATGTAGATTTACCTGCTCCATTTTTTCCAATAATTCCTAAAATCTCTCCACGCTTTACTTCAAAATTGATATCTTTTAGTGCCCAAACATACTCTGATTTACCTTTAGAAGACCTATCATTCGTTTCTCCAATTTTCAGATACGGGTCTTCTTTCCCTCTGATTCTTGCTAAAAAACGATTAAAATCATGACTAATAGTTCCGGTACCAATAGTACCAAGTCTATATTGCTTAGATACATTTTCTACTTTTAAAATAATATCGTCTTTCATCACTATATGGTATCTATAAAAGTTTTTTCTGTTTTATTAAAAATCACAATTCCCAATAATAAAACAGCAATAGAAAAAATTGATGTATAAATTACACCAAATTGAGAAACTGATCCTTCATTTAAGATCATAAAACGTCCAGATTCGACAATGTAAGCCATTGGATTATATTTTACAGCCCATTCAAATCCTTTTTCTTGAAATAAAGACAGCGGTAAAACAACTAATGAAATATACATTAATAACTGAACTCCAAAACTCACTAAGAAAGTTAAATCTCTATATTTGGTAACCATTGATGAAATAATCATTCCTAACCCCAATCCTAACATCCCCATACATAAAACAAGTACAGGAAAAAGGAAAATATATTTGCTAACTATCAAATCATGTCCAGTAGTTATAAAATAAATATAGAAAGCAATAAAAACCAAAATTTGTATTCCAAATTTCAGTAAATTAGAGACAACAATAGACATTGGCATTATTATTCTTGGGAAATACACTTTACCAAAAATTTGTTCATTCTTTTTAAAGGTATCTGAAGTTGCAGTTAAACATTCTTTGAAATAATTCCAAATAGTGATTCCTGCTAAATTGAATAAAAACGGAGGAATTCCACCTGTTTGTATTCCTGCAACATTATTAAAAACCAATGTAAAAATTATAGAAGTAAATAAAGGTTGAATTAGATACCAAAGAGGCCCTAATATTGTTTGTTTGTATAAAGTAATCACATCCCGTTTTACAAATAGCATCAACAAATCGCGATACTGCCAAACTTCTTTTAAGTTTAGGTCAATGAGCTTCGTTTTAGGGGAAATTACAAAAAGCCACTTTTGTTCCATAAATCATCTACATTAATGTGAAAAACAAATATACCTTTTTTAACGATTTCTTAAGAATCATTTTTTAAAAATATTTATTATTTATTTCACTGAAAACTTTACATTTGAGAACATCAAACTTAAACTCCAATGAACAAACAACTTATAGAATGTGTACCAAATATTAGTGAAGGTAGAGATTTACAAAAAATAAACGAAATTGCTAATATTGTAAAGACTGTTGAAGGTGTAAAACTACTAGATGTTGACCCTGGAAATACAACTAACAGAACTGTAATTACATTTGTTGGCGAACCTCATTTAGTTATTGAAGCCGCTTTTAAATTGATCAAAAAAGCTTCTGAATTAATAGATATGAGTAAACAAACTGGAGAGCATCCTCGTTTTGGTGCTACTGATGTTTGTCCACTTGTTCCAATTGCAAATATTTCTATGGAAGAGACAGCAACCTTTGCTCATAAATTAGGAAAACGTGTTGGTGATGAGCTAGGCATTTCGGGTTATTATTATGAAAATGCTGCTTCTTCTAATGAGAGAAAAAATTTAGCAACGGTACGTTCTGGAGAATATGAAGGCTTAAAAGATAAATTAGCTAATCCACAATGGAAACCTGATTTTGGCCCTTCAGAATACAATAAACAAATAACCACCTCTGGAGTTACCGCAATTTCTGCTCGTGATTTCTTAATTGCATACAATGTAAATTTAAACTCAACTTCTACTCGACGTGCAAATGCTATTGCTTTTGATGTTCGTGAAGCCGGAAGAGTACTTCGAGAAGGAAATCCGATTACCGGAAAAAAAGTATTGGATAAAAATGGTGAGCCTGTTAGAGTTCCAGGAAAGTTAAAAGCAGTAAAAGGAATTGGTTGGTTTATTGAAGAATACGGAATTGCACAAATTTCATACAATCTTACAAATATCAGTATCACTTCTATGCATGAAGCTTTTGATGAAACAGTAACATCAGCTACAAGTCGTGGATTAAGAGTTACAGGCTCTGAATTAGTTGGCTTGGTTCCTTTGCAAGCAATGTTAGATGCTGCCGATTATTTCCTGACAAAACAAGAGCGTTCTTTAGGAATTAGTGAAAGTGAAAAAATAAAAATCTCTATAAAATCTTTAGGATTAGATGACTTAAAGCCTTTCAATCCTCAAGAACGAATTATAGAATATGTAATGAATGCCAATGCTGACAAAAAGCTGATTGACTTTACTGTTAAAGGCTTTGCAGATGAAACAGCTTCTGAGTCAATGGCCCCTGGAGGCGGAAGTATTTCTGCCTATGTTGGTGCACTAGGAGTTTCTTTAGGAACAATGGTTGCTAATTTATCAGCTCATAAAGCAGGTTGGGATGAGAAATGGGAATTCTATTCGGATTGGGCACAGAAAGGACAGGCATATAAAAATGAGTTGTTGTTTTTGGTTGATGAAGATACCAATGCTTTTAATAAAATTATTGACGGATTTAGATTGCCAAAATCTTCTGAAGAAGAAAAAAGTATAAGAAAAAAAGCAATTGAAAATGCCACAAAATATGCAACTGAAATTCCGTTTAAAGTAATGGAAACAGCTTATAACTCTATGGAAGTTATGCTGGCAATGGCTAAAGATGGCCTGCAAAATTCTCTTTCTGATTCTGGTGTCGGAGCACTCTGTGCTAGAACAGCCGTAATAGGAGCATATTTTAATGTGAGAATCAATGCTAAAGACATTAAAGACACTGTATTTGCTAACGACATATTAGCAAAGGCCAAACACATCTACAAAAAAACTATTCAATTAGAAGAAGAAATGATGGCTATCATAGATTCTAAAATTTAATTTTTTTCTCAACTTATTAAATTGAATGACATATTTTTATATATTTGCATAAGCACTTATATAAACTAAAATGGATAAATTACAGCAATTCCAAGAGTTAGCATTTGGATCAAGATTAAAAAGGTTAAGTGACAGCTTAATGAAAGATGTAAAAAAAATTTACAAACATTTAGGTATTGATTTTGAACCTTCGTTAATGCCAGTATTTAAAACAATTTCTGATGAAAAAGAAATATGTGTTGGTGAAATTGCCTCTATGTTAAATATAAGTCAACCAGCAGTAACTCAGTTCATTCATAATTTAGAGAAAAGAAGATTATTAAAAACGATTACTGACAAGAAAGATAAAAGAAAAAAAAATCTAGCATTATCAAAAAAGGGAACGACAATATTAATAAAGCTACAGCCAATTTGGAAAATTATTGAAGAACAATTATCATCAATTACCAATAATGAACCTACAAGTTTTATGGAACATATTAGACAAACTGAGTCAAAACAAAAAGAATATCCACTTTATAATAGAATTATGGATCAATTAAAAGAAAACATAGAAATAGTTAATTACAAAAACGAATATGCAGCTGAATTTTACAACTTAAATGTAGAATGGCTTGAGAAATATTTTTATGTAGAGCCTTATGATAAAAAGGTACTGAGTAACCCAGAAAAACATATCATTGACAAGGGAGGATATATCTTTTTCTCAAAATACAATAATGAAATTGTAGGAACTGTTGCCCTTATCAACCAAAATGAGTTTTATGAGTTAAGTAAAATGGCCGTCTCCCCCAAATATCAAGGGCTTAAAATTGGTCAAAAACTTATGAATTATTGTATTGAGTTTTCCAAAAAGCAACAATGGGATAGCATTACTTTATATTCTCATAGAACATTAGTCCCAGCAATAAACTTGTATAAAAAAGTAGGCTTTGTAGAAGTTGAGTTGGAACATGATTCTCATTATGAGCGTTCTGACATTAAAATGAAAATGAAACTATAAAAAACTTTCAATTGCTAATTCATAGCCTTTGATTCCAAACCCGAATAATACACCTTTTGCATTTGGAGCAATATAACTTGTATGCCTAAATTCTTCTCTGGCATGCACATTAGAAATATGCACCTCAACAACTGGTGTTTCTACGCCTTTTACGGCATCTCCTATTCCGATTGAGGTATGTGTATATGCTGCTGCATTTAAAATAATTCCGTCATAATCAAAACCTACTTCATGTAGTTTATCAATGATTTCTCCTTCTATATTAGATTGATAGTACGATAATTCTAGTGTTGGAAATTTTGTTTGCAAACTTTTGAATACATCTTCAAAGGTATCAGAACCATAAATTTCTGGTTCTCTTTTACCAAGTAAGTTTAAATTAGGGCCGTTAATAATGATTAGTTTCATACTTGTAAAAATAGAAAAAGGAAGCTAAATAGCTCCCTTTTTTTAAATATAAAATTATTTCTATAAATGAATTGAGAAACTAACCCCTAAAGAAAGAGATTCTTTAAGAATATATTTGTTATTTACTGGTATTGAGTAATTAATTTTAGGTTCAATACTTAACTTATCGCCTAGAAAAAAAGCATAACCCCCACTCAACCCCAAAGACAACGGCTTATCAACTAGGAAGTCAACATTAGAACCTGATAAATTTACCTCAAAAGGTATATTCCCTTTTAAATAATATTTAGCGCCTATTTTATAGGAAAAAACAGAATTCCCTCCATGACTACTATCGGCATAGCCAAAACCAGCTTTTAGCGCAAAATTATCGGCTATAAAATAACCACCATCTAATCCTACTGACCAAGAAGAATACCCATTTGATTGAACAAAACTAAAACCTGTGTTTGTTTGAAGACCACCACCTCCAAATACCTGAGTATTTAAGTCTATTAAAAATTTTCCTTTTTCTGTTTGTCCATTATTCTTTTGAGAATTTGCCGTATACGCTACCGCAACCATAATAATGGTTAATACTACTTTTTTCATAATTCCTTTTTTTTATTTTTTTTATTACTTCAAATATAAAAAAAACTTAAATTCCCCTTGTATAAGAAATCATAATTATAACTTAAACATTTGTTAAGGTATGAAATGGCAACACGCAATAAAAGAGTATCAATTATTTTTAAAAATAGAACGAGGGCTTTCTCAAAACACTATTGATAGTTATACAAGAGACATTCATAAATTGATGCTATTTTTAGAAGAAAACGAAATCACAATTTCTGCAATACATATTGATTTTCAAGTAATTCAACGTTTTATTTACGAAATTTCTAAAGAGATAAAGCCAAGTACTCAATCTAGAATTATCTCAGGTTTACGTAACTTTTTTGATTATTTAATCTTTGAAGATTATCGTTCTGATAATCCAACAGATTTGATTGAAACACCTAAAATAGGTAGAAAACTACCAGATACATTATCAGAGCATGAAATTGATGAACTAATTTCAGCAATCGATTTAAGTCATCCGCAAGGAGAACGCAACAGGACAATTATTGAGACTATCTATAGCTGTGGGTTGCGAGTTAGCGAGTTAATTACCTTAAGAATGTCTGATTTATTTTTTAATGAAGGATATATTAGAGTTTTAGGAAAAGGAAATAAAGAACGCTACACGCCGATTCATGATAGCACTCAGAAATACATCAACTTTTACATAAA